>CALESR010000136.1 GCA_937907485.1 uncultured Paracoccaceae bacterium | reverse complement strand
TGGACTGGTTCACCCGCAAGGTGCTGGCCTGGCGGATATCGAATACGCTGGAGGCCGAGTTCTGCGTTGAGGCGCTGAACGATGCGATCCATCGGTTTGGACCACCCGAGGTCATGAACACCGACCAAGGCAGTCAGTTCACTTCCTTCGACTGGACCGACCGCTTGAAGCGAGCAAAGACCAAGATCTCGATGGACGGTAAAGCCAGGTATCTGGACAACATCTTCATCGAGCGCCTCTGGCGGTCCCTCAAATACGAATGCGTCTATCTGCACGCCTGGGAAACTGGGGCACAGGCCCGGGCTGGCGTCGGACGCTGGATCACCTTCTACAACCACCAGCGGCCCCATGCCGCCCATGGCGGTCAACCGCCCGCCGTGGTCTACTTCAACGCAATTGAAACCGATCAGCAGGTCCAGGCAGTAGCTTAAATCACCCCGGAAACTGCCCAAGAGTTGGGGAGTAGCTCAAGAACGGGGGGATTACCAACCCGTCACAGGCTGCGTGACGCGATGCGCATCCTCGTGTAACTCATGGAGATATGGGTACGGTGGATCAGTGCGGCCGAGCGGACGTCTCCGATGGCCAGGGCGCGAAGCACTTCGTCGATCTCGTCGGCAAAGATCCGCACCTCGGCAGCCACGTCTATTCGCGCGGCCGCCATGGATTTAAGCCAGATTCGGGAGGTCTGAAGGAAGAGACGCTCGCAGATCTCGCGGAGAGGCAGGTTCGAGGTGATTCCATGAAACTCGTGGAAGAACTCCATGTTCAGCTCGCCGAAACGCCGGGCGTCGGGTGCATCGGCCAGGGCGCGCACTTCGGCCGACAGCAGTTGCAAACGCGCCCACAGGGCCGGGTCGGGCGGGTTCGGGCCAAGGACTCCCAAAAGCTCGGCCAGTTCCATGCGCAGTTGGAAGGTTTGCTCCAGGGCTTCGATCTCGACATCGGTGACAAAGGTTCCGACGCCGTGAACCGACTGCAAAAGGCCTTCGCTTTCCAGCCGGACAAGCACCCGGCGCAGCGGCGTGCGGCTGGTCCCGAACTCGGCTGCCAGATCTTCTTCGGAAAGCCTGGTCCCCGGGGGATAGTCCAGAACACAGATGCGATTGCGCAGGATCGTATGCATCCTGTCAAAGCGGTCGCGTGCCGTGAGTTGGACTTCGGGTTGAACGTTCATGGCCCCTCACTTTGTCTGCCGTGTCACGATATAGACGCCGACAGCAGACAAGGCCAACCCCGCGAGCGCGAGGGGACGCAGCGGTTCGCCCAGGAGGGCCCAGGCGACGGCCATCGCCAACGGCGGGACCAGATACATCAGTGCCGAGATCCGCGTGGCGTCACCGCGCGCGATCATGGCGATATAGAGGGAAATCGAGATCAGCGAATTGCCCAGCACCAGCCAGACCAAGGCAACGATCAGGCCCGGCTGCCAGTCGATGACGAGGGTTTCGGTCGCCATCGCCACCGGGGCGACCAGGACGAAGCCCACGGCATATTGCACCAGCCCTCCGGCCACCGGGTCGGTCTTGCGGCCCTGGGCCTTTTCGAACAGCGTCGCGCCACTGATCCCGGCCAAGGCCCCAAAGGCCAGAAGTGCTGCGCCAACCGGGCTGGGGCCTAGTGAACCCTCGGACCAGACCGCCAGCAGGACGCCGCAGAAGCCGATTCCCAATCCCGCCCAAAGACCAATCCCGCCCCGCGTGCCGCCGATCAGCGGCGTGGCTGCGGCGACAAGGGCCGGTTGCAACGCCATGATGATGGCGGTGGTCCCGGCATTCATTCCCTGCTTCATGGCCAGATAGGCCAGACCAAAGTAAACGCCCTGAATGAGGAACCCCGTCACGGCCACAGCCGCCCAATGACGGGCGCCCACCGGCCACTTTGGACGCAGCACCAGCGCAAGCGGCACCAGCACCACCACCGCCAACCCATAGCGCAGCGCCAGCAGCGTCATCGGCTCGGCATGCTCCAGCCCCAGCTTGGCAAAGCCATAGCCACCGGACCACAGGATCAGAAAGACAAAAGGGGCGGCCTTCCAGAACGCGGTCATGGCGCGACCTGCAGCCGGTCTGACAGGCGTTCAAGGAAGCCTATCCCTTCGGCAAGTTGGTCCAGCGCGATGAACTCATCGGGTTTGTGCGCCTGTTCGATCGAGCCGGGACCGCAGATCACGGCCTGCATGCCCATGGCCTGAAAGATGCCGGCCTCGGTGCCAAAGGGCACCAGCCCCGCCCCATTGCCCCCGGTCAGCGCCAGCGCAATCTCGCGCGCCTCGTTCTCGCTGGTCGGGATCAGCCCGTCCACCTCACCGATGACTTCGGTGATGATATCCGCCATGGGCGACACCGCGCGCATCTGCGGCAACAGGTGATGGGTGCACAGATGGTGCAGATCGGCCTTGACCAGATCGGCGTCGCCGGGCTGGACCGGGCGCATTTCCCAATCGATCCGCGCCTTTCCGGCGATGACGTTATGCGCCACGCCGCCGATCAGCGCGCCAGTGTTGATCGTGGTCCAGGGCGGCTCGAACCGGCTGTCGGCCGGGGCGCGGGCCTTGAGAACCTCGCGCAACTCCAGCAGCCGCGCGACATAGCGCACCGCGTATTCCACCGCATTCACCCCGCGTTCGGGCGCTGAACCATGACCCTCGAGCCCGGTGAAATGCACGGAATACTCGTAGCAGCCCTTGTGCCCCTCGATCACGCGCATCAACGTCGGTTCGCCGATGATGGCGACGCGCGGTTTCACCCCGCGCGCCTGCAAAAGCGGTGCAAGGGCCTGCGCGCCCAGACAGCCGATTTCCTCGTCATGGGTAAAGGCGAAATGGATCGGCCGGGCCGTGGCCTTTTGCGCATACAGCGGCGCCAGCGCCACGGCGGCGGCGATGAAGCCCTTCATGTCGCAGGTGCCGCGCCCATAGAGCCGCCCGTCGCGTTCAACCATTTCCCAAGGGTCGGTGGTCCAGGCCTGATCGGCCACCGGCACCACGTCGGAATGGCCTGACAGAAGGATGCCGCCGTCGATGTCGGGGCCAAGAGTGGCAAAGAGATTGGCCTTGCCACCTCTGGCATCGCGGAACACCTCGACCCGCGCCCCGGCATCGTCCAGCAGGCTGGCCAGATGCTCGATCAGGGCGAGATTGCTGTCGGCCGAAACCGTGGGATAGGCAATCAGCTGTCCCAGAATCTCGCGGGTGCGGGTCAGGTGGTCCAACAGGGTTACTCCTTGACGAAGAGCTTGCGCTCCACCGAACACAGCGCCTGCGCCCGACCGGAGTCGCCGATCAGGATGGTTTCGGTGGTCTCCAGACCCCAGCTGTCCATCCACAGCGCGGGCATGAAATGGAACACCATGCCGGGCTGCAGAACCGTCTCATCCTCGGCGCGGATCGAGGCGGTGCGTTCGCCCCAATCGGGCGGATACGACAGGCCGACGGGATAGCCCATCCGCCCCTCGCGGTGAATCCCGTGCTTTTTCAGCACTGCCATGAAGGCATTGGCAATATCGCGCGTCTGGTTGCCGGCGCGGGCGGCGGCGAGACCGGCGTCGATCCCCTCGATCTGCGCCTCTTCGGCGCGGCGCATCTCGGCCGGGGGCTGGCCCAGATAGACCGTCCGGCACAGCGGCGCGTGATAGCGGCGATAGCAGCCCGACAGTTCAAAGAACGTCGCCTCGCCCGCCCTCATCGGTGCGCCGTTCCAGGTCAGATGCGCGGCGGTGGCATCCATGCCCGAGGGCGTCAGCGGCACGATGGCGGGGTAATCGCCCCAATCCTCGCCCACGCCGATCAGCCCGGCGCGGGTGATCTCGGCCACGAGCTCGTTCTTGCGCAGACCGGGGCGCGACAGGTCGATCGCCGTCCGCACGATCTTTTCCGAAATCGCGGCGGCCTTGCGGATGAAGACGATCTCTTCGGCCGATTTCACCAGCCGCTGCCAGTTCACCAGCGCCGTGGCATCGATCAGGCGGGCGTTCGGCAGTTCCGCGCCCAGAACCGCATGGGCCTTGGCCGAATAATAATAGTTCTCCAGCTCCACCCCGATTCGCGCGGTCTCCAGCCCCATCTCGCGCAGGATGCGCGCCAGATCCTGCATCGGGTGGCGCACGGTCGATTGCACATAGCTGTCGGCGTAACCATGGATCGATCCGGGCGCGATCCAGCAGGTCCGCAGTGCACCGAGGCTGTCCATATGGCGGCCCCACCAGTGCGGCTCGCCCGTCATCGTCAGGATCACGCCTTGATGGACATAGAACGACCAGCCGTCATAGCCGGTCAACCAGGCCTGGTTCGAGGGGTCGGTCACAAAGATCGCGTCCAGACCCACCTTTGCCATGGCGGCGCGGGTCAGGGCGATTCGGCGGTCATATTCTGCTTGGCTGAAGGGGGCATCTTGCAAGGCCATGACATCTCCTTGGGGTCTTGTTGTGCACATGATTAGAGCAAGCTTCATGCTTCTCGCAAGAGGAATCCATGGATATTGGCGGTATTGGCCGAAAAAAAGGTTGACACAGCCGTGCATTTTACCGAGTTGTGCACAACAGGCAAAAAGACCCCTTATCCACCCCACCACCCCAACAGGAGGTTCTGACATGAAGACGTGCACCCTGAGGACGACGGCGCTGGCCGGTCTTTTCCTTGGCGTTTCGACGCTGGCGGCTCTGGCAGGGACGCTGGAAGACCGCATCGCGGCGGGCGAGACCATCCGCATCGGCTTTGCCAATGAAATCCCCTTCGCCTATCCGGGCGACGACGGCACCCCCCGGGGCTTTGTGAATGCTGCGGTGATCGGCGTTCTGGCCGAGATGGGCCTGACCAACATCGAGCCGGTCGAAACCGAATGGGGCGGGTTGATCCCCGGCCTGAATGCCGACCGGTTCGACATCATCACCGGCGGGATGAACATCCTCGCCGCGCGCTGCGAGAACATTGCCTTCTCCGAGCCGATCGCCAGAATCGGCGACGGGTTCATCGTGGCGCCGGGCAACCCGATGGGCATCCAGACCTATGAAGACGTTAGCGCCAGCGGTGCGACCCTTGCGACAGGGGCGGGATATTCCAACATCGCCGCGGCCCGGGCTGCAGGCGTGGCCGAAGCCCAGATCATGATCGTGCCGGGCCCCACCGAAATCCTCGCCGCCGTCACGGCAGGCCGCGCGAATGCCGGGACCGGCACCTTTCCGACGATGCAGCAACTCGCCGACAGCTCCGGCGGTGCGGTCGAGATCGCCGATTCCTCGGCCATGCCGGAAGACTCGTTCAACTGGGCCGGCATCGGCTTTCGCAAGGATGACCAGGACTTCCTCGACCGCTTCAATGCGGCGCTGCGCGACTATCTGGGCTCGCCCGAGATGATGGCCGTCGTTGCCGAATACGGCTACTCCGACGCGATGTTGCCCGGCGACACCACCACCGAATGGGTCTGCGCGAACCGCTGAGGGCCGCGCAACGGGGGCCGGCGCGTCCGGCCCCTTTCCTTTCCGCACACCAAAGGGTGGACTGGCGATGTGGGAGTTCCTGCAAACCTATGGCCCAAGGCTGCTTGACGGCGCGCTGGTTACCTGCGCCCAGTTCGTCCTTGCCGCTCTGGTTGCCTGCAGCGCAGCGCTTGTCGCGGGTCTTGGCCGGCTGTCGCCGGTCTGGCCGCTGCGCACCCTCGCCACCCTTTACATCGAGCTTTTCCGCGGCACCTCGCTGTTGGTGCAGCTTTACTGGATCTTCTTCGTCCTGCCGCTGTTCGGCCTCAGCCTGCCAAAGTTCGAGGCCGGGTTCTTGTCGGTCGGCCTGAACGTCGGCGCCTATGGGGCCGAAATCGTCCGCGGCGCCATCACCGCCGTGCCGCGCGGCCAGTGGGAAGCAGGGTATGCCCTGTCGATGTCGCCCGCCAGGCGCATGCGGCGCATCATCCTGCCGCAGGCGCTGGTGCTGATGTTGCCGCCCTGGGGCAACCTGCTGATCGAGCTTTTGAAGGGCACCGCCCTTGTCGCCCTGATCGCCGTGCCGGATCTGATGTTTGTGGCCAAGCAGATCAATGGCACGACCTTCCGCTCGGCCGAGGCCTTTGGCGCCGCGCTGGTGATCTATTACGTCCTCGCCCGCTTGCTCATCACCCCTGCGATGCGCGGGTTGGAACGGACCATGGCGCGGAGGCTCGGGCGCGCATGAGATTTGACTGGAACTGGGACTTCACCCTCGAAATCCTGCCGCGCCTACTGCGCGCAGCGCTTAACACCCTGATCGCCGCCGGTGTCGGCTATGCGCTGGCCATGGTGCTGGGCCTGATCTTCGCGCTGGCCCTGCGCAGCCCCTGGCGCCTGCCACGCACCCTGCTGCGCGAGGGGCTGGAGTTCATTCGATCGACGCCGCTGGTCGTGCAGATCTTCTTCATTTTCTATGTCGGCCCGCAGATCGGCATCACGCTGTCGCCCTGGGTCGCCGGGATGATCGCCATTGGCCTGCATTATTCGGCCTATCTGGCCGAGGTTTACCGCGCCGGGATCGAAGCCGTGCCGCGTGGCCAATGGGAAGCCTGCCGCGCCCTGAACATGTCGACCCGCGACAGCTATTTCCGCATCGTCCTGCCCCAGGCCCTGCCGCATGCCATCCCCGGCATGGGCAACTATCTGGTCGGCATCTTCAAGGACACGCCGATGCTGTCGGTCATCGGGGTGACGGAACTGATGCAGGCCGCCAATTCCATCGGCTCGGAAACCTATCGCTTTCTCGAGCCTTACACGCTGGTCGGCGTGATTTTCCTTGCCTTGTCGCTGCCGACGGCGGGCCTGGTCCGACTGGGTGAACGTCGGTTGCGCAGCAAACTGGGACTGTGACCCATGGACCTTTCCGCCTATCCTCTGGAACTCCCCGAAAGCGACCGCCCGATGGTGCGCTTCCTGAATGTGACCAAGAGCTATGGCTCGCTGGTCGTGCTCGACAATCTGAACCTGGATATCCAGCGCGGCGAGATGGTGTCGGTGATCGGTCCCTCGGGTTCGGGCAAGACCACGGTCCTGCGCATGCTGATGACGCTGGAAACCATCAACGGCGGCGTCATTTATGTCGATGGCAAGCCCCTGACCCACATGGTGCGCGGGGGCCGTCTGGTGCCCGCCGACGAGGCGCATTTGCGGCGGATGCGGGCCTCGATCGGTATGTGTTTCCAGCATTTCAATCTGTTTCCGCATATGACCGCGCTGCAAAATTGCATGGAGGGCCCGGTGCAGGTGTTGGGCCTGTCCAAGGCCGAAGCGCGGGCGCGCGCCGAGGACTTGTTGGCGATGGTCGGCATGATCGACAAGAAGGACCAGCACCCTTCGCGCCTGTCGGGCGGCCAGCAGCAGCGCGTGGCGATTGCCCGCGCGCTGGCCATGCGGCCGCGGATCATGCTGTTTGACGAGGTGACCTCGGCGCTTGACCCTGAGGTGATCGGCGAGGTGACCGAGGTCATCCGCAAGCTGGTCGCCGAACATGATCTGACCATGTTGATGGTCACCCATCAGATGGGTTTTGCGCGCGATATCTCGGACCGCATCTGTTTCTTCTACAAGGGCAAGATCGAGGAACAGGCCCCGCCCGAGCAGTTCTTTGCCAACCCCCAGCGCGAGCGGACGCAGCAATTCCTGCGGGCGGTGAAGGATGCCGACTGATCGCCCGACGCTGGCCGATGTGCTGGCCGCGGCGACGGTGATCCGGGGCCGCGCCGATGCCACGCCGCTGGTGCCGTCGCAGATCCCCTGCCTTGGGCAAGAGATGCTGCTGAAACTGGAACTGGCCCAGCCGATGGGGGCCTTCAAGCTGCGCGGCGCCCTGAATGCGCTGGCCGCCCTGCCGCCCGGCGCGCCGGGGGTGGTGTGCTGTTCCACCGGCAACCATGGCCGCGCCGTCGCCTATGCCGCCCGCCAGCGGGGCCTGCGCGCGGTTGTCTGCCTGTCGGCGCTTGTGCCTGCGGCCAAGGTCGAGGGCATCCGCGCCCTCGGGGCCGAGGTGCGGATCATTGGCCGCTCGCAAGACGATGCCGCCGCCGAGAGCCGGGCCCTCGTGGCGGCCGAGGGTCTGGTGGAGATCCCGCCCTTTGACGATGCAAGCGTCATTGCCGGGCAGGGCACCATCGGGCTGGAACTGTTGCTGGCCCGGCCCGACCTGTCCACCCTTCTGGTGCCGCTGTCCGGCGGGGGCCTTGCGGCCGGGGTGGCGCTGGCGGCCAAGACGATGAAACCCGGCATCACGGTGATCGGCATTTCCATGGACCGCGGCGCGGCGATGCAGGCCTCGCTCATTGCGGGCCACCCGGTCGAGGTGACCGAATATCCCTCGCTGGCGGACAGTCTGGGCGGTGGGATCGGGCTGGGAAACCGGCTGACCTTTGCCATGTGCCGCGAGCTTCTCGATGATGTGGTGCTGGTCAGCGAAACCGCCATTCGCGACGCCATGCAGGCGCTGTTTCACCACGACCGGCTGGTGGCCGAGGGGGCCTCGGTCGTCGGCCTTGCCGCCGTGATGAGCGGGGCCCTGCGCCTGAGCGGCCCGACCGCCACGATCCTGACCGGACGCAACACCGACATGACCACCTTTGCCGATCTGGTCGCAGGCCGCGATCTGCACCTCGGCGAGGTGACGCTGAAAGGGACCCGCCATGCCGCATGACATCCAGATCGTCACCGAGGCCGAACTGCGCCGCCTTGTGGCGCTGGACCTTACCACTGTCGATGTGATCGAGGCCGCCTTTTCCGCATTGGCGACCGGCGGGGTGGTCATGCCGCCGATCCTGTCGATGGACCTGCCCGCCGCCCATGGCGAGGTGGATGTGAAGACCGCCTATATCCCCGGTTTTGACGGCTTTGCCATCAAGGTCAGCCCGGGCTTTTTCAACAACCCGCAGCTTGGCCTGCCCAGCCTGAACGGGCTGATGATCCTGTTTTCCGCCAAGACCGGGCTGGTGCAGGCGCTTTATCTCGACAACGGCTATCTGACCGATATCCGCACCGCCGCCGCCGGGGCCGTCGCTTCCCGGCATCTCGCGCCCCAGACGGTTGAAACCGCAGGGGTCATCGGAACCGGGGTGCAGGCGCGGTTGCAGATGCAGGCGGCGCATCTGGTGCGGCCGTTCCGGCGCTTGCTGGTCCATGGCCGCGATGCGGCAAAGGCCCGCGCCTGCGCCGATGATCTGGCCCGCCTGCTGGGTGTCGAGGCCGAAGTCGCCGACAGCGCCGAAACCCTTGTGCGCGAGTCGCAGCTTGTGGTCACCACGACGCCCGCCCGCGCGCCGCTGATCCGGGCGGAATGGCTGCATCCGGGGCTGCATATCACCGCCATGGGCTCGGACCAATCGGGCAAGACCGAAATCGACCCGCGCGCCCTAGTCGCCGCCGATGCCTATGTCTGCGACCGGGTTGCCCAGGCCGAGGTTTCGGGCGAGCTGGAGGCGGCGCTGGCCGCTGGCCTGTGGACCAAGGGACGCCCGGCCGAACTGGGTGAGGTCATCACGGGTCAAAAGCGCGGTCGCCAAAGCCCGCAGGATGTGACGATCTGCGATCTGACCGGCACCGGCGTGCAGGATACCGCCATCGCTACCCATGTCCGCGCCTGCCATCCGCAGGCTGGCACCGTCCTTCAGGCCTGACTGATCGGCAAGGCGAAGCCCGCCTTCACCCGGTCGATCACCACCATGGTCTTGAACCCCCGGATATCGGGGTTGCCATAAAAGAACCGCCGGGTGAACTGCTCGAAATCCTCCATGTCGCGCGCCGTCACCACCAGCACGAAATCGGCGTCCCCGGTGACGTAATACCCCGTCATGATTTCCGGAGTGGCGCGGATCGCGGCCTTGAAACGGTCGATGATATCGGCGCGCTCGCGTTCCAGCGTCACATGCACCAGTGTCGTCAACTCGCGCCCGACGGCCTTGGGCGAGATGACGGACAGGTCCGCCTCGATCACCTTGTCCTCGCGCAGCCGCTTCATCCGGCGCTGGCAGGCGGTTGGCGACAGGCCGACCATCTCGCCCAGAACTTCGCTGGAATGGCGGTTGTTCTCCTGCAGGGCGCGCAGAATCTTCAGATCGATCGCATCAAGGGTCATGCGCAGCTTTCCTGTGCTGTTCACCAACAATTAGCAGGATTTCTGCGTGGAATGCCAGAACTACGACGCAAACCGCAGCCGCAACCCGGTATTCTGCGCCCAACCCCTTGCCTCAGGAGCCGCAGATGGATCACAGCCTTTCCCAGATCGCCGAGATGGACCGCGCCAGCGTGCTGCATCCCTTCACCCAGGCGAAAGACTATGCCAGCGGCAAGGCGGGCGATCCGACCATTGTCACCGGCGGCAAGGGCATCCGCATTCAGGACGCCAAAGGTAACACCTATATCGACGGTTTCGCCGGGCTTTACTGCGTCAATATCGGCTATGGCCGCGACGAGGTGGCGGATGCCATTTCCAAACAGGCGCATCAGCTGGCCTATTACCATTCCTATGCCGCGCATACGACGGACCAGCTTGCCATCCTGTCGGATCGGCTTGTGCGCATGGCACCCGGCAAGATGAGCAAGGTGTTCTATGGCATGTCCGGCTCGGACGCCAATGAAACGCAGGCGAAACTTGTGTGGTATTACAACAACCTGCGCGGCAAGCCGGGCAAGAAGAAGATCATCTCGCGCGACCGTGGCTATCATGGCTGCTCGGTCGTCTCGGGTTCGATGACCGGGATGAGCTTTTATCATGACCACATGGATCTGCCGATGGGCCTGATCCGCCACACCGGCGCGCCGCACCATTATTGGGGCGCGCATGCCGGTGAAAGCGAAGAGCAGTTCTCGGCCCGCCGCGCGGCCGAGCTGGAGGCGCTGATTCTGCACGAGGGGCCCGATACCGTGGGCGCCTTCATCGGCGAGCCGGTTCTGGGCACCGGCGGCATCACCCCACCGCCCGCGGGCTATTGGGCCGCCATTCAGGCGGTGCTGCGCAAGTATGACGTGCTGCTGATCGCCGACGAGGTGGTCACGGGCTTTGGCCGCACCGGCGCGCTGTTTGGCTGCACCAAATACGACATCGAGCCTGACCTCATCACCGTCGCCAAGGGCCTGACCTCGGCCTATGTGCCGCTGTCGGCGGCCATCATTGGTGAAAAGGTCTACAAGGTGATCGAAGAGGGGGCCGACAAGGTCGGCGCCTTCAGCCACGGCTACACCTATTCCGGGCATCCCATCGGGGTCGCCTGCGCCAATGCGGTGCTCGATATCGTCGAGCGCGAGGATCTGCCCGGCAATGCCCGCACCACCGGCGGTTATTTCCAGGACCGTCTGCGGCAGGTCTTTGCGCAACTTCCCATCGTCGGCGAGGTGCGCGGCGTCGGGTTGATGGCGGCCCTCGAATTCGTGGCCGACCGGGACAAGAAACAGCGCTTCGATCCGGCCCTGAAAGTCGGGGCCAAGGTCTCGGCTGCGGCGCGCGCGCGCGGCCTCATTGCCCGCGCCATGCCGCATGGCGACATCCTGGGCTTTGCCCCGCCGCTTGTCACGACGCGCGAGGATTTGGACGCCATCATCGACATCGCCGAAGCAGCCGTGCGCGAGGTGATGGATCAACTGACCCGCGAAAAGGCCGTGGCCTGACCACGCAGACCTACCCAAGACAGGACACACCCCGATGATCGCGTTGCTCAGCACAACTCCGGCCGACGCCGCCACCTGCCCCGTACTGAACCCGTTCGACGGATCGGTCATCGGACAGGTGCCCGTGTCACGCCCCGAAGATCTGCCGCAGATCATGGCCCGTGCGGCTCAGGGGCAAAAGATCGCCCGTGCAATGCCACGCCATCGCCGCGCGCATATCCTCGAAACCGCCGCCACCCTTGTTCAGGCGCGGGCGGAAAGCCTTGCACGCCAGATCACCGCCGAGGCCGGCAAGACCATCCGTCAGGCCCGCAAAGAGGTCACGCGCTGCATCAACACGCTGAAACTTTCGGCCGAAGAGGCAAAACGCGGGGCAGGCGAAGTCATTCCCTTCGATGCCTATGCCGGTTCGGAAAACCGGATGGGCTGGTTCACGCGCGAACCTTTGGGGATCATCCTTGCCATCACCCCGTTCAACGATCCGCTCAATCTGGTGGCACACAAGCTGGGCCCGGCCATCGCCGGCGGGAATAGCGTCATCCTGAAACCGTCGGAACTTGCACCGCTGTCGGCTCTGGCCCTGGTGGATCTGCTGATCGAAGCCGGGATGCCATCCGAGGTGGTGACCCCGGTCGTCGGCGGCCCTGAGCTTGGCAAGGCGCTGGTTGCGGCGCGGGCCATCCGCATGATCTCGTTCACCGGCGGCTTTGCGACGGGCGAAGCCATCTCGCGGCTGGCGGGATTGAAGAAACTGGCCATGGACCTCGGCGGCAATGCGCCCGTCATCGTCATGGCCGACGCCGCACTGGATCAGGCGGTCGAGGCCTGCGTCTCGGGGGCCTTCTGGGCGGCAGGGCAAAACTGCATCGGCACCCAGCGCATCCTGATCGAGCGTCCGGTCTATGATGCCTTTCGCGCGGCTTTTGTCGCCCAGACCGAAGCCCTGCGCACCGGCAACCCGCAGGACGAGGCGACCGATGTCGGCCCGATGATCACCGAGGCCGCCGCTGCGCGGGCCGAAAGCCTCGTCACCCGCGCGGTGCAGGCCGGAGCGCGGCTGCTCGCTGGCCATCGGCGCGCAGGGGCGCTTTATCCCCCGACAATCCTCGAAGCCGTCCCGCATGACACCGCGCTCTGGTGCGAAGAGGCCTTCGCCCCCGTGGTGACGCTGGAGCCCTTCGACAGTTTCGATGAGGCCCTTGATCTGGCCAATGCCGTCGATTTCAGCCTGCATGCCGGGATTTTCACCTCCAGCCTCGCTGTGGCGCTAGAGGCATCCAGCCGTATCGAGGCCGGCGGGGTCATGGTGAACGATTCCTCGGACTACCGCTTTGACGCCATGCCTTTTGGCGGCTTCAAATATGGCAGTCTCGGCCGCGAAGGTGTGCGCTTTGCGTATGAGGACATGACCCAGCCCCGGGTCGTGTGCATCAACCGTCAGTGAACCCTGCACGGTCTTGCGCTGCACCTGGCTTCGGTTGCGACCCGCTGGCGGTGGCGGCAGGGCCTTGAGCCGGGCGCGGTGAGACGGGACGATGCCACCCTCGGTGGCCATCACCGACGCATTTGCAGGCCCTGATCTGGGCTTTGTCCACCACGGGAAGAATGGCGCGCCACCGGGGACAAGGCCGTGTTGTCCGCCGCTGTCCAACAGGCTGGCGACCATCCCCTCGATCAGACCTCAACATCCCGTGGTGGGCGGCATCACACCCGCCCAGAACCTGAACTTGGCCGCGTAAGGTCGACGAACGCACACCGGTAAAAAGGGGGCATTCCCCCTGTGGACGGGAGGTCCGCCCAAACCCCAACGGCGGCCTGCGCGCGTGCAACGTCGAAGCCGGAAAACGCTTGATTTTCACCCTCTCCGGCGCACCTTATGAGGCTGGAAACCCGAGGGCCAAGCATGACCATCCCCTTGCGCGACGCGGTGCCGATCCGGACGCCTGAGACGTTCTTCATCAATGGGGACTGGGTGCAGCCGCGGTCCGGGCGCCTGCTGGATGTCGTCTCGCCCACGACCGAGCAGCTCTTGCTGCGCTATCCCGAGGCTGGGCCGGATGACATCGACCGCGCCGTCGCCGCCGCCCGTGCCGCCTTTGACCACGGCCCCTGGCCGCGCATGGAACCGGCCGAGCGCGCATCCTACCTGCGCCGGATCGCCGCGCTGATCGAGGCCCGTCTGCCCGAAATCGCCTGGGCCTGGACCACGCAGGTTGGGGCGCCGATCACCTTGGCGAAAAAGCTGGTGGGCCAGAACGTCACGCTGTTTCGCTATTACGCCGAACTCATTGAAACCAGGCCCTTTCGCAGCGACCATCAGCGTGACGACGGCGGCGCGGTGCGGGTGCTGCGCGAACCCGTCGGTGTCTGCGCCGCCATTTCGCCCTGGAACGCGCCGATGGTGCTGCTGAACTACAAGGTTGCGGCAGGTCTGGCGGCAGGGTGCACCATCGTCGCCAAACCCTCGCCCGAGACCCCGCTCGAGGCCTATATCCTCGCCGAGTGCATCGAGGCAGCGGGTCTGCCGCGTGGGGTGTTCAATCTGGTGCCCTCGGGCCGCGAAGGTGGCGAGCACCTGATCCGTCACCCCGGCATCGACAAGGTTGCCTTCACCGGCTCGACCGCAGTGGGCAAGCACATCATGCGCGTCTGCGCCGACCGGCTGGCGCGGGTGTCGCTGGAACTGGGCGGCAAATCGGCCGCCGTGCTGCTGCCCGACGCCGATTTCCAGCAGGCACTGCCGTCGCTCATGGCCTATTCCATGCCGATCACCGGGCAGGTGTGCTTTTCGCTGACGCGGCTGCTCGTTCCCAATGCCCGCAAACGCGAGTTTCTGGACAGCTTTCTGCCCGCCGTGCAGGCGCTGAAGGTGGGCGATCCGGGCGATCCGGCGACCCAGATGGGCCCGCTGGCCATGGCCCGCCAACGCGAGAGGGTCGAAGGGTATATCGCCGCCGGACGCGCCGGGGGCGCCGTGCTGGCCTGTGGCGGTGGGCGGCCAAAAGGCTTTGATCGCGGGTTCTATGTCGAACCGACGGTGTTCACCGACGTGACCCCGGACATGAAGATCGCGCAGGAAGAGATCTTTGGCCCGGTCGTCTCGGTCATCGGCTATGACGATGAGGAGGACGCCGCGCGCAAGGCCAATGCCACGCCGTACGGCCTGAATGGCGCGGTCTATTCGCGCGACGTGGAGCGCGCGTTCCGCTTTGCGCAGCGCATGCGGACCGGGGGATTGACCATCAACGGACTGATCGTGGACCCAAAGCACCCCTTTGGCGGTTATGGCCAGAGCGGCATGGGCCGCGAAGGCGGGCCCGAGGGGTTGGACAATTACCTCGAGGTCAAGACGGTGCATATCGCGTGAAAAAAAGGGGGGGCATTCTGCCCCCCTCGGCCTGCGGCCTCACCCCCCTGAGGATATTTAGAGAGCAAAG
>CALESR010000135.1 GCA_937907485.1 uncultured Paracoccaceae bacterium | reverse complement strand
CTTCATGATCTTCGACAATTTCCGCGTGCTGTTCGAATGGAACCAGTCGTTCACCTATGTGGTGACGGCGGGTTATTTCGCCACGCGGATCGAGGGCGCGCCGGTCTTTACCGAGGGCAACCCGCAGCCGGGCCTTGACCGCGACCAGATGCGCGATTTGCAGCGCCGGTTGCAGGGGCGCGGGTTTGACGTCGGCAACATCGACGGCATTCTGGGCGCCGGAACCCGCGCGGCGGTGCAGGATGTGCAGGCGCAACTGGGCCTGCCCGCGGATGGCTGGCCGACGTCCGAGTTGCTGCGCCGCCTGTGAGGACCTTGTAACCCCGGCGCAGGTGCTTATGTGCGCGCGAAACGGGGGCGCGAGATTTGGCCGATATCCTTGACCTTGCGGCGCAGAATCTGGTGTCGCCCATCATCCTGTGCTTCGTTCTGGGGCTGGGGGCGGCGCTGGCGCGATCGGATCTGGCCTTTCCCGAGGCCATCGCCAAGGGCATGTCGCTGTATCTGCTGTTTGCCATCGGCTTCAAGGGGGGCGCGGGAGTGGCCGCGCATGGGGCGGATTCGGCGCTGTTGCTGGGGATTGGCGGCGGGGTGATCCTGTCTTTCGTGTTGCCGCTGGTGGCGTTTTTCCTGCTGCGGGCGATGGCGCGGGGGATTTCGCCGGTCGATGCGGCCGCGGTCGCGGGGCATTACGGGTCGATCAGCATCGTGACCTTCGTCGCCGTCGGTGCCGCGCTGACCGCGCAGGGCCTCGCCGCCGAGGGCTGGCTGATCGCCGTGGCCGCCGCGATGGAGGCGCCGGCGATCCTGACCGCGCTGTGGCTGGCGGCGCGGCATGACCGGACGGCGAACCTGGGGGCCGAAGGCTGGCGCGAGATCCTGCTGAACGGATCGATCGTGCTGCTGCTGGGCGCCTTTGCCATCGGCCTGATCACCGGGGAACGGGGGATGGCCGATGTCGCGCCGCTGATCGAGGCGCCCTTCAAGGGGGTGCTGTGCCTGTTCTTGCTGGACATGGGCCTGTTGGCCGGGCGGGGCCTGCGCGCGGCGCCGGGTGTGGTGGGGCCCGGTGCGGCGGCGTTCGGGCTGGTCATGCCGCTGGTCGGTGCCGGTGCCGGGCTGGGCATGGGGCTGGCGCTGGGCCTCGGCACCGGCGGGGTGGCGACGATGATGACGCTGGCGGCCTCGGCCAGTTACATCGCGGTGCCGGCGGCGATGCGGGTGGCGCTGCCGCGCGCCAATCCGGCGCTGTCCTTGACGCTGGCCTTGGGCATCACCTTTCCCTTCAATCTGGTGCTGGGCATCCCGCTGTATGTGGCGATTGCCAGCGCCCTGACCGGAGCCTGACCCATGCAGATGCACGAGGCCAAGCGTGTCGAGATCATCATCGAGGCCATCATGGAGCGGCAGGTCGCGCGCGCCCTGACGGCAGCCGGGGTGACGGGGTTCACCATGCTGCCGGTGCTGGGCGGTTCCGGGCGCTCGGGCGCGTGGACGCGTGAGGGCGGGGTGGGCCGGGCCAATGGCATGATCGCCGTGATCTGCCTGATCGCCCCGCACCGCGAAGCCGCGCTGATGGAGGCGATCTTTCCGCTTCTGGGCGATCATATCGGCGTTGTCAGCGTGACCGACACGCGAATCCTGCGCGCCGAGCGGTTCTGAGGGAAGCCCGCGCCAACCTTTCCCCTTGCACGAAGGCATTTTCGCTCCGTATGGTTTTGCGACAAAGCCGGAGTGGCACCAAGAGGGAGACTATTGCATGGGACGTCGGGACGACCTGATCGCGAAATACGCCGAGGATCTGCGCACGAAATGCAAGATCGAGCCGGACATGGCGCTGCTGACCAAGGTGACGATCGGCTGCGGCCCGTCGATCTATGACGCGGATGCGGCCACCGTCGCCGCCAGCCAGCCGACCGAGCTGGAAACCGTCAAGCAGAAATACCTGGTCAAGAAGCTGGGGCTGACCGATGGCCCGGCGCTGGACGAGGCGATTCAGGCGGCGATCACCACCTATGGCAAGTCCGAGCGCAACAAGTATCGCGCGGTGTTCTACTACATGCTGTGCAAGCATTTCGGCAAGGAAGCCGTTTACGGCTGATCCGGGATGCGCGGCATTTGAGGAAAATGCCGGGCAGTGTTTCTTTGCCTTGCCCGCGCCGACATGGCAGGGTGTGTTCGTGGGCCAGGATGGCCCGGGACATATCCAGCTTCACGTGTGGTGCGAAGGGCACGTGGGAAGAGGGGGGGTTCCGGGAAACTGGGGCCCCCTTTCCCATTCACGACGCGCAGATCACGGCAGATCGACAAAGCCGAACTGGTCATGGTCACGGTGGTAGGCCTTGCGCGAGAGGGCGATGATTTCGTCATCCAGAACCGTCGCCAGGCCCAGGCCGGGCGTAGCCTCGGGTCGCCAGGCGGGCGGGTTCACATGGCCCATCCGGCGGGCAAGCTGGTCCAGATCCTCGGCCAGCCGGTCCTCGCGCAGGATCTGGTCGGGCAGGATCACCTGCGCATAGCCTTCCAGATTGGCCGCCTGTGTCGCCCACATCGGCCAGGGCTGCATCCGGGTCTGGCCCGAGACCGCGGCGTCGCAAAACCGCAGATAGGCCTTGAAGGCGGCGCGGTGCGCATCGGGCGGCAAGGGATCGGACCCTTGCAGCGTTACGCCAAAGAGCCGCGCCATGTGTTCACGCACCTCCTTGAATTCGCCGGTCAGGACCTTGCGCACAAAGGCGTCATGCGCGCGATGCAGGGGGTGGCGCAGCACGGCAAAGCTGCGGAATCCCGGATGCGCGCGCCGCCACCCGTCGAGCCGCCCCTGATCGAAGCCGCGCACAAGCTGGGGGCGCGGCACCCCGTCGAGCGTGGCCAGCCAGTCGATCACCGAGTCCTCGGGCGCGCCGCGCACCGGCAGGAACACCAACGGCGTCTGCGCCCCGGCATGGATGGCCGGCAGGAAGGGGCCGCGGCGGGCCTCGAAATTCGGCGTGCGGCCCATGTCGAAATGGTCGATGCGGGCCAGAACCTGCGCGACGGCCTCAGGGTTGGTCAGCTTTTGATCCATGCGCTCGGGGTTCTGTTTCTTCAGATAGCGCGGCACGTCGGAAATCCGCGCGCGCACCCCCAGCCAGCGCGCCAGACCGTGCAGCACCTCGAGGTCATTGGCATCGTCATAGCCGATATAGAACGCCGTCTGCGCGCTGAGCTGCAGCCGGTGCTGGATGTCCAGTTGCACGCCTTGAAGCCGCGACAGATGGGCCTCGAACTGATCGCCGTCAAAGGTGATCTGCGCCTCGCCGCGACCGCGGACATCGCCCATCTTCCACTGATTCGTCGCCTCGGCGATTTTCAGGGAAACAAAGGATTCCAGCGGGTTGCGGGTCAAGACCACCTTGGCGCAGGCCGGGTCGGCCAGCACGTGATCCCAGACGCGGCGGTCATGGTTGTGAAAGAGGCGAAAGCCGGGGATGCCCGCAGCCCCGGTGCGGATGGCGTCGATCAGCGCCAGAGGGTCGGTCAGGCGCCGGGCATAGGTGATGCCGTGATACTCCATCGTCTCGGCATCATTGATGAAGTCGGGGTTGAAAAGCTCGCCGTGACACTCGATCCCGGCAAAGGCGTTGAGATTCGATTCCAGCAGGTTCGAACCGGTGCGCATCTCGGCAAGGACGACGAAATAGGAAAAACCCATGGGTTATTTCATCCGGTGCTGGGGGTCGGGGCTGACCGGGCCTTGCGGGAAATCGCCCATCAGCACGGGTTGCATGCCCTGATTGCGCAACTCTTGCAGGAAGCTGCCAAAGCCGGTCAGATCGACCAGATCTGGAATGCGCATCAGCCGGGCCTGCGCATGGGGGGCGATCTCGTCAAACAGGGTTTGCAGCGGCTCGGCGGGGTTTTCGAGGAACTCGGCCATCGTCCAGATCCGGATGCGGGCGCGCACCCAAGGCGATTGCAGGATCTCGATCATCTGCATCTCGATGCGCTGCAGCCGCGCGGCCTCGCGCCGCAACTTGGCGAAATCGCCGCCCGAGCGATAGAGCGGCACCGCCCATGCGCCGGAGATTAGCGAGATCTGCGCGTTCGAATCGGTCGCCATGAACCAGAGCAGATCGAACCCCGCCCCCTGCGTATCGCCGGGGCCGAACTGGAAGCACTGGCGCTCGCCCCGGGTGGACCACAGCAGGTTGGTCAGAAACGCCCGCGGGTTATAGTCGCGCAGGCTGGCGCTGTCCGATAGGCCGCCGGTAAAGACCTTTTCGCGCCCGGCGAATTCGGCCTTGTGCGGGGCAAAGAGATGGCCGTGCACCCGGCAAGCGGCGACGGCGGCCAGCCAGCCCTCGAAATCCTGAAACACCTCGGCAAAACCCTGAAAGACGGAATAGGGCTCGGCCGTCTTGCCGTTTTCGCGGTTCTTGCCGGGAAAGCGGCTGGCCATGTAGAGGCCCGCCCGCCCCCGCACCCGCTGGGCGGTGGCGCGGGCGAAATGGCGGTCGATGCGGCTGGGCTGCGGTTCGGCGTCGCTGCCCGCCTCACGCGGGGTGAGGAAATGCTCATAGAGCCGCCCGGCCCCCGGCCAGATCTTGCGCGCCATGAAACACTCGGACCGGCGCAGCAGTTGCAGATGGTCGTCATAGAACACATGCGGGCGGCCCTGATGGTCGAACTTGCCCAGCGTCGGCGTGCGGCTTTCGATGCGGCGGGCGTGCAGCCGCACGAGGCTTTGAAAATAGCTTTCGTCAGGAATCCAGACGCGCCTGAAATAGCGGTCGTAATGCGGGCGCATCGGGTCGGTGAGGATCGCGTCCAGCGTGCGCCGCGTCAGGCACCACCATTGCGAGCCGATATGCGGCACGATCTGGTCCGGGATGTCGCGCCGCACCCCCAGCAGGCGTTGCAGATCGACGGCGCGGTCAAAGAGCCATTTGCGCCGCTTGAAGGCAAAGGGGAACCAGAGGGTAAAGCGTTCCTCGCTGAGGCCGCCCTTTGTCCAGTTCACATCGGCCACGTTGACCGATTCGATGAAATCGGTGTCGGGGTGGCGGTCAAGCCAGGCCGCCAGATCGGCCACCGGCCGCAGGGGCAGGCAGGCGCCCGACATGGCATAGACCCGCTCGACGCGCGGAAACTGGGCCAGCAGCAGGGTCGAGGCCGATTGCATGGCGGCGACCAGCGACCAGGTGCCCCATTCGCCCCGGTGGCGAGGGCAAAAGCGCACATCGGGCAGATCGGCCAGCGATTCGGCCAGCGTCTTGCGCGCGGCCTCGGGGACGCGGGCATCGACATGGATCACCAAGGGGCTGCCCGCCTGCGCGACAAAGCGCGCGACCTGCGCCGCGCGGTCGAGCGCGGTGTGCACCAGCATGATGAAACCCAGACGCGCACTCATGCCCAGTTACCCTTTGACATCAGCCCCATGATTTCCAGCTGGCGCCAGTTGATGAAGCGTTCGGACCATTTGGTCCACAGATCGGTGCGATCCTCAAGCCCGGCGGCATAGGCGTGATACTCGCGCCCGCCGGCGTAATGCTCGCCGCGCTCGACCTCCTCGCGGGCCTTGTCGCCCAGCGTCGCGAGGAATTTCGCGTGCAGCAGGCAGCCCGAGGCCTTTTCACCGCCCGAGGTGTCATAAGTCAGATTGAGCCCGCGCGGCAGGATCATGTGCGTCGAGCTGACAAAGGCATAGGCGCGGTCCCATTTCACCAGCGGGATCTTGTTGAGCGCGGGCGCCGCGTTTGGCTGATCGGCAAAGAACGCCCGCGCCCGTGGCCCGCCCTGAATCCACAGATTGCGGTTCAGCGGGTTGCGCGCGATGGTGTAATTGCCGCCGTCGAACCACGCGGCGATCTCGAAGGGATTGCTGCCCTCGATGCAGGGTTGCTCCATCACCGGCCCTTTGGGATACATGTCCAGCAAGAGCGTGCCGAAGCTGCGCAGCCCGGCGTCATCGAGCCAGTCGGTCAGCGCGCGCAGCGGGCGGGTGTCGCAGAACGGATAGACGAAGAACTCATCGACATCGACCACCAGCGCCCAGCGGCCATGCGCATAGCGGGCCAGGAGCGCGTTCATCCAGTCCATGCCAAAGCGCGACGCCTTGTAGCTGGCCTGCGTGGTCCAGACCGACACATCGGGCTGCGCCGCCAGATACTGCGCCGAGCCATCGTCCGAGCCGTTGTCGACAAACAGAAAATGCCCGACGCCCAGATCGCGGTAATATTTCAGGAAATACGGCAGCCGCACGCGTTCGTTGCGCAGCGTTGCCAGCAGCAGCACGTCGCGCGGCGTCGTCTGGCGCATGCGGTCGGCCAGAGGCGACAGCTCGCGCCCCTTTCTGCGGGCCCGCAACAGCCAGCGCTTGCGCATCCACCGCAGCCGGTAAGACGTCAGAATCCCCAACCGTGCACCTGCCATTCCCTGCCTGATCCGTCCGGAATACCCCGTGACTTTTCAGGATCAAACACAAATCTTTCCCGCAGGTTGATTACCCCCAACCCCCGCGCGACATCAGCCCCTGAGCCTCGAGTTGCCGCCAACCGCGCCACGGGGTCGAGGCCGGGTGCCACAGGTCCGGCGCGGCGGCGAGCGCGTCGTAATAGGCGTCGAACTCGCCCGGGGCGCCGAAATGCTGGCGGCGGGACTTTTCCTCGGTCGATTTGTCGCCAATGCCGGGCAGGAACTTGGTGTGCAGCAGCACGCCCGAGGGTTTTTCGCCGCCGTCGGCATCATGGATGCGGTTCAGCCCGCGCGGCAGCAGGCTGTGGGTCGAGTTCAGCCACGCATAGCGCCAGTGCCATTTCACCAGCGGCACCTTGGTCAGGGTCGGCCCCCGCTGCGGGGTCTGGGCAAAGAACTGGCGCGACCGTGGGCCGCCCTGAATCCACAATGCGCCCAGATCGGGTTTCAGCGTGATGGTATAATTGCCGCTGTCATACCAGCCCAGCACCTCGGTCGGGTCCTGTCCGGGGTGATGCGTCGCGGTGTCGAGCGGCCCTTTGGGGTAAAGGTCGAGCATCAGCGCGCCAAAGGCCGCCTCGCCCTGGGCCTCGAGCCAGTCGGTCAGCGCGGGCAGCGGGCGGCTGTCGTGGTGCGGATAGATCAGCAGTTCATCGGCATCGACGGTCAGGCACCAATGCCCGTGCCCGTGCCGCATCAGCAGGCCCTGCAGCCAGTCCATGCCAAAACGCGAGGCCCGGTAGCTGGCCTGCGTGCGCCACAGCGA
Organism: uncultured Paracoccaceae bacterium; assembly: GCA_937907485.1. Lineage (GTDB taxonomy): Bacteria > Pseudomonadota > Alphaproteobacteria > Rhodobacterales > Rhodobacteraceae > Pararhodobacter. The sequence goes on along the minus strand of CALESR010000135.1, from coordinate 471 downwards.
GACATCCGGCTGCGCGGCCAAGACCCCGTCGCCGCCATCGTCGCTGGCATTGTCGACGGCCAGAAAGTGCCGCACGCCGAGCGCGCGGTAATGTTGCAGGAAGAAGGGCAGCCGGTGCGCCTCGTTGCGCAGGGTCAGGAAGGCCAGCACGTCACCGGGCCGGATCGCATCGGTGCGGTCGATCACCGGGCGGATCTCGTGGCGTTTGCGCAGGGCGCGCAGCAGCAGGCGCTGACGCCGCTTGCGCCACCGGTAATCTGCCCAGACCTCGCCCAACCTGCCCATCGCGCCCCTGCCTTGCGCCGCATCTTGCCCTAAATTTCCGCGGGCGTGAATCCGACAAAGGCGAAGAGGGGGCTGTTGCCCCCTCTGGCGTTGATCGCTCAGGCGCGGTGGCTCATTCGGCCGCTTGGCGCATGGCCATCATGTCATAGATATAGTCTTCCAGCTCGTCGCGCAGATCGGCGCGGC
>CALESR010000134.1 GCA_937907485.1 uncultured Paracoccaceae bacterium | reverse complement strand
GGGGTCCAGCGGACGCGCGCCCCCCTATTTCGCCCCCCCGGATTTGAGCGTCTTTTCGCGCCCGATCTGCGGCAGCATCGGCAGCACGCGGTCGCCCGCCTCGGAAAACAGCTTGGCGGCCGCCAGCATCGTGCGGGCGTTGTCGGTGACCGCGTCGGCGATCTTGACGATCGCCTCGGCGCGCGCGGCCTCGGTGGCGATCTGCTCGGGCGTCAGGGATTCGACGTCGAGGCGGTCGAGCTGGGCGAACAGGTGGCGGGTCAGGTCATTGAGGGTGTTCATTGCGGGGCCTCGGTGGCGATGGTGCTGGCGACGATGGTTCGCAGGTGGAATCGCTCGATCTCGCCCACCAAACCGACCATGAATGCTTCTTCGTCGTCACTGACCCCCTCGCCCTCGTCGGCGGCGGCCTGAACGATCGCCCAAAACTCTGCCGCGCCGGCGAAGAAGCAGGTGCGCATCGTGTGGACCTGCTCGGGTGCCGCACCTGTGAAAACCTGCCGCTGGAACGTCTTGAACGCGTGATCGACAAGCCGCCCCTGCCGGGCGAGTTTGCGGACCTCGGATCGGATCATCTGGTCAACGCTGGGCATCACTCACTCCTTTGAATTCCGGGCGTCGAAGGCGGGCCAGTGGGTGCGGCGGGCCTCGGCGGTGGTGGTTTCGATGATCTGCGCGGCGGTGAAGGCCAGCCGCCCGCGCCCGCCGCACAGGTTGCAGGGCGGCACGGGCCGCAACACCGCGCCGGGGTCGGTGGCCTCGCGCTGCAGGGCGCAGGCCGGGCAGTCCTGGCCGTTGCCGTGCAGGGTCGGGTCTGGAGGCATGGCGGATCCCGGTCATTTGCGGCTGGCCGTCGCCGCCGGGGCGAGGGCGCGCACGGCGGCGACGATGGTTTGCGCCTCGGCCAGGCGCGCCTCGACGGCGGCGATGGCGGTGGCGGCCAGCTCGTAAGTTGACCAGCGGTGGTCGCAATTGTCGCAGCGGCGGCGGCGGGCGATGGTGGGGATGTCGCCCAGCCGCGAGGCGCGGGAATCGACCACCGAACACTCGCCGCCGCAGCGTGGGCAGTGCAGGCCGATCATTTTGCCGCGACCGGCTGGGTGGCGGCGCGGCGGGCGTCGGCGAGGCTGGTGGGGAAACAGTCCATCGCCTCGGCCTGGGTTTTGAACAGCGCCGTGTCGCAGTCGAGCGGTTCGCCGTCGCCGTCGACCGCCAGCACCCGCGTCGCGCCCCAGACCGGCGGCAGATCGTGGGCGGTGCTGAACTTGACCACGGCGTCGGCGTCGAGGTCGGCCAGATAGTCGGACCAGTCGCAGGTGCCATCCTCGGGCGAGTCGTCAGGCCAGAACAGGGTCGGCGTCGACAGCCGGGTGACCATCGCCTGCAGCAGCTGCAGCGTGGCGGCGATTTCCTGCGCCTGCTCGGCGGTCAGGGCGCAGTCGGCGAGAAGGCCGGCGAGCGGCGGTGGTGGCGCGGCCAGCAGGGCCAGCAGCCGCTGCACGGTGTCTTGGGTCGGGGTCTGGGTCATGGCGGGGCCTTTGGGTTGGGGGTTCACGACAGCACCCAGGCGGCGAGCGTGGGCAGACAGACCAGCGCGGCGGCGAGCGCGACCGCCCACCAGAGCGACGGGCCACCGGACAACGCCAGCGGATCGTCGGCCAGCGGGTCCTCGAAGGTTTCGACCGGGCGGCGGCGGGGATCGGGCGCGCTCATGCGGGCACCGAGGGGCACAAGGTCTCGCTGATCTTGACCAGATCGGCGACGGTGCGGGCGGCGTCGAGGTCGGCGTCGGGGAATTCGATGCCGAGTTCCTCCTCGATCGCCATCACAGCCTGAACGGTGCCGAGGCTGTCGAACAACTCGGCAAGTTCAGTGGTGTCGTCGATGTCCGGCAGGGCGGCATCGGCGATCTTGGCGACGATGCCGCGGATCAGGTCAAGGCGGGTGGTCATGGGGCGATCCTTTCTCAGATCGTGGTCAGGGCGGCGGTTGTGGCATCGGCCCCCCCGGTTCAGGACCGACTGGCGGACCGGCTGGCCGCGCCCGGATTTGAGCGCGCACCAGGCGAGCAGCCGCAGGCTGGCGCTGTGCTGGTCGGGGTGGGTGACGATGCGGCGGGCGGTGGCGGGGGTCATGGCCCGCAGCCCCTGATCGCGCAACTAGGCGCGGGCTGTGCCGACGTCAAAGGCGCCGCCGAGTTGGGCCATGATCCGCGCCGCCTCGACCTTGGCGTCGTGGGTGGTGCCGGGGGCGTTGAAAATCCGCCGCGCCTCGATCAGGCGGCCCGCGACGGGGGACAGGGCGAGGATGCCGTGGCCGGTGACGGGGGCAAGGGGCGCGTCGGTCATTCGCTGGCCCCCCCTCGGTCAGGTCGATCCCGAACCCGGCCAGCGAGGCGCGGATTTCTGCGTTCGCGTCGGTCAGGTGGGCGGTCAGCGCATCGATCACGATCATGGCGAGGTCGTGATGGGACAGCTCGTGCGGCGCCGGGAACCTGATCCTGCCCGGCCGCGAATCGCACAGATGTTTGCCAATCGCGCCAAGTTCGTTGTCTTGGTTGCGCAGCCATGTGGCGGTTTCAATCGATTCCTGATTGTCGCGGTGGCGGGCGATCTGATCGGCGAGGCTCTCGATCAGATCGGGGGTCGGCGGGATGGGTTTGGGCATGGTCGGGGCTCCGTGACGGATGCGGGAAATCGGGCTAGGTTGGTGCCGGGCGCACGTTGCAACCGCGCGCCCGGCGAATCCCACGCAAGAACGAAAGGACACGCGGGACATGGACTTGACCCTTGAGGGCCTGAACACCGAACTGGAGTTCCTGAAAATGCGGGTCAGCGCGCTGGAATGGGCGCTGGAGGCGGCAGGGCTGCCGATCCCGCCGACCCGCCAGCAACTGGCGGATGCGGCCAAGGCCGGGCGCCCGCGCTGACCGCTCATGGCGCCGCGCTTTCGATCGGGTGGATCGGGGCGCGGTGCCAGCGGGCGAGGGCCTGACTTTCCTCGAAAGCCGCCAGTGTTTCGGCGTTTGCGGCGCGCGCCTGTTCGACGATCGTGCGGCCCTTTTGCCAGTCGATCCATGCGTCGATCTGGGTCAGCGCGGTGATCAGCCGCTGATAGCTGAGGCAAACCTCGGGCGATGGGGCCCGCGCCAGCCGCCGCCAGCAGGCGTCGATGCTGTCGCGCAGATCGAACCGGCTGGAACCGACCTTGTGACGGGCAAAGCCCTCGGCCTGTTCGACCGTCAGGGCGCGGTCCAGCCGCGGCTGCGTTTCGTCGGACATGCGGGGGTTGCTGAGATCGCTGGCCAGCCGAAAGACAGTGATCGGGGTTTCGGGCCGGGGTTCGGCGGCGTGGGGGTCGGTGGGTTTGGGCATGGTCGGGGCTCCATCGTGGGATGGGGCAAAGATTGTGGAAAAAATCTCCACAGTCAAGATGAAAATGGAAATAAAATCTATTTACAGAACGCAAGGGGAACGGCACCCTGCACGCAGGAGACGGTCATGCCCTATGGATTTCGCGATATGGTGGTGCTGGTGCTGGCGCGGATATTCCGCTGCCGGATCGCCACGGCCTATGGGGTCGTGCGGTGGGTGTGCATCAAGCTGAGGATCGACCCGCGATAGGCCAGCGGAACATCATCGAGGTCGCCGCGATAGATGAAATCCAGCCCAAAGCCGAAAATCGCGGCGATTCGTTCGGCAATGGCGATGTCCAGGCCCGCCTCGCCCTTTTCGATCTTGGTCAGGGAACTACGATCCAGACCGATGGCATCGGCAAACTGCGCCTTTGACAGCGCCAAGTGCTCGCGAATCGCAAAGATGCGCGGGGCAACGCGGTCGGGGCGCGACTGGCGTTCGATGAGGGCGTGGGCAAGCGGTTTCATGGCCGCACTGTCGCGCCGCAGGGAGAAAATCTCCATCGTTGTTATCTCCATCTTGACGGATGGATGTTTTCTCCATTATGCCTTGTCGTCATGGAAAAAACATCCACACCTTGCATTGCCTCGGTCAGCGACCTCATCGGCCTGTGGCCCAACCGCGCGGCCTGCGCCGCCGACATCGCCACCTCGAAGGCGCGTGTCGACAAATGGGCACAGGTCAATTCGATCCCGGCGCGCTTTCACCGCAGTCTGATCGACAGCGCGCGGGCCCGCGGGTTCGAGGGCGTGACGGCCGATCTTTTGGCCGATCTGCACGACGCCAGATCGGCGCCGATCCGGGCGGAGGCTGCGGAATGAGCGTGTCAGTCCACCCAGCCATGACCCAGTCGACTGGCCCCTGCTTGTGCCAGATCGTCGAACAACTGCGCCTCGATGGCGTCAACCTTGCCATCCGCCTTGGCGTAGTCGGCCAGCGCGCGGGCCAGCCGCAACAGGCGCGGCGGTTGCCAGCGACTGGCGGCAGTGATCGCCCCGACCACGT
>CALESR010000133.1 GCA_937907485.1 uncultured Paracoccaceae bacterium | reverse complement strand
GCGTGCATATGATCGTGCGCGACACCGAGGCCGAAGCGCGCGAGTATGCCGAGCATCTGGTGTCGCGGCTGAACGACGAATACGGGAAACTGATTCGCGAGCGGGCGCATGATTCGATCTCGCTGGGCGTGGCGCATCAGGCGCGGGCGCGGGCGTTGGCCGATCAGTTCGGGTATGTCGAACGACATCTCTGGACGGGCGTCGGCCGGGCGCGCTCGGGCTGCGGGGCCGCGCTTGTCGGATCGACGGACCAGATCCTGAGCGAGATCGAGACCTATCAGAAGATGGGTATCCGCGCCTTCATCTTCTCGGGCTATCCTCATATCGACGAGGCCGAGCATTTCGGCACCAAGGTCTTGCCGCAGTTGAAAACCTGCTCGCTGCCGCAGGCCTATGAACGGATTCCGGCGCAGACCCCGGCAACCCCGCTTGGCACTGGCGAAAGGCGCTGACATGGACCGCATTCAACTGGCCCCCGACCTGACGGTAAGCCGAATTGCCTATGGCATGTGGCGGCTGGGCGATGACCCGGATACCTCGCCTGCGCGAGTGCGGGCCAAGATCGACTCGGCATTGTCCGCTGGCATCACCACGATGGATCAGGCCGACATTTATGGCGGCTATGCTGCCGAGGAGATCCTGGGCGCGGCGCTGCGGGGCAGCGGACTGCGCAACCGGATCGAGATCGTCACCAAATGCGGGATTGTGGCGCCCGTGGGCCGCTATGCCGATGCGCCGGTCAAGTATTACGACACCTCGCGCGCGCATATCGAGGCCTCGGTGGACCACTCGCTGCGCCTTATGGGGATCGAGCATATCGACCTGCTGCTGATCCACCGGCCTGATCCGTTCATGGACCCTGCCGAGACCGGCGCTGCCCTCGACGCGGTGATCGCCTCGGGCAAGGTGCGGGCTGTGGGCGTGTCGAATTTCCGGCCCTGGGATGTGGCGCTGCTGCAGGGCGCGATGACGAACCCGCTTGTGACCAACCAGATCGAGCTGAGCCTGCTGCACACCGCACCCTTCATCAACGGCGATCTGGCCTGGCACCAGACACGGGGTGAGGCGGTCATGGCGTGGTCCCCGCTGGGTGGCGGGCGCCTGATGGAGCGCGGCACGGTGCTGGCGGATGCGTTGACACAGGTCGCGGGCGAGCACGGTGTTGACCCCTCGGCCATCGCGCTGGCTTGGCTGATGGCGCATCCGGCGCGCATCCTTCCCGTGATTGGCACCAACGACCCGGCCCGGATCACCGCGATGGCACAGGCGGCCCGGGTGCAGCTGGACCGTCAGACGTGGTTTAGGCTTTACACCGCCGCGATCGGCGCCGAGGTGCCGTGAGGCCGGTCAGCGCTCGGGGCCGGAAAGGTCGGGCAGGCGGTCGCTCAACATGGTCTCCATCGAGAAGAACCCGGTGACGGTCTCCAGCTCCGCCCCCGACGTGAGGCGGCGATAGACAAGATCATACCCGGCCATGCCGCGCGTGACGATCTTGAGCATATAGTCCCAGTCGCCGCCGATGCGGTGCATCTCGATAACCTCGGGGATGCGGGCGACATGCTCACGAAAAGCATCGGCCCATTGCATCGAATGGTGCCGGGTGCGGATCATGACAAAGACCGTCAGGTCCAGACCCAACGCCCTGAGGTTGATGCGTTGCTGACTGCCTTGCAGGATCCCGTCAGCCTCGAGCCGCTTCAACCGTCGCCACAGCGCGTTTTGCGACAGGCCGCTACGCTCGGCCAATTCGCGCTGTGATTGTCCGGCATCCTGATGCAGGGCGGTCAGGATACGCTGGTCGATACGGTCTATGGTCATGGTGGTTTCCAAATTTGAACGGCGAAAGCAGGATTTTGTCGATCAAATGACACAATAAGTCGCGGTTCAGCGCAAGGAAAGGTGAAGTTCTTGCGCGGTGGAGGGGGTAAGTTGATCTATTCCCAGCTTGATCGAGTTCGCCATGCCCTCGTCCCCACTGTCCCGGTTTGAACAATCCTTGCGCGCCTCCGCTGACCCGCGCGCAGCCCTGCGTCGAGCGCTGATCGGTGCGGAGGTGCGGATCGACACCCCGCTTGGGCCGCGAAAACTGATCTATGCCGATTACGTCGCATCGGGTCGCGGTCTCGGGCAGGTCGAGGCCTTCATGCTCGACCATGTGCTGCCCTTTTACGCCAATACCCACACCGATTCGTCGTTTTGCGGAGCTTACACCACGGCCCTGCGTGAGGAGGCACGGCAGGTCATAGCCCGGCATTGCGGCGCGACAAACGACCATGCGGTGGTCTTTTCGGGCAGCGGTGCGACCTCGGGGTTGAACCAGTTGGTGCATCTGCTCGATCTGGCGGGATCGGTGGCGCGTGGCGAGGCGGTCACCGTGCTGACCGGGCCCTATGAGCACCATTCCAACCTGCTGCCCTGGCGCGAAAGTGGTGCTGAGGTGATCGAGATTGCCGAGGCGCCCGGCGGGGGCCCTGACCTCGACCATCTGGAGCGCGCGCTGCGGCGGCCCGGACGGGTCATCGTGGCGATGTCGGCAGCGGCGAATGTCACCGGCATCTGCACGGATGTCGGGGCCGTCACCGCACTGGTCAAGGCGCAGGGCGCGACGATGGTCTGGGACTATGCCGCCGGGGCGCCCTATCTGCCGATCACCATGCACCCCGGCGCGCCAATCGACGCGCTGGTTTTCTCGCCGCACAAGTTCATTGGCGGGCCGGGGGCGAGCGGCGTGCTGATCCTGCGCCGCGACGCTGTGCGTGCCACGCGGCCTTGGCGGGTGGGCGGCGGCACGGTGGCCTTTGTCAACGAGCGGCGGCATGACTATCTGAGCGACATCGAACACCGAGAGGAGGGCGGCACGCCGAACATCACCGGCGACATCCGCGCCGGGCTGGCGGTGATCGCCAAGGAGGTGATCGGGCAGGAGTTCGCGCAAGGCCGCAACCGCGAACTGACGGCAATGGGCTTTGCCGCCTGGGGTGTTGACCCCTCGGTGGGGCTGCTGGCGCCGCAACACCGCGACCGGTTGCCGATCTTTTCCTTTGCGCCGCGGGCGGGCGGCCGAATCGACCCTTCGGCGTTTACCCGCGCGTTGTCGGACCGTTTCGGCATTCAGGCGCGTGGCGGTTGCGCCTGTGCCGGGCCTTATGCCCACCGATTGCTGGGTATCGATGCCGCAGAGTCCGATCGGATACGCGCACGACTGCTGGCAGGGCAGGGTGACGAAAAACCGGGGTTCGTGCGCCTCAACTTCAGTGTCCTGATGTCTCAGGAGACCGTCGACAGCATCCTGCGAGCAGTCAGCGAACTGGCACAGAACTGGGAGTCGCTGGCGGCCTGACGCCGAGTGTCACAAAACTTTCAAATACCTTTCGTATGAGCGTTACACGGCGGCGGTAGTCAGACCGCGAGCAAATGCCTCAACGATAGGACATCACAATGCGCGCTCTTTCTCTCTCGACCGCCCTCCTGGCGCTCGCCACTGCCCTGCCCGCCTTCGCTCAGGACGCGGTTCAGGTTGACGGGTCGTCGACCGTGTTCCCGATCTCGGAAGCCTTTGCCGAGGAATACCAGATCGCCACCGGCAACCGCGTGACCGTCGGCGTTTCGGGCACCGGCGGCGGTTTCCAGAAATTCTGCCGTGGTGAAATCAGCATCACCGGCGCCTCGCGTCCGATCCGTTCGAGCGAGATGGAAGCCTGCGCCGCTGCCGGTATCGAATACATCGAACTGCCGATCGCCATCGACGCGCTTGCCGTCGTCATCAACCCGGCGAACACCTTCGCCCAGTGCCTGAGCATCGCCGAGCTGAACACCATGTGGGAGCCCGCCGCGCAGGGCGTCGTCTCGAACTGGAATCAAGTCAACCCGGCGTTCCCGGATGCCCCGCTGACCCTGTTCGGGCCGGGCACCGACTCGGGCACCTATGACTATTTCACCTTTGCCGTCACCGGCACCGAGCACAACTCGCGCGGCGACTTCACCGCGTCGGAAGATGACAACGTTCTGGTTTACGGCGTTTCGACCGACCCGAACGCCCTGGGCTTCTTTGGCCTCGCCTATCTGGAAGAAAACCGCGAGCGTCTGCAGGCTGTCGGCATCCGTCAGGAAGACGGTTCCTGCGTCGAGCCCAGCACCGAAACCGCTGCCAACGGCACCTATCAGCCGCTGACCCGCCCGATCTTCATCTATGTCAACGCCGACCACCTCGACTCGGTCGCGAACGTCGAAGGTCTGGTGCAGTTCATGATGAACGCCGAGCACGCGCCGGAACTGGTCGCCGAGACCGGCTATCTGCCGCTGCCTGCCGAGGCCTTTGAACTGGCGCTGGCCAAGATCACCAACCGCGTCACCGGCACCTACTTTGGCGGCTCGTCGCGCACCGGTGTGAGCATCGCTGACCTGTTGGCGCACTGATCTGACCTGAATCAGCGGCGGGCCGATCACGGCCCGCCGTTCCTTCTTGCCGCCGGAGGCGTGTGTGTCCCGTTCTGCCATTCCCAATGCTACCGACCTGGTGAAAAGCGGCTTTGTTCGTCGTCGTCGCATCGTCGCGGGCGTGATGCGGGTGTTCCTGTTCCTCTGCGCGGCGCTCTCGGTCTTTGTCACGACGGCGATCGTCGTGATCCTGCTGCGCGATGCCTGGCCGTTCTTCATGCAGGTGCCACTGACTGATTTTCTGTTCGGCACCATGTGGACCCCGGTGTTCGCCAACCCCAGTTTCGGCGTGCTGCCGCTGTTGGCGGCGACGCTGCAAACCGCCGGTCTGGCGATGCTGATCGCAGTGCCCTTTGGCCTGACGATGGCGATCTACCTGTCGGAATACGCCAGCCACCCGGTGCGTGAGACGATCAAGCCCGCTCTCGAGATGCTCGAGGCCGTTCCGACAGTGGTTTACGGCTACTTCGCCATTCTGGTGATGACGCCTTTCCTGCAGATGTTCATTCCCGGTCTTCGCGGCCTCAACCTGCTGGTG
>CALESR010000132.1 GCA_937907485.1 uncultured Paracoccaceae bacterium | reverse complement strand
TTCTGCCCTCGTCGTTAGGCAGTGAAAAAGCCCAGAGCAAGCAGTGTGTCGAACCCCAACTCGGCGATCTGCGCGCAAGGCCGGGCCGTTCAGGCCCTGACCTCGCGGACAGGTGGCGCTGCGGTCAGCGCCCCTCGACCTCGAGCAGCGAGGTGTACCGTTTTGCCACTTTCACCGTCACATCGACCAGCAGCGCGACAGTCATCGCCACATGCCATCCGATCGGCATGATGTCATGCGAGGCGGGCAGGGCGTGCAACCCCAGTTCAACCAGATAAAGCGCGAGAAAACCGCCGAGGATCGACGCGTGCTCGCGCCGGATCACGGTGCGCAGCGAAAAGGGCAGATCCGGCCGCCGCCCGCCGCCGAGGCGCGGGAAAAAGGCTGGGGTGCGACGGGCCCATTCAGCATAGGGCGCACCGAATTTGATGCGCAGGAAATCCTCCTCGGCAGCGATGATGCGCTCATAATAGAGCGCCAGCGTCAGCGCCAGCACCGCCACCAGCCAAATCTGCTGGGTATACAGGGCAATCCCAAGATACATCAGGCTATTGCCCAAATAGAGCGGGTTGCGAACCAGCGAATAGAGGCCCGAGGTGTTGAGAACCTCGGCGATCTGTCCCTTTTTCGTATTGCGCCCCGAGGTGCCGCGCGGCACGAACCCGACGGTCAAGATGCGGATGACCTCGCCCACCACAACCATCGTGATGGCCAAGCCCTCGACCGCCGCGCCGACGCTCTCGCCCCACTGCAATTCGATGGTTTCACCGGTCATCACCGCCCAGAGGAACGCCGGGGCAAAGCCCAGCAGCAAGAAACTGCGCCAGCGAAACAGCAGATGGCCGCTGGCGATTATATGGTCGATCAACATGGGGTGCTCCTGTTCGGATCTATTGGGTCAGCCCGGTGCACGTGAGACAGGCCCACCACCAGCCGACAGGGAAATCTGGGCGCGAAACCCGCGGGCCATTCCGGGACGCGGCGAGTGCAGGGTCAGCGGCGTTTGCAGGCGGTCGGCCAGCGTGGCGGCAATCGCCAGACCCAGCCCTGCGCCAGCGGACTTGCCCGCGCGAG
>CALESR010000131.1 GCA_937907485.1 uncultured Paracoccaceae bacterium | reverse complement strand
GCTGGAGGCCCTGCGGCCTGAACCCCGGCATTACCAGATGGACTTCGCCAGTCGCCCCAGCTTTGCCGCCGCGCGCGACAGCTTTGCCGCGCAAGCACCACACGGACTGGCCGAGGCGCCGCAGCCCTTTACCGCCGCCCGGATCGAGCCCGCGCAGGGCCCGGTCGAGGCCCCGCTGGGCGCCGCCCGCGCGCAGGTGCATGAGAACTACATCATCGCGCAGACCACCAACGGCATCGTCATCGTTGATCAGCACGCCGCGCATGAACGGCTGGTCTATGAGCGCCTCAAACGGCAAAGCGCGACCCACGGCATCGCCGCGCAGGCGCTGCTGATCCCGGAAATCATCCCGCTCTCGCCCGGCGACGCCCGCCGCCTGACCGACCACGCCCCGGCGCTGGCTGCCCTGGGGCTGGTGCTGGAACCCTTTGGCGGCGATGCCGTCGCCGTGCGCGAAACCCCCGCCGCGCTGGGGGCCTGCGACGCGCGCGCGCTGGTGCTGGATATCCTCGACGAACTGGCCGATCTGGGCGCCTCGCAGGCGCTGGAATCGCGCATCGACGCGGTGCTCAGCCGGATGGCCTGCCACGGCTCGATCCGCTCGGGCCGTCAGATGCGCGCGGATGAGATGAACGCCCTCCTGCGCGAGATGGAGGCGACGCCGCTGTCGGGCCAGTGCAACCACGGACGCCCGACCTATGTGGAACTGAAACTCTCCGATATCGAAAAGCTGTTCGGGCGGCGATGAACGGGCAGATCGACCTGAGCGACCCCTGGGTGCTGGGGTCCATCGCCGCGGGCGTGCTGGCCCTCGTGCTGCTGGCAATCCTGCGCGCCGCGCTCAAGACCGCCCGCATGGCCGAGCCGTTGTCTTGGCAGATGACGCAACTGGGCCAGCGCGTGCAGTCGCTGTCGGACGGCCAGCAGCATCTGGCGGGCGGGCTGCACCATGTCTCCGACGCGCAGGCCAAATCACAAGCGGCGATGATCCAGACGATGGAGGCCCGCCTTGCCCAGGTTGCCGAGGCGATGGGCGAATCGCTGCAGGGCAATGCGATCCGCACCGCGCGCTCGCTGGGTGATCTGCACGCGCGGCTCGAAGCCATCGACAAGGCGCAGGACAATATCCAGAAACTGTCCGGCAATGTGCTCAGCCTGCAGGACATCCTGTCGAACAAGCAGACCCGCGGCGCCTTTGGCGAGATCCAGTTGCATGACATCGTGCAGCGCGCCCTGCCGCCGGATGCCTTTACCATGCAGGCGACGCTGTCGAACGGGCGGCGGGCGGATTGCCTCGTGCATCTGCCCAAACCGCCCGGCCCGATCGCCATCGACGCGAAATTCCCGCTCGAAGCCTATGAGGCCCTGCGCGCCGCCACCACAGACGCCGAAACCGCCGAGGCCCGCCGCCAGATGCGCGCCGCGCTGCGCCACCACATGCGCGCGATTGCCGACCGCTATATCCTCGACGGCGAAACCGCCGATGGCGCGCTGATGTTCCTGCCCTCCGAGGCGGTCTATGCCGAGTTGCACGGCAATTTCCCCGATCTGGTGCGCGAGGGCTTTGCGCTCAAGGTCTGGATCGTCTCTCCAACCACCTGCATGGCGCTGCTCAACACCATGCGCGCCGTGCTCAAGGACGCCCGCATGCGCGAACAGGCCGGGGCGATCCGGCACGAGTTGGCGGAACTGACGCGCGATATCGACCGGCTGGGGCAACGGGTGGAAAACCTCGACCGCCATTTCGCGCAGGCCGCGCGCGATGTCGCGGAAATCCGCATCTCGTCGGACAAGGCCGGTCGCCGCGCCCGCCGCCTCGACAATTTCGACTTCGAGGACCTTTCCACCGAATTGCCGCTGCCGCTGCCCGGCCCGCGGGACTGACCCGCTCAGCCGCAAATGCCGCGCCGCTCGACCCCGTCCCAGGGCAGGGTCACGGCGCCCACGGGCAGGGCCTCGGGCGCCATCTCCTGCGCCAGCAGCGCGCGCAGCCGCGCCGTGCGGGCCCCGGCCGGATCGAGCACGGCGCAGCAGACGTATTCCTCGACCAGACTGGCCTGTTGCTCGAACGGGTAATCCAGAAACCGTGGCGTGCTGTCCGCGTCGAACAGATAAGGGTCGACGCCCGGCTGATGCTCGGCCCCGGCGCGCCACGGGGTAAAGCCGGTGCGCGCGCGGTTCTGCCATTGCCAGACATGGGTCAGCTCATGCGCCAGAAACATCGCCGCCGCCAGCGTCACGCCGCCTTGGTCATTGCGGGCAAAATCGCGCCGGTGCACATCCGGGCGCAGATGGATGCGGTTGGCAAAGGCCACACCGGCAAAGCGCCCGGTTTCAAAAGGGCCGGTGGCCGGCGGCGCCAGACGCTCGCGGCAGGTGGTGCGCGGGCGGGTGGCATAGCGATGTTCGGTCATGCCGACAAACCCGTTGCGATACAGCCGCACCGGCGCCGGGTTCAGGCTGTCGCCAAATAGCCGCGCGGCCAGCTCGGTCTCGGGCCCGGTCAGCGGACGGCCACAGGCGGCCAGCAGGAACAGCAGGATGAACAGCGCGCGCATGGCGCCATCGGGCACCGGCGCCCCGGCCCCGTCAAGCCGATTCGCGCGCGATCCGCGCCAGCATCTGGCGTTCATAAAACCCCGGAGCCAGCCGATTGACCCACCACGCCAACCCCGCGACCCGGCCCACGGGGATGAAATCGCGGCGGCGGTCCAGCCCGCGCAGGATCACCGCCGCCGCCTGATCCGGCGTCATCGCGTCGATCCCGTCCGGCGCCGCGCCCGGTCGGCCGATGCCATCCGCGCCGTAAGCCGCCCCCGGATTGGTGGCGACAAACGACGGCGCCGCCAGCGCGACACGCACGCCAAAGGCCGCCTCTTCACCGCGCAGCGAGGTGAAGAACCCGGTCATCGCGTGTTTCGACGCGGCATAGGCCGTGCGGTGTTTGAGCGGCGCAAACCCCGCCACCGAGGTCATCGCCAGATGGGTGCCCCGCGCCGCGCGCAGGTCGGGCAACAGCGCCGCCGCCAGATGCACCGCGCCCCAATAGTTGATCTCGAACGCCCGGCGATGCGCGGCGGGGTCCATCTGCGCAAAGGGCGCGATCAGCGTCACCCCGGCGTTATAGACCGCAAGGTCCAGCGACGGCCGGGCCGCGCGCAGCGTCGCCACGGTCGTCGCCACCTGCGCGGGGTCGGTCACATCGCAGGGATGCAGGCTTTGCCCCGGCGTCGTGGTCAGCGCACCGAACCCGCCGGGCAGGTCCAGCAGCGCGGTGAACCAGCCCCGCGCCTGCAGCCCCCGCGCCAGCGCCTGCCCCAACCCGCCGCCGCCGCCGGTGATGACGGCGGTTTTCATGGCTTCGCCCAGCGGCACCACAGGTCGAACACCTGCGCCGAGGTCAGCTCGGGCACATAGCCGAACACCGTTTTCAGCGCCGAGTTGTCCAGCACCGGGCGGTATTGCAAAAAGCCCACCTGCTCAGGGCCATAGCGCGTCAGGCCCAGAGGCCGCGCCACGGCCAGCGCGGCGCGCAGCAGGGCCGGCGGCAGCACCCGCACCGGCTTGCCCATCGCTGCCGCCAGATCGCGCACCCCCAGCGCGCCATCGCCCGCAACGTTGAACACCCCCGCCGGGCCATCGGTCGCGGCGCGGATCAGGATACGCGCCAGATCCTGCGTCCAGATGAACACGAACGGGCTGGCCGCCCCCGCCAGTGCCAGCAGACGCGGCTTGCGAAACAGCGCGGTGATCTGGTTCTCCACCCCCTCGCCCAGCACGGTGCCGATGCGCAGCACCACCTGCTCCAACGCCGGGTGATCGCGCCGGGCCTCGGCCAGCATCTCCTCGACCTGCCGCTTGTGATCGGCATAGGCGAATTCCGGATTGCCGCGCAGGGCGTCGGCCTCGCGCAGCGGCACCGGGTTGTCGGCGTGATAGCCATAGGCCGCGCCAGACGAGGTCACCACCAGCCGCCGCACCCCGGCCGCCAGACAGGCCGCCAGCACATTGCGCGTGCCCTGCACATCGACCCGCCATTCGAACGCGCGGGTCGAACCCTTGGGCGGGGTGACGATCGACGCCAGATGCACCACCACCTCAGGGCGGAAGTCGCCAATCACCCGCGCCGGATCGTCGCCCGTCACATCCAGCCGCTCAAACCCCGGCGCGACATCGGTCGCCAGCACCTCATGCCCGGCCAGCCCCGCCAGCAGCGCCCGCCCGACATTGCCCGCCGCCCCGGTGACCAGAACCCTCATGCCCGCCGCCAGACCTGTGCCAGTGCCAGCCCACTGATCGCATGCCACATGCCCCAGAAGGCGGCGACAACGGCCATGCCGCCCAGACCGCCAAAGAACGCAAAGATCAGGATCAACCCGAGGCCCGAATTCTGGATGCCGGTCTCGATGGTGATCGCCCGCCTGTCGGCCACCGAAACCCCGGCCAGCGTGGCGATGGCAAAGCCGAGGCCCAGGGCCAGCGCGTTATGCGCCACCACCAACCCGGCCACCAACCCGGCCAGATCGAGGAAATACCCCCAGTTCGCCACCAGCGCCGCCACGACAAAGCCGATGAAGATCACCATCGACAGCACCTGCATCGGCGCGCGGATGCGCGCGGCCAGCCCCGGCGCCCGCGCGTTCAGCCCCATGCCCAAGGCCAGCGGCAGCACCAGCAGCACGCCGACGGTAAAGGCCACCTGCACCGGATCAATGCGCGTCGCCTGCAAGATCTCGCGCGTTGGCGCATAGAGACTGCCCCACAGCCCGATGTTCAACGGCGTCAGCACAATGGCACAAACCGTCGCCAGCGCGGTCATGCTGACGCTCAGCGCGGTGTTCCCCCCGGCCCGATGCGTCAGAAAGTTGCTGATGTTGCCACCCGGACAGGCCGCCACCAATATCAGGCCCAGCGCGATCGACGGACGCGGCTGCACCGCCAGCACCAGA
Source organism: uncultured Paracoccaceae bacterium (assembly GCA_937907485.1). GTDB lineage: Bacteria > Pseudomonadota > Alphaproteobacteria > Rhodobacterales > Rhodobacteraceae > Pararhodobacter. The sequence goes on along the minus strand of CALESR010000131.1, from coordinate 6,650 downwards.
AGAAAGGTCGCCGCCGGCAGCGCGACGAACTGCGCCAGAAACCCGGCGATCAAGGGCTTTGGCGCCTGCGCCAGCGCGCGAAACTGCGCCGGTTTCAGGTCCAGCGCGATGGCGAACATCACCACGGCCAGAATCGCGTTCAGCAGCATCAGCGAGCCGGGGCTGAAATTCAGCATCACGCCGTCGATGGTTTCCATGTCAGCCTCCCAGGGCCTTGATCCACTTGGTGATTTCCCGCCGATAGGTCGCGCGGTCGACATAATAGGCCATGCGCGGCAGATCGACATAGTCCATGCCGCCGGTCACCCGCCGGAACCCTGCCGCCTTCTCGGCCTTGATCGCCGCCGCCGCCGGATGGCCCGTGCGCAACCCCTTGAGATAGCGCGCCACCATCTCGGCCTGCTCATGTCGGCCCTGCCAGCCCAGCCCCGTCGCTTCGAGCATCCCCATGACGAACAGATCGTCCCGCTGCGGATGCAGACAGTTCAGGAACAGATGCGGCGCAGCGCCCTGCCAGTTCAGCAGGTCCTTGTCGACAAAGGGATAATGCAACTGATAGCCGGTCGCGGCGATGATCAGGTCATACTCCGCCCGGCTGCCGTCGGTGAACACCACCGCCTGCCCCTCCAGCCGCGCCACATCCGGGCGAATGCGGATGTCGCCATGCCCGGCGTGGAAAATCGCCAGCGAATTGACGACAGGGTGGCTCTCATACAGCCGATGATCCGGCGCCGGGAACCCGACGCGCTGCGCATCGCCGGTGAACCAGCGCAGGATCATCGTATCCAGCCGCCGCTTCAGCCACATCGGCAGGCGCAGCTTGCCGCCCACGGTATCCGCCGGTTTGCCGAACAGATATTTCGGCACAAAGTGATAACCTCGGCGCAGCGACAGATCGGCGCTTTGCCCGTGATGCACGGCATCCACCACGATATCGCAGCCCGAGTTGCCGCCCCCCACCACCAGAACCCGCTTGCCGCGCATCTGGTCGGGGTGGCGATAGGCGGCGGAATGGATCACCTCGCCGTCGAATTGCCCCTCGAACTGCGGCAAATTCGGCTCGCTCAGCGTGCCATTGGCGATCATCACGGCACTGAACCGCCCCTCGTGCTGCTCGCCACCCTCGCGCCAGACCACCCGCCAGCCGCTGTCCAACGGCTCGCAGCGCAGCACCTCGGCGCCAAAGCGGAAATGCCGCCGCAGGTCGAAATGCTCGGCAAAGGCGCGGAAATAATCGCGCATCACCCGGTGCGAGGGGTAATCCGCCACCCCTTCGGCCATCGGAAAATCGGTGAACTCGGTCTTGGTGCGCGAGGAAATCAGATGCGCTGTCTCATACATGGTCGAGCGCGGGCCCTGAATATCCCACAGCCCGCCGACATCCGAATGCAGCTCGAACCCTTGAAATTCAATGCCTTGTTCGACCAGAACCTTGGCACAGGCCAGACCCATCGGCCCGGCACCAATCAGCGCGACCGGCAATAGTTGCAAAATCCGCCCCCCCTCATCTTGCCCCTGAACCTCACCCCCGGCGCGGCGCCGTCACAGCCGCCCCCCCTCGATCAGCCGATGCAGAAAGGCCTGCGTGCGCGCATGCTCGGGTGCGCGGAACAGCACCTCGGGCGGCGCCTCCTCGATGATCCGCCCACCGTCGAGGAAACACACCCGGTCGGCCAGCCCGCGGGCAAAGCCCATCTCATGCGTGACGATCACCATCGTCATGCCGCGCTCCTTCAGCGCGCGGATCGCCGCCATCACCTCGCCCACCAGTTCGGGGTCCAACGCCGCCGTCACCTCGTCCAGCAGCAACACATCCGGCTGCCCCGCCAGCGCGCGGGCCAGCGCCACGCGCTGCTGCTGCCCGCCGGACAGTTGCTCGGGATAGGCGCGCGCGAACCGCTCCATCCCCAACAGCGCCAACACCTCGCGCCCGCGCTCTTCGGCCTGCGCCCGCGCCAGTCCCTGCGCCTTGCGCGGCGCCAGCGTGATGTTGTCCATCACGCTCAGATGCGGGAACAGGTTATAGGACTGAAAGACGATCCCCACCCGCCGCTGCAAGCCGGTCTTGCCGAACGACGGGTCGGTGACCGGCACGCCGTTCAACCGGACCAGCCCATGATCGGGTTCGATCAGCCGGTTGATGCAGCGCAGCAGGGTGGATTTGCCACTGCCCGAGGCGCCGATCAGGCAGACCACCTCATGCGCGGCGACGCTCAGGTTGACCCGGTCCAGTACCAGATGGGTGCCGAAATACTTGGTCAGGCCTTCGATCTCGATCATCGGCGGGGTCATCTCAGCCCGCCATCTGCAAGCGGCGCACGCGGTCGCGGTGCGTCACCCAGTCGGCCAGCCGCGCCATCGGCACCGTCGCCAGCAAGAACAGCCCCGCCGCCACCACCAGCGAGGAATAGTTGAACGTCCCCGCGGTATAGATCTGCGCCTCGCGCACCGCGTCGCGCACGCCGATCACCGACAGCAGCGCCACGTCCTTTTGCAGCGCGACGATGATATTCATCAACGATGGCAGCACGTTGCGCAAAGCCTGCGGCAGGATGGCATAGACCATGATCTGCCATTCGCTCAGCCCCAGCGCCCGCGCGGCGGCGCGCTGGCCCTCGTGCACGGAATCGATGCCGGATCGGTAGATCTCGCAGACATAGGCGGAATAACACAGCACCATCGCCACGCCGCCCCAGAACAGGCCCGAGTTCGGCAGGCCGGGAATCCGCAGCGCCGGGATGCCAAAGCCGAACAGGATCACCAACAGCAGCGCGGGCAACCCGCGGAACACGTCGATATAGATCATCACCATCAGCCGGAAGGGCGCGAACCACGCGCCGCGCAGGCTGCGCACCACCGCCAGCGCCAGCGCCCAGACGCCGATGCTGGCCATGGCGATCAGCCAGACCTGCATGTTGGTCAGAAATCCCCAGGCGACGCGCGGCAGGGCGGCGCTCATATGCTCGAGGCTGAAGAACTGCCGCTGGATGCGCGGCCAGTTTTCATTGCTCAGCACCAGCCAGCCCAGCGTGCCGAACACCAGCGCGATACTGCCCGCGCCGATCAGGCCGGGCACCAGCGCGGTGCGCCAGTCGAACCCCCGCCGCCGAGGCGGCGGAGGGGGCGTCGTCGGCTGGTCAAGGATCATTCGGTGATGATCGGCAAGGACGGGTCGGACACCAGCCAGGTATTGACCAACCCCTGCACGGCGCCTGCGGCAATCAGACGGCCCAGCGCCGCATCGACCCACGGAATCAGCGCGTTGCCATGCTCGAACAGCAGGCCATGCCCCTCATCCCCCGCGTCGGGCGGCAGGATGGCGACGATGCTGGCCTCGGGGATCTGCACCGCCGTCGCGAACAGCGCCGTCGGCACCGCCGTCACCGTGGCGTCGATCTGCCCGGCCTGCATGGCCTGAAACACCCCGACCTGATCGTCATAGACGGCGACGTTGGTGGCGCCCAGAACGCCCTCCAGATAGGCCAGATCGGTGGTGCCGATCGCCGCGCCCCAGCGTGCCGCGCGCAGGTCGGCAAAACTGCTGGCGCCAATCACCGGCGAGCCGGGCAGCGCGATCACCGCCTTGTCGGACTGGTAATAGACCTGGCTGAACCCCACCACCTCGGCCCGCGCCGGTGTGACCGAGACCTGATTGATGGCAAAATCGAACGGCTTGTCGCCCGGTGCGATGATTTGTTCAAACGTCAGCCGGACCCATTGCACCTGCTCGGGGGCAAAACCCATCTCGGCGGCCAGCGCATAGATCAGCGCGTTTTCAAACCCTTCGCCACTCTCGGGCGAATCGTTCATCATCCACGGCGGATAAACCGGGTCCGAGGTTCCCACGGTCAGGAACCCCGGATTGACCAGCCGCGCGTCATCGGGCGTGCCAGTGTCCTGCGCCTGCGCGGCGCCCAGACCCAAGGCCAGCGCGGCCAGCGCCCCGGCGGTAAAGCGGCGGAAAAGATCGATACGGTCGGACATGCGGTCGCGGCCTCCCTGTTGGCCCGTTTGCCGGGCGCGGTTGATCAACAGGTCAAATTTGCGCCCGCCACGGCACAAGGCAAGCGGATTCGTCGCGAATCCCGCCGATGCTGTCAGCCCGCCATCGCCACGGGCAATTCGTCGGCCGGTCTGCCGCAGAAAAGATCGTACATCAGGGCGATGGTCTGCGCGGCGCGCGGGTCGCCCAGCGCATAATAGATCGCCTTGCCCTCGCGCCGACAGGTCACCAGCCCCTCCAGCCGCAGCCGCGCCAGTTGCTGGCTGACCGCCGCCTGCCGCGAGCCCAGCAGGGTTTCCAGTTCCGTCACCGATTTTTCACCCGAGGACAGATAGCACAGGATCAGCAACCGCCCCTCATGCGCCAGCGCCTTCAGAAAGGCGGCGGCGGCCTGCGCCTGCTGGACCATCTCCTCGACCGGACGCAGGGCGCATTCCCCTGCCCCCTGAACCGGCGCGGCGGGATCCTGCATCACGGGGCCTGCGAAATCATCGAAGGGCTGCGGGTGGGCCATCGTCACTCTCCGGTGGACAGATGCAATGATTGCTATCTGTCACATAGATAGGCCAAACCCCGGCGCCGGGCAAGGGTCGGACAGGAAAACGGGGCGCGCACCGGCAAGGATGCGCGCCCCGAACCGTCAGATCCGTCAGGATCAGTTGTCGTCGTCGCCAGCGGCGCTGCCGAGGTCGTCGAAGAGTTCCGAAATCTCGAACTCGGCGGCGGCTTCGGCCTCGGCGGCCAGCTCCTGAATCGACTTGCCCGAGGCCTGCAGCGCGGCCTCTTCGACCGAACGCGCGACGTTGACGCTGACTTTGGCGACAACTTCGGGGTGCAGGACAACGCTCAGGGCATGGATGCCCAGCGTCTTGATCGGCGCGAGCAGGACGACCTGACCGCGGTGGATCGAGAAGCCCTCGGCAGTCGCCACATCGGCGATGTCACGCGGGGTGACCGAGCCGTAAAGCGCGCCCGAGTCCGAGGCCGAGCGGATGACGACATAGCTGGTGCCGTCGAGCTTTTCGGCCAGTTTCTGGGCTTCGCCGCGGGTTTCGAGGTTGCGCGCCTCGATCTGGGCCTTTTGCGCTTCAAAGGCCAGTTTGTTGGCCTCGGTCGCACGCAACGCCTTGCCTTGCGGCAGCAGGAAGTTCCGGCCGAAGCCGTCCTTCACCTTCACGACGTCGCCCATCTGGCCCAGACGGGCCACGCGTTCGAGCAGAATCACTTGCATGGCTGGCTCCTTACTTCACGGCGTAGGGCAGCAGGGCGAGGAAGCGGGCGCGCTTGATGGCCTTGGCCAGTTCGCGCTGCTTCTTGGCCGAGACGGCGGTGATGCGGGCGGGGACGATCTTGCCGCGCTCGGAGATATAACGCTGCAGCAGACGCACGTCCTTGTAGTCGATGGCAGGTGCGTTGTCGCCCGAGAAGGGGCAAACCTTGCGGCGGCGGAAAAACGGTTTGGTGGCCATGGTGGCTTACTCCTGAATGACGCGGATCAACGACGCGGACGATCGCCGCGGTCGAAGCGGTCGCCGCCCCGGTCCGGACGGTCACCACGATCACCACGGTCAGGGCGGTCGCCACGCTCAGGGCGGTCACCACGCTCGGAACGCTCGTCGCGCTTTTGCATCTGCGAGGACGGGCCTTCTTCGTGGGCGTCCAGCTTGATCGACAGCACGCGCATCACGTCGTCATGCAGGCGGGCCAGACGCTCCATTTCCTGCACGGCGGCCGACGGGGTGTCGGTGCGCAGGAAGAGGTAGTGGCCCTTGCGGTTCTTGTTGATCTTGTAGGCCATGGTCTTGACACCCCAGTATTCGGTGCCGACGACCGTGCCGCCATTGTCGGTGATCACGGCCGAGAAGTGCTCGATCAGCCCTTCAGCCTGCGCGTTGGACAGATCCTGACGCGCGATCATGACATGCTCGTAGAGAGACATGCGAACTCCAGTTCTTTTCAAGGCGCATTTCATAAGGCGGGCAATACGTCCCGTCGCGCCCGCCCACGAGAGTCTGCGCCGGATTCGTGGGATGCGGCGGGATGCGGCCTTATAACGGGATTGGCGCCCGGCGCAAGAGGCAGGCGTCCCGGCGGTTGACGGACGGCGCCGCATGGATAAACTGTCCCCTGCAAGGGTTCAATCTGCCGTTTCGCCTGAATGGGGTCTGACGATGTGGAGCCGGTTGCTGAGCGCCTATCTGGCGCGGCTGATCCGCGCAGGATCGTTGAGTGTCACCTTTCCCGATGGCCGGACCCGGCGTCACGGCCCCGGCGGCGGCGGGGCCCCCGACATCGCCATCACCGTCAGCGACAGCGCCACCCTGCGGCGGCTGGCGCTGAACCCGCATCTGGAACTGGGCGAGGCCTATATGGACGCCCGGCTGACCATCGCCGGGGATGATCTGCACGGTCTGCTGGAACTGGCGCTGCGCAACATCGCGGCGGGGCATGATTCGGCGCTGAATCGGCTGATGCAGGGCTGGCGCGACCTGACGCGCGGCTTTGCCCAGCGCAACCACGCCCGCGCCAGCCGCCGCAATGTCGCGCATCATTATGACCTGTCGGCGGGGCTTTATGATCTGTTCCTCGATGCGGACCGCCAATACTCCTGCGCCTATTTCCGCTCGCCCGATGACCCGCTGGACCA
>CALESR010000130.1 GCA_937907485.1 uncultured Paracoccaceae bacterium | reverse complement strand
AAAATGAACGCCGCGACCGGTTTTACCCGGTCGCGGCGTTTTTGTTTGCAGCGTCAGGGGTCAACGACCGCTGTGCATCGCCGCAACCAGCTTGCGGCCCTGCATGTCGGTCAGGCGCTGATAGCAGCCGCGCGACCCGGTGCTCATCATCTCGTCGATGCCACGCACCCGTTCGACACGGTCCGCCGGGCAATGCACCAGCAGCGTGCCATTGGCATAGACCACTTCATCGCCTTCGAACTCCAGCGTCACCACGGTGACCTCGCGCTGCGGCGGCACGCGGGTAATGCCCTTGTAACCATCCAGAACCCCGGCCGAAACCAGCATGAAGGGGTCGCCATACATCGCCTCGGCCTCGTCCGACTCGATCAGGACGGCCTGTTCCGGCATCAAGGTCATCTCGGTGCGGTTGCCCAGCGCGCGCATCGGCACCAGCAGCGGCCACACCGAACGGGGAGCCTCGGTCTCGGCGGTCCAGAGCGTGCTGATCCGCACCGCACGCAGCGGGCGCATCCCGTTGTCAAAGGTCACCACCCGGTCGCCGGTGCGCAGATCCTCGATCGGCTGCCAGCCCAGTTCGGTGGCCACCAGCGTTCCCGCAATCAAGCCGCCTGCCATCTGGCCAAAGTCGTGTTGCCCCAGCGCCGAGCCGATCACGTCGATCCTCTCGCCGGCAAACAGATTGCTGCGGTCCGAAAACGAATAAGGGAGATACTGCCCCCGATTACCGACGCCACCCATCAATCCGTGCAACATGGCTCTGTCCTTTCGTGAACCTGCCTTGCTTTCGATGGGTCCATACAACCGCCGGGAGGTGGCGAAGACGGGGAACAAGTGTGAAAAATTCTAGGTATTTTCCCCCCTCGTGTTTCCGCCCCGAACACAATGGGGCGCCTAGCCCGCCCAATTGTGGCAAACGCCAAGGTCGCACCGATTGGTGCGCTAACAGCAACCAAGAGCACAGGTTCAGCGGCGGCGCAGCGCGATCATCGCCCCAGCGGCAACAATCAGCCCCATTCCCAGCACTGCCAGCGGGGAAATCACCTGCCCCCAGAGCAGCCAGCTCCACCCGGCCGAGATCGGCAGGATGATGTATTCGAACACCGAAACCCGGCTGGCCTCGGCGAGTTGATAGCCGCGCACCATCAACCCTACGGCGATCATCGAGCCGAAAGCCTGCACAAAGGTCCAGTAGAGGAACCCGCCCGACGGCCAAACCCAGCCGCGCAGGATGAAACCGTCGGCGCCCGGTGGCACCTCGGGCGCCCAGATCGCCAGCACCGCCAGCCCCAGCGACCCGGCGACGCCAAGGCCCAGAAAGAAGCCCAGCGTCAGGGTCGCGGCGCTCTCGCCTTCACACCATTCGCGGGTGGCCAGATTGCCCATCGCATAAAGGGCGCCGCCGATCACCGGAAACACCGTGGACCAGCCCAGCGGCGTTTCCCCCCCCGGCTGCAGTACCAGCAACACGCCGACAAAGCCCAGAGCCACCGCTGCAATCCGAACCGGACCCAGCGCATGACCGAACAGAAACCGCGAGAACAACAAGACGAAGATCGGCGCGGTGAACAGCCCGGCCGCCGTTTGCGCCACGGTCAAAAACGCCAGACAGCCGAAATAGACCAGCATCGCCAGCGTATGAATCGCCGACCGCGCCACCACCCGGCCCAGATTGACTGGCCGCAACACAAGGGAAAACGGCAGAGCCGCCAGCCCGAACAGCACCGCCGCCATGGCCGAGCGCATCGCATGGAACTGCCAAAGTCCGCCTTCTTCGGCAATGACGATGACGTAATTGTCGGTATAGCCGATGATCACCGCATAGGTGACGATCGCCGCCAGCGCCGCCAGTGTGCGATTCCCTACGGCCGCAGCGGCATTGTTCGTCGTCATGGCCAAGGCCCCTTTTCGGCGGCCCCGTCTGCCGCCAATATGGCGAACCAGAAGCGACAGGGCTTTGCAAGGGGGATACGATGGGTTGGCTTGCCGATGAATCCGGACTGGAGAAATGCGCGGCCAATCATGTGCCGCTGACCCCGCTGTCCCACCTGCGGCGCGCCGCCGATATCTTTGCATCGCGCGAGGCGCTGGTCTATGGCAGCCAGCGCTGGACCTATGCGCAGTATCACACCCGCGTATCGCGCCTTGCCTCGGCGCTGGCCGGGATGGGGGTGCGGCCAGGCGATGTCGTGGCGACCCTGTTGCCCAACGTCCCTTCACATGCCGAGGCGCATTTCGGCGTGCCCGCCTGCGGCGCGATCCTGAACGCGATCAACACGCGCCTCGATCTGGACACCGTCGCCTATATTTTCGAGCACGGCGGCGCCAAGGTCGCGCTGGTCGATTCGGCGCTGGTCGAACTGGCAGAGCGGGCCTGTATCATCATCGGCGGCGGGCCAGTGATCGTCGAAGTTCCTGACCTGCAAGCCGGGATTACCGCGACGGGCCGCCATCTGACCTATGAGGACTTGCTGGCGCAGGGCGACCCCGCCGCGCCATGGATGATGCCGCAAGACGAATGGGAATCGCTGGCGCTCAACTACACCTCGGGCACCACGGGCCGGCCAAAGGGCGTGGTCTATCACCACCGCGGCGCCTATCTCAGCACGCTCAGCCAGCCGATTTCCTGGCGCATGGCGCTGTATCCGCGCTATCTGACCATCGTGCCGATGTTCCATTGCAACGCCTGGTGCCATCCTTGGATGATCCCGGCGCTCGGCGGCGCGGTGATCTGCCTGCGCGACATCACCGCGCGCGGCGTCTATCAGGCCATCGCGAACGAAGGTGCCACGCATTTCGGCGGCGCGCCCATCGTGTTGAACGCTATCATCGCGGCGCGGCCCGAGGAACGCCTTCGCTTTGACCATACCGTCGAGGTCTTTACCGCTGGCGCGCCTCCCCCCGCCGCGACGCTTGCCGCCATCGAGCCGCTGGGTTTCAACGTCACCCAGGTCTACGGCCTGACAGAAACCTATGGCCCCGCCACAGAATGCACATGGCACGAGGGCTTTGACACCCTGCCACCCGAGGACCGAGCCGCCGTCAAGGCCCGCACCGGCGTCCTGATGCCCTTCATGGAGGAGATCCGCGTCGTCGATGCAGCAGGCGCGCCAACCCCCCGTGACGCCGCCGCACTGGGCGAAATCGTGCACCGCGGCAACGGCGTGATGAAGGGCTATTTCCGCAACCCCGAGGCCACGCGCGAGGCCTTCAAGGGCGGGCATTTCCACTCAGGCGACATCGCCTTTGTCCATCCCGACGGCTATATCAAGATCGCCGACCGCGCCAAGGACATCATCATCTCGGGCGGCGAGAACGTCAGCTCGGTCGAGGTCGAAGGCGCGCTGGCCCATCACCCTGCCGTCTCGCTGGTTGCAGTGGTGGCGAAACCTGACGAGAAATGGGGCGAGGTGCCCTATGCCTTTGTCGAACTGAAAGCCGGGATGCAGGCCACCGAGGCCGAGCTCATCGCATTTTACCGCGAGCGTCTGGCCGGCTTCAAGACACCTAAGCGGGTGGTCTTTCATGAACTGCCGAAAACCTCGACCGGCAAGATCCAGAAATTCGAACTGCGGGCTCTGGCCAAAACCCTGTAAAGATCCGTTTCCTTGCTCTAAAGAATCCTCACTGGGTGAATGACCGCAGGCCATCGGAGGCGGAATGCCCCCTGCCTTGCGCGGTGGCCGAACGGCCCGCGCCCGCCCAGTTCACCAAAAGGGCCTTCAATCCTGCAGCCGCCCCTTGGGGAGGTCGCCCGCACCCGCAAAGCGCGCCACCAGCCGCGCACGCGCCTCGGGCAGCGGGCGATTGCCCAGCCCCGGGGCCAGAACCTCGTGCAGGAAATGCCCGGTTGTGCGCAGCCCCTCGGCCATTTGGGTCCGGCTTTCCGGGCTGGTTGCGTCCAACAGCAGCCGTGGCAGTGGCAGCAGCCGGTCCGCCCAGCGCCCCGCCGCTTCGGCGCTCACCGCCCGCCCGCTGCGCGGCGAGACATAGGCCAGCCCGTCCACTTCGCCGCTGACTGCGCAGACGCTCAGATCAAGGCCATAGCCGGTTTCATCCAACAGCACCCGCTCCCACAGCAGATAAACCCCCAGCCATGGATCACCCGCTGCCAGCCGGTCAAACAGCACCCCGGTCACGGCATGCAGGCGCGGGTGGGGCTCATGGTCGGGCAGAGCGAACACCGTCAGCGCGCAGGCTGCGTTCAATGCTGTCAGCCGCTCGGCATCGGCCATGATCGCCCCTGCCCGACTGCGCAGCGGCTCGACGGTGAAATGCCCCAGTTGATCCTCGAGCCTCGCGCGCCAGTTCAGCCGCAGTTCGTTGCCGGGCTGCAGCACCGGCGCCAGCCGCCGCCCCGATCCGCCGCGCACCACGCCACGGCGGATGCCGTGCCCGGCCGTCAGCACCTCGATGAGCGCGGCGTTTTCGCCCTGCGGCCGGCCGGTCAGAAGGATGCCGTCGCCCGTCCAGTCCATGGCGTCACAGTGCCCGCCAACCGATGTCGCGCCGACAGAACCCGCCCGGCCAATCGATAGCCTCCACCATTGCATAGGCGCGGGCATGGGCTTGCGCCAGCGTCGCGCCACGCGCCGTCACCGTCAGAACCCTGCCGCCGACCGCCAGCACCTGCCCTTGATCGGCGCGGGTTCCGGCATGAAAGACCATGTGGAAACTGTCTTCGGGCAGCGCATCCAATCCTCTGATCGCGCTGCCTTTTTCATAGGTTCCGGGATAGCCCCTTGCCGCCATCACCACGGTCAATGCGTGGTCATCGGCCCAGTTGACACGGGCCTCGGCCAGCCGCCCCTCGGCACAGGAAAGCATCAGGTCCAGCACCTGCGCGCCCAGCCGCATCATCAACACCTGACATTCCGGATCGCCAAACCGCGCGTTGTATTCGACCAGCCGGGCACGGCCATCGGCGATCATCAGCCCGGCATACAGCACACCCTGATAGGGCGTGCCGCGCCGCACCATCTCGGACATGCAGGGCCGCACGATCTGGTCGAGCGCCTGCTGCGCGATACCGTCACTCAGCACCGGCGCGGGCGAATAGGCACCCATGCCGCCCGTGTTGGGGCCGGTATCGCCGTCACCCACGCGCTTGTGGTCTTGCGCAGTGCCGATGGGCAGACAGGTCTCGCCATCGACGAGAACAAAGAACGAGGCCTCCTCGCCCTGCATGAATTCCTCGATCACCACCTCGGCGCCCGCCGCGCCGAAATCGCTGAACACGCTGTCGACGCCCGCCAGCGCCTCATCAAGGGTCATCGCCACGATGACCCCCTTACCTGCCGCCAGCCCGTCCGCCTTGATGACGATCGGCGCGCCCTGCGCCTGCACATAGGCCCGCGCCGCGGCCGCGTCGGCAAATCGCGCCCAGGCCGCCGTCGGTGCCCCCGCCGCGTCGCAGATTTCCTTGGTGAAACGCTTCGAGGCTTCCAGCCGTGCCGCCGCGGCCGAAGGGCCGAAACACAGGATCCCCGCCGCCCGCAGCGCATCGGCCACGCCGGCCGCTAAGGGGGCCTCAGGTCCGATCACCACAAAATCGACGGCGTTCTCCTCGCAAAAGATCACCACCTGCGCGCCGTCCTCGGGGTTCAGCGCCGCGCATTCGGCCAGTTGCGCGATCCCGGCATTGCCCGGCGCGACGATCAGCCGGTCGCATTTCGGGTTCTGTTTCACCGCCCAAGCGAGCGCATGTTCCCGCCCGCCGCCGCCCAGGATGAGGATGTTCATGCCGCCCGCCCGTTTACTGCCGTTCGCCGCGCTTGTAGGCTGAATACAGGAATTGCTCAAGTCGAGGGGCAGGATGCCGATCAGCGATCCGCAACTATGGCACCGGCTCCAAGCGTGGCGGCGGGGGAATGGCGGGCAACGCCTCGACGAATTGTTGCGCAGAAAGCTGAGACTATATCCAAAGAACCAGATACTTGTCGCCGACGAGACACTGCGGTTTGTCTATCTTGCAGCCCAATCAGCCGAAGACGCCAGCCCGCCTCCGCTTCTCAGCCACGTTCTTGCCGAGTTGCGCAAGGATCAGGCTGCTTTCGCCAGCCTTGAAAGCGCCATGGGCTGCGGCCTGCACCAACCTGATCAAAGGATGGACTATCTTGACCCGCGTCACGAGGCGTTGCACCCCCACTACTGGGCCGAATTTGATCACCCGCCTTCGGGCAAGGTTTGGTATGGGCCACTTGAGCGCGGGACCTTGCGTCGTGGCGCCATCGCCTTCTGGGCTTTGTTTGCAGGTATGGGGGTTTTTAGTATTGGTATGGCCTTGCTCAGTGTCGTCCTTACAACACTCGGGGCGCTGGTTGTTTTCGGCTTCGGCGTCTACGCCGCAGGCCTGAGATTCGGCGGGCCTATTCAGGCTGGCGAAGGCGACGCAGCGTGACACGCGCCTTCCCCCTCCGCTATCCCCACGTTAGAACTCCTCATGGACCTGATCGACGACGATTCCGCCACCCCTAAGGGCAATGCCCATGAGTTCACCGTCTCCGAGATCTCGGGGGCGGTCAGGAGGGTGATCGAGGGGGAATTCGCCCGCGTCCGGGTGCGTGGCGAGGTGGGTCGCGTGGTGCTGGCGCGCACCGGGCATCTCTATTTCGACCTCAAGGATTCGAATGCGGTAATTGCCGCGGTGTCGTGGAAGGGCCAGGTCGCCCGCATGACCGTGCGGCCTGAGGAGGGGATGGAGGTCATCGCCACCGGCCGCCTGACCACTTTTGCGCCGCAGTCGAAATACCAGCTTCAGGTGGACAACGTCGAACCGGCAGGCGCCGGTGCCCTGATGGCGATGCTGGCGGCGCGCAAGGAAAAGCTGGGCGCCGAGGGTCTGTTCGACGCCGCGCGCAAGCGGTCGATCCCCTATCTGCCGTTGGTGATCGGGGTTATCACCTCGCCGCAGGGGGCGGTGATCCGCGACATCCTGCACCGGCTGGCCGACCGGTTCCCGCGCCGGGTGATCGTCTGGCCGGTGGCGGTGCAGGGCGACCGCTGCGCGCCCGATGTGGTGCGGGCGATCAAGGGCTTCAACGCGCTGGTGCCGGGAGGGCAGGTGCCGCGGCCCGATGTGCTGATCGTGGCGCGTGGTGGTGGCTCGATCGAGGATCTCTGGGGCTTCAACGATGAGGCCGTGGTGCGGGCCGCGGCGGCCAGCGATATCCCGCTGATCTCGGCCGTCGGACACGAAACCGACACCACACTGATCGACTTTGCCGCCGATCTACGCGCGCCTACGCCGACAGCGGCGGCAGAGCTGGCGGTGCCGGTTCACGCCGATCTGCTGGCGCAGGTCGCCGGGCTGGGTGCAAGGCTGGAGCGCAGCGGCAAGGGCGCGGTGCAAAGGCGCGATCAGCGGCTGCGCGACCTGTCACGCGCACTGCCCCGGCCCGAGGCCCTGCTGGCGGTACCGGTGCAACAGCTCGACCGCGCAAGCGACCGCTTTGCGGGTTCGCTGCGTGCGCTGGCCGCACGCAAGTCGCTGGACCTCAATCGCGCCAGCGCTGGAATGCGGCCGGGCACGCTGCGAGAACGGCTGGAGCGGCGGGCCGAGGCACTGACCCGCGTCGCGATGCGGCTGACGCCCTCGCTGGGCGGCACGTTGTCCCGCAAGGGCGAGCGGCTGAGCGCGTTGCGGCTGTCATCGCTGGCGATCCGCGCCGCGTTGAACCGCGAGGCGCCCAGAGCGGGGCAACTGGCAGCGCGCGCCGAGGCGGCGATGCGGCTGCGGCTGGCACGGGCGGGCGACCGGCTGGCCTCGCTCGAACGGCTGCGGCTTTCACTGGGCTACCCCCAGACGTTGGCTCGCGGCTTTGCCGTGCTGCGCGGCATCGACGGGGCGGCGCTGACCAGCACCGACCGCGCAAGAGCGGCCGGACAGTTCAGCGTCGAGATGGCCGATGGTGCGATGGACGCCATGGCACTGGCAGCCCCTCCGCGCCCGCGCAAACGTGGCGGTGGGCCAGGGACGGACCAGGGCTCGCTGTTCTGAGTCGCGTTCAGTCCTGCGCGGCGAGCCAGTGTTCGGCGTCAAGCGCAGCCATGCAGCCCATGCCAGCCGACGTTACGGCCTGACGATAGGTATGGTCGGTCAGGTCGCCCGCGGCAAAGACCCCTTCGACCGAGGTGCGCGTCGATCCAGGCTCGACCCAGACATAAGCCCCCGAGTGCAGTTTGAGCTGGTCCTTGACCAACTCTGATGCGGGCGCGTGACCGATGGCGACAAAGAACCCCTCACAGGGTACAGTCTGCTCGGCGCCGGTGTTGACGTCGCGCAGTCGAACGCCAGTAACGCCGGGCGGGTTCTGCGCGCCTTCGATCTCGGCGATCTCGTGGTTCCAGATCACCGAAATCTTTGGGTGCTTGAACAGGCGGTCCTGCATGATCTTTTCGGCGCGCAGGCTGTCGCGGCGGTGGACAAGCGTGACCTTCGAGGCAAAGTTGGTCAGGAAGAGCGCCTCTTCAACAGCGGTATTGCCGCCGCCGACCACGACAATTTCGCGCCCGCGATAGAAGAAGCCGTCACAAGTGGCGCAGGCCGAGACGCCAAAGCCCTTGAATGCCTCTTCGCTGGGGATGCCCAGCCATTTCGCCTGCGCGCCGGTCGCCAGAATCACCGCGTCGGCGGTATAGATGGTGCCGCTGTCGCCAGTGGCGGTAAACGGGCGGCCCGACAGGTCAAGGTTGGTGATGATGTCGGTGATGATCTCGGCGCCCATTTCGCGGGCATGGTGCTCCATGCGGAGCATCAGGTCCGGGCCCATGACCGAGGCGTCCCCAGGCCAGTTCTCGACATCGGTGGTGATCGTCAACTGCCCGCCCGGCTGCATGCCCTGCACCAGCAGCGGCTGCAGCATGGCGCGCGAGGCATAGACGGCGGCGGTGTAACCCGCGGGGCCAGAGCCGATGATCAAAAGGCGGGTGTGACGGGGATCGGGCATGACGGGCTCCAATAATATTCGCTTTCCAGCATGTAAGCGCCGGGCGGCGAACTGCAAGGGGTCGCGACGGTCCTAGCCGCCCGTTCACGGGCTGGCAAGCGCCCGTCGCGCCCGGATATTGCCGAGTTGCGAAAGATTATTGCGCATTCGGGGTTTCGCGCCTACACAAGCGCAAACCTTCAGGGAGGTCCGCCGCAATGCCCGGCGCCAAACTCGACCCCATCGACCGCATGATCCTGGCCGAATTGCAGGCCGATGGCCGCATGACCAACGTGGAACTGGCCAAACGGGTGGGGATTTCCGCGCCCCCCTGCCTGCGCCGCGTGCGCACGCTGGAAGAGGCTGGATATATCCGTGGCTACCACGCACAGGTCGATGTCCGCGAACTGGGGTTTGAGGTGCAGGTCTTCGCCATGGTGCGGTTGCACCGGCAAAACGAGGCCGACCTGCGCGCCTTCGAAGACCGCTGCCGTGCTTGGTCACTGGTGCGCGAGTGCCACATGCTGAACGGCGAGATCGACTTTATCCTGAAATGCGTGGCGCCGGATCTGAGCACCTTCCAGTCCTTCTTGACCGAGGATCTGCTGGCCGCCGACAACGTGGCCAGCGTCAAGACCTCCTTGGTGATCCGCTGCGCCAAGGATGAGCCCGGTGTGCCATTCGACGTGCTCGAAGCGCGCTATCACCGCGACGCCTGAGGGGTTTTGCCCATCGGCCCGAGTCCGGTGACGGGCCTTTGCCCTGGGGCGCCTCTGGTGAGACGGGTGCGAGCGGCCGCCTTTTACCGGTGTCAGTCCGCGAGACGGCGCAGGATAGTGATCCAGGTCTCGCCATAGCGGCGCTGATCGAGGGTTTCGAACCCCGCCGGGCCAGACTGCGGGGCGTTTTCCTCCCACACCACCACGGCGCCCGGCGCCAGCCAGCCGCCTATCAGCGCCGAGGCCAACGCGCGCGGCCCCAGCCCCTTGCCATAGGGTGGGTCAAGAAAGGTCAGGCCAAAGGCCGGGCCTCGGTTTTCGCCCAGATCGGTGGCATCACGGCGAAAAAGCTGAGTCGTGCCCATCGCGCGCAATTTCTCGATATTGGCACGGATCAGGGCGCGGGCGGCTATGCCATCATCGACCAGCGTTACCGCATGGGCGCCGCGCGACAGCGCCTCGAGCCCCAACGCCCCGGTGCCCGCAAAGAGGTCGAGCACCCGCTGTCCCTGCACCAGATCGCCCCATCTGCCCTGACAGAGCACGTTGAACAGCGCCTCACGGACACGGTCCGAGGTGGGGCGCAGATGGGCAAGCGGGTCGCCTGCGCCGACCTCGGCCAATTGCGTGCCGCGGTGTGTGCCGCCAACGATCCTCATGCCAGCAGGGTCTTCAACTCGGTCGCAGGATCGGCCAGCGCCGCCGCTTCCGGAGTTTTCCCCATTTCCAGCAAGCGCTTGCCGACCATATAGGCGCGCGGGTCGTTCAGCGCATCGACGGCGAGGAACACTCCCTCCCGGAAATACCAGTGGCTGCGCGCGGTGCCGACAGTCCGCGCCACGACGCGGTCATAGCCGGTGTTGAGACCCGCGATCTGCAGTTTCATGTCATACTGGTCCGACCAGAACCACGGCATCGGGACATAGGCCTTGGCCGCGCCCAGCATGTTGGCGGCCACGGCCTCGGCCTGATCGATGGCGTTCTGCACGCTTTCCAGCCGGATGCGGGCGCCGCGATAGACAAAGCTGGCGCAGTCGCCCGCCGACCAGATCGCCGGATCCGAGGTGCGACCGAAGTCATCGGTTGCGATGCCGTTGTCGATCATCAGTCCGGCCTGCCGCGCCAGCGCGTCACCAGGCGTGATGCCGATGCCGACAATGACAAAATCCACCGGCATGTGGCTGCCATCGGCCAGATCGGCGCCGGTCACCCGGCCTTCACCGGTGAGGCGGGTCAGACCCAGACCCTCGCGAATGGTCACGCCGTGCGACGCATGCAGCGCGCGCATGGCATCCGCGGTTTCGGGCGCAGCGACGCGGCCGAGGATACGCGGCGCGGCCTCGATCAGCGTCACGCCAAGTCCCTTTTTCGCTGCCACTGCTGCCGCCTCGAGGCCGATATAACCCCCGCCGACGATCAGCACACGGCGACCAGCCACGAATTCCGGCGCCATGGCGTCGATGTCGCTGAGCCGACGCACGCCATAAACCCCGGCCAACTCGCCGCCGATTGCCGCAGGTAGGCGGCGCAGGTCGGCGCCGGTGGTCAGTGCGAGTTGGTCATAGGCCAGCGCCTCGTCGCCTAGCCACACCTGTTTTGTGCCCCGGTCGATGCGGGTAACCGGGGTGGCCGTACGCAGGGTGATATTTTGTTCGACATACCAAGCTGGAGTGCGCAGAAACAGCCGCTCCAGATCCATCTCGCCCATCAGATATTTTTTCGACAGTGGCGGGCGCTGATAGGGTGGTGCGGTCTCGTCGCCGATCAGCGTCACGTCGCCTGCATAGCCCAGCGCGCGCAGTTTGGCGACCAGCGCCGCCCCGGCCTGCCCGGCCCCTACCACCACGATTCCCGCCATCGACCACTCCCGTCTTGCAATCCGCGACGCAGCACTGGATCGTGCGTGCAAGGGCGTTATATCGCACCCGAACGGCCAAACCCAGA
>CALESR010000129.1 GCA_937907485.1 uncultured Paracoccaceae bacterium | reverse complement strand
TCGGCGCGCTGAACGGCAGCGGCGCCAGTGCCCACCGGATCGAGGTGGCGGTGCCCCCGCGCGCCCCGGCCAGCGGTGCCGACCGCGTGCGTCAGGCCCTGACCGCCCCGGCCGAGCCCGCGCCTGCCCCCCGCCCGGTCGCCGCGCCGCGCAATGACGACGATCTGCCCGGCGCCACGCTGGATGCGCGCTTTACCTTTGACAATTTCGTCGTCGGCAAGCCGAATGCTCTGGCCCATGCCGCCGCCCGCCGGGTCGCCGAAGGCGGCATCGCCACCTTCAACCCGCTGTTCCTCTATGGCGGGGTCGGTCTGGGCAAGACGCATCTGATGCACGCCATCGCCTGGGAATTGCAGACCCGCAATCCTGAGGCCCGCGTGCTCTATCTCAGCGCCGAACAGTTCATGTATCGCTTCGTGCAGGCCCTGCGCGAAAAGCAGATCATGGATTTCAAGAGCCTGTTCCGCTCGGTCGATATCCTGATGGTCGATGATGTGCAGTTCATCGCCGGCAAGGAATCGACGCAGGAGGAATTCTTCCACACCTTCAACGCGCTGATCGACCAGAACAAGCAGATCGTGATTTCCGCCGACCGCGCGCCGGGCGAGATCAAGGATCTGGAAGACCGCATCAAGAGCCGCCTGTCCTCGGGCCTCGTCGTCGATCTGCATCCCACCGATTACGAACTGCGCCTCGGCATCCTGCAGCAAAAGGTCGAACTGAACCGCGCGCATTACGGCGATGTCACCATCGCGGCGGATGTGCTCGAATTCCTCGCCCACCGGATCACCACCAATGTCCGCGTGCTCGAAGGTGCGCTGACCCGGCTGTTCGCGCTGGCCTCGCTGCTGGGCCGTGAGGTCACGCTGGATCTGGCGCAGGATTGCCTCGCCGACATCCTGCGCTCTTCCGAACGCAAGGTCACGGTCGAGGAAATCCAGCGCAAGGTCGCCGACCATTTCAACATCCGCCTCAGCGACATGATCGGCCCCAAGCGCCTGCGCACCATCGCCCGGCCGCGGCAGATCGCGATGTATCTGGCCAAGCACCTGACCACCCGCAGCCTGCCGGAAATCGGGCGGCGCTTTGGCGGGCGCGACCACACCACGATCCTGCACGGCGTGCGCAAGGTCGAGGAACTGCGCGCCTCGGACAACCAACTGGCCGAGGACGTCGACCTGCTGCGTCGGCTTCTGGAAAGCTGACCTTGACGTGGCCGCCAAAGGGCCGCAAACAAAGGCAAACGAAGGGGCCGGGCTGGCAGACGTCAGCACCGGCCTGATCTGTCGGAGGGTGAGGCGATGAAACTGTCGATCGAACGCGCAACCTTGCTCAAGGCCGTTTCGCAGGCGCAATCGGTCGTGGAACGCCGCAACACCATCCCGATCCTCGCCAATGTGCTGATCGAGGCCGAGGGCGCCAGCGTCAGCTTCCGCGCCACCGATCTGGACATCGAGGTCGTCGACCGCGCGCCCGCCATGGTCGAACGCGCCGGGGCGACCACGGTCTCGGCGGTCATGCTGCATGAAATCGTGCGCAAGCTGCCCGATGGCGCGCTGGTGTCCCTGACCGATGACCAGCGCACCGGCCGCCTGACGGTCGAGGCCGGGCGCTCCACCTTTGCGCTGGCGACCCTCCCGCGCGAGGATTTCCCGGTCATGGCCTCGTCGGAATACCAGACCAACTTCAGCGCCAAGGCCGGCGACCTGCGCCGCCTGTTCGAAAAGACCAAATTCGCCATCTCCACCGAGGAAACCCGCTATTACCTCAACGGCGTCTACATGCATGTCGCCGACTCGCCCGAGGGGCGGATGCTGCGCTGCGTCGCCACCGATGGCCACCGTCTGGCCCGCGTCGATGCCCCGCTGCCCGAAGGCGCCGCCGGGATGCCCGGCGTGATCGTGCCGCGCAAGACGGTGAACGAACTGCGCAAACTGCTGGAGGACGACGCGGCCGACATCGCGATTTCCGTCAGCGAGACCAAGGTGCGCTTTGCGACCGCCGAGATGGCGCTGACCTCCAAGGTGATCGACGGCACCTTCCCCGACTATTCGCGCGTCATCCCGCTGAACAACACCAAGCGCATGGAGGTTGACGCCTCGGATTTCGCCAAGGCCGTTGACCGCGTCGCCACGGTGTCCTCGGAACGCGCCCGCGCGGTCAAGATGACGCTTGAAGAAGACCGCCTGACGCTGACCGTCAACTCCCCCGAATCCGGCATGGCGCAAGAGGAACTGGTGGTGGCTTACGGCGACGAACGGCTGGAAATCGGCTTCAACGCCAAATATCTCCTGGAAATCGCCAGCCAGATCGACCGCGAAAACGCCGTCTTGATGTTCAACGCCTCGGGCGACCCGGCGCTGGTGCGCGAAGGCTCGGACACCAGCGCGGTCTATGTCGTCATGC
Source organism: uncultured Paracoccaceae bacterium (assembly GCA_937907485.1). Taxonomy (GTDB): domain Bacteria; phylum Pseudomonadota; class Alphaproteobacteria; order Rhodobacterales; family Rhodobacteraceae; genus Pararhodobacter. The sequence continues at coordinate 619 of CALESR010000129.1, read as the reverse complement.
CGATGCGGGTCTGACGCCCCCTGCCCCATTCATCTTGCGGGACATACTCTCCGGGGGTGAAATCGCGCCGCGATGAGGGGGGCAGACGGCCCCCCTTGCTTTCAGGTCCGCCATGACGCTCCACCTCACCCTCTTGCGCCTGATGCAGTTCCGCTCGCATGTGCTGCTCGAGGCCGGTTTCGACGGGCGGCCGGTGGTGCTGACCGGTGACAATGGCGCGGGCAAGACCAACCTGCTCGAAGCGATCTCGCTGCTCTCGCCCGGCCGTGGCCTGCGCCGCGCCGCGCCCGAGGAGTTGATCGGCCAGCCTGCAGGTCTGGGTTGGCGGATCGAGGCCCGGCTGACCCGCCACGCCACCCCGCACGAGGTTCTGACCGAGGCCCGCCCCGCCGCGCTGCGTTCGGTGCGCATCGACGGCAAGGCGACGGCGCAATCGGCGCTGGGGCGGCTGGTGCCGATGCTCTGGCTGACCCCGGCGATGGACCGGCTCTGGATCGAGGGGGCCGAGGGGCGCCGCCGCTTTCTGGACCGGCTGGTGCTGGGCTTTTCGCCCGACCACGCCGAGGCCGCGCTGACCTATGACAAGGCGATGCGCGAGCGCAACCGCCTGCTGCGCGAG
>CALESR010000128.1 GCA_937907485.1 uncultured Paracoccaceae bacterium | reverse complement strand
TCGGCTGGGGCGTGCCGGGCGTCGCCATTGCCACGGTGATCGCCGAGTGGTCAGGGCTGGTGCTGGGCCTGTGGGTCTGCCGCGCCGGGCTGGTCACCACCGGCGCGCGCATCTTTGACGCGGTGCGGCTACGGCGCATGGCTTCGGTCAACGGCCATATCATGCTACGCTCGATCCTGCTGCAGGGCTGCTTCACGGCTTTCCTGTTCCTGTCCTCGGGGCGGGGCGATCTGGTGATCGCCTCGAATCAGATCCTGCTGCAATTTCTCGAATTGATGGCCTATCTGCTCGACGGTTTCGCCTTTGCCGCCGAGACGTTGGTGGGTCAGGCTTACGGAGGACGCCACCGAGCAGCGCTTGGTCGTGCCGTGCGACTGACATTTCAATGGGGGGTCGCCGGGGCGCTGGCGATGGGGCTGGTATTCGCCGTCGCCGGCCCCGCGATCATCGACGTGATGACCACAGCCCCCGACGTGCGCGCCGAGGCCCGGGCCTATCTGCCATGGATTGTCGCCGCGCCGCTCCTGGGCATCGCTGCGTGGATGTTCGACGGAATCTTCATCGGCGCCACGCTGACGCGGGAAATGGTGCAAAGTGCTGCGTTGTCGGCGGCGATCTTTGCGCTGGCGGCATGGGGGTTCTGGGGCTTTGGCAACCACGGCCTCTGGGCGGCGCTGATGCTGTTCAACGTGACCCGCGGCGTCAGTCAGGCGCTGCTTTACCCCCGCATTCCCCGCGCGCTGGAGGCCGCATGAGTCCTGAGCAGATCGCCCGCCTGTTCACCCGCCCCGACGGCTCCTATGCCTTTGCCCGCTGGGGACGGCCCATCGTGCCCGTGGTGTTCGGTGTGCAGGACGAGGCGCTGGCGCTGGTCAAGGGCGCGATCGAGGCCGTGGTGACTCTCGCCGGGCACCGTATGGCCGAGACCGACCTGGAACTGGGCGCCAACGTGATGCTGTTCTTCCTGCGCGACTGGGACGAGTTGCTGGCGGTGCGCGACCTTGATCATTTGCTGCCAGGACTGGACACGCTGGTGCCCCGCCTGCAGGCGCAGGGCGCCTCGCAATATCGGGCGTTTCGCTTTGACGAGGCAGGGGGGATCAAGGCCGCTTTCGCCTTTGTGCGCATGGATGCGGCGATGATTGAACTGCCGGCAGGCGATCTGGCGCTGATGCAGGCAGTGCAGCTGATCTTGCTTTGGGCTGAAGGGGCCTTGCGCGCGCAACCGCCGCTGGCACGGGCCGAGGGCGTCGCCGTCTTGCGCCCCGACTTCGCCGCCCTGATCGCCGCGGCCTATGACCGCATGATGCCGGTGGCGGCGGGGGACAGCAGCCACGCGTTGCGGTTGGCGGCACGGGTGCGGTGAGAGATAGCAAAGGTGCGTGCGAGCACGCACCCTACGCGGCCGAGGATGGACTGCAAGCCGCCGAGAGGGTTCCCGCTGGACCCAAACCCCCAACGCCTTTAATCTCGCCCCATGCACCTCTTCCCGCTCACTGTTTTCTACGAAGACACCGACCTCTCGGGGTTCGTCTATCACGCGAATTACCTGAAGTTCGTCGAGCGGGCCCGCTCGGACTGGGTGCGGCAGGTGGGGGTTGACCAGAACGCCCTGCGCGCCGCCGGGACGGTCTTTGCCGTCCACCGGATCGAGGCGGATTTCCTTGCCCCCGCACGGCTGGATGACCGGCTGGAGGTGCGGACGACTCCAGCCAAGCAGACCCCCGCGCGCCTTACTCTGCACCAGGAGGTGCGACGCGGCGAGGCCGTATTGTTTCGCGCAGTGGTGACACTGGTGGCGGTGTCCACTGATGGCCGTCCGCGCCGTTTGCCGCCGGAACTGAAACAGATCGGCGGAAAGCTGTAACAATCGCGTGGTTCGATTGGCTTTGTCTTGGAAAGCAGGTAGAATCGCCGCAAATGAGGTTGGTCATCACGAACCGACCCGTCCCTGAGCAGGATACGCAGACCCATGGATCCGACCCCTCTGGCGCACGCCAGCGACATCGATTTTTCGCTCATCGCATTGTTTTTGCGGGCTACCTTGACCGTCAAGCTGGTGATGATCCTGCTGATCGCCGCCTCGATCTGGTCTTGGGGCATCATCATCCAGAAGCATCTGGTGTTCCGCCGCGCCCGTGTTCAGGCGGCGGCGTTTGATGCGGCCTTCTGGTCGGGTGAGCCGCTAGATGAACTCTACGCCCGCATCGGCAATGTGCCCGCCAGCGGTCCGGCACGGGTTTTCGCCGCTGGGATGGCCGAGTGGCAGCGTTCGCACCGGCAGGACGGCGGGCTGATCGCCGGTGCCGCGCAGCGCATTGATCGCAGCATGGATGTCGCCATCGACCGCGAGGCGCGCGAGTTGAACGGCGGGCTGACGTTCCTCGCCTCGGTCGGGTCGGCCAGCCCGTTCATCGGGCTTTTTGGCACGGTCTGGGGCATCAAGCACGCGTTCGAGGAGATCGCCTTGGCCCAGTCGACCAACCTCGCCGTGGTGGCGCCGGGCATCGCCGAGGCGCTGCTGGCGACGGGTCTGGGCCTGCTGGCTGCGATCCCCGCGACGATCTTCTACAACAAGCTGAGCGACGATTCCGACACCATCGGCTCGGGCTATGAGCAGTTCGCCGATGAATTCGGAACGCTCTTGTCGCGCAATCTGGACGGCTGAGATGGGCGCGCAGGCAATCCGCAGGCAAGGTGGTTCCGGCACGCGCCGACGTCGGCGCGGTCATGCGGCCAAGATGTCCGAGATCAACGTCACACCGATGGTGGACGTGATGCTGGTTCTGCTGGTGATCTTCATGGTCGCCGCGCCGATGCTGACGGTGGGCGTTCCTGTGGAACTGCCGCGAACCGCGGCGGCAGCGCTGCCATCCGAGCAGGAGGAGCCGCTGACCATCACACTGACCGCTGATGGCGGTCTGGCGCTGATGACCACCGAGGTTCCGGCTGACGAATTGATCCCCCGGCTGCAGGCCATCGCCGCCGAGCGGTCAAACAACCGGGTGTTCCTGCGCGCGGACGGGGCGATTCCCTATGCGCAAGTGGTGCAGGTGATGGGCGCGCTGAACGCGGCCGGGTTCAACAATATCGGGCTGGTCACCGATACGGGTGGCCCGTCTTTCGGGGCGCAGGCGGGTCGGTAAGGCGACATGGCGCAGGCGATTCAGATGCTGGGAAACACCGGGTTGAACACGGGGCAAAAAGCCTCGCTGGCCCTGCATGGCGCCTTGGTGCTGTGGGTGCTGGTGTTCGACCTGTTTCAGGCGCCCGATGAGCCGATGCTGCCCGAGGCAACCGAGGTGTCGATCATCTCGGCGCAGGATTTTGCCGAACTGATGAATCCGCTGCCGCCTGCTGCTGCCCCGCCGGAGCGACCGGTGACCCCGCCCGAGGCCATTCGACCGCCGCAGCTGTTGACGCCTCCTGCGCCAATAACGCCTCCTGCGCCTCTGCCGCCACCCGAGCCGGTTTCCGAGCGCCCACAAGCCGCGGTTATCGCACCCAATACCACGCCCGAGGCCAGTCTGCGGCCGGTTCAGCGCCCGTCCGAGCGCGTCGCGCCCGAGGCCGCGCCGACGCCCGACCCAACGGTGACCATTGCGCCACGCGATCAGGCGGCAGTGGCGCCTGATGCCGCGACGATCATCACCGCCCCGGAGGAAACCGAAGCCACCCAGCGCGAGGCCGCCGCGACCGAGACGGTGACCGAGGCCACGCAGATCAGCGAGACCGAACCAGTGCGGCGCACCGCCACCGCGCCCGAGGTCAGCCTGCGTCCGCGTGCCCGCCCGCAGCGCACGGCAGCAGTTGCGCCCGAGGCTCCCGCGACACCGGCCCCACCGCCTGAGCCCGCTGTCGCGCCCGAGCCCCAAGGCCCCAGCGCCGGTGCCGTGGAAAATGCGCTGGCCGAGGCGCTGGCCAGCGCCTTGGGCGAAACCGGTGCACTGGCGCAATCCGATATCGACGCGCTGCGGCTGAACATCGAAACCTGCTGGAATGTCGGCCTCTTGTCGCAAGAGGCGCTAGGCGTGATCGTCACCATCAGCTTCGAGATGACGCAGGACTCGCGCCCAGTGGCCCAGTCGATCCAGTTGGCAGACGCGCAAGGCGGCTCGGCCGCAGCGCAGCAGGCTGCCTTTGACGCCGGCCGTCAGGCCATCGTGCAATGCGGCATAGAAGGCTACGGCATGCCCGCCGAGCTTTACGACCAGTGGCGCCTTGTCGAAATCACCTTCAATCCAGCCCGGATGAGTAACCGATGACCCAGTTTTCCCGCCGCCCCGTGCTGAGCCTGCTGGCCGGATTTGCCCTCGCGCCCCGTGTGGCGCTGGCGCAGACCCCGCTGCGTATCGAGATCACCGAAGGGGTGATCGAACCGGTGCCCTATGCGATCCCGGATTTCGTGCCGGAAAACGCGGCGGGCGGGCAATACGCCGCCGGGCTGGCACGGGTGATTGCCGGGAACCTCTCGGGCACCGGGCTCTTGCGCGAGATCCCGGCCAACGCGCATGTCGGGCGGATTACCAGTTTCGAGGCTCCGGTGCAGTTCGCCGACTGGCGGGCGATCAATGCCCGCGCGCTGATCACCGGCGCGGTGCGGGTCGATGGCCAGCGGATCACCGTCAAGTTCCGGCTGTTCGATGTGGTCTCGGGGCAGCAACTGGGCGACGGGCTGCAACTCGACGGCAGCACCGACGCATGGCGCCGGATGGCGCATCGGGTCTCGGATCAGGTCTATCAGCGGCTGACCGGTGAGAGCGGCTATTTCGACAGCCGTGTGGTCTTTATCGCCGAAAGCGGCCCGCGCGATGCGCGGCGCAAGCAGGTGGCGATCATGGATCAGGACGGCGAAAACGTGCAGTATCTGACCGACGGCACCGCGCTGGCCTTTGCCCCGCGCTTTTCGCCGACCGGTGACCGCATCCTGTTCACCAGTTATGAGACCGGCTTTCCGCGCATCTATCTGATGGATGTGGCGACACGCCGCCGTCAGGTGATCGGCGATCAGCCCGGAACCATGACCTTTGCCCCGCGCTTTTCGCCCGATGGCGGGTCGGTGGTCTATTCGCTGTCGATCGACGGGCGAACCGACATCTTCCTGCTCAACATTGGTTCAGGTCAGCGTTGGCAGTTGACGCAGACCGAGGCCATCGACACCGCGCCCTCATTCGCGCCAGACGGGGCGCAGGTGGTGTTCGAAAGCGACCGCTCGGGCACTTCACAGCTCTATGTGATGCCGCTGCAGGGCGGTGCCGCGACACGCATCAGCCACGGGCAGGGCCGCTATTCGACCCCGGTCTGGTCGCCGCGCGGCGATCTGATCGCCTTTACCAAGTCGCACAACGGCCGTTTCCACATCGGGGTCATGCGCACGGATGGCTCGAACGAACGGCTGCTGACCGCGAGCTTCCTCGACGAGGGCCCGACCTGGTCGCCAAATGGCCGCGTCATCATGTTCACCCGCGAGGAGGCAGGCGGCAATCCCTCGCTGATGTCGGTCGATATCACCGGGCGCAACCTGCGGCGTGTGCCGACGCCCGGCCCTGCCTCGGATCCGGCATGGTCGCCGCTGCTGCCCTGAGGCGCCGCGCCGCCGAACGTGAAGCAACCCCGATTCCCCTGCACCCCGGCTTCTGGTAAGATGTCAGTCGGGCAGGACAGAACAACAAGGACAAGAACCATGAAGCTTTTCACCAAAGCGACGCTGCTGATTGCGGCACTGGCGCTGGCGGCGTGCAACAACCCGCGCGAGGGCGAGTATGAATCGGCCTATGGCGCGGGGGCGGGCGGCATCAGCTCGACCGCACTGGGCGATCCGAACGACCCGACCTCGATCGCCTACTTCAACGAGACGATAGGTGACACCGTGAATTTCACCGTCGATTCCAGCGACTTGACGCCGATGGGGCAAACGATTCTGCGCACGCAGGCGGTTTGGCTGAACCGCTATCCCGAGTACCGCATCCTGATCGAAGGCCATGCCGACGAACGTGGCACGCGAGAATACAACATCGCACTGGGTGCGCGGCGGGCGGCTCGGGTGCAGCAGTTCCTGATCGCCGAAGGGGTCAGCGCAGGCCGCATCAACACGGTGAGTTATGGCAAGGAGCGCCCGGTCGAGGTCTGCGCCGAGCAGCGTTGCTGGGATCTGAACCGGCGCGCTGTGACGGCGGTGTCGCGCTGAGTCTGACGGGGAAACAGACAGGGGGGCCGTCTGCCCCCCTCTTCGCCTGCGGCGAATTCACCCTCCGAGGATATTTGCAGAACAAAGACGGGGCGGGGTCGTGAGTGGTCCCGCGCCATTGGCATGTCTGCGAGCGGCCTGCGAGGGGGTTGCGCGGGTCGGCGTGGCGGTTTCGGGCGGCGGCGATTCGGTGGCCGCGCTGGTGCTGGCGGTCGAGGCACTGGGGCCGGGCCGGGTGGCGGCGGTGAGCGTGGATCACGGGTTGCGGCCCGAGGCAGCGGCCGAGGTCGCAGGGGTAGCGGTGCTGTGCGCGCGGCTG
>CALESR010000127.1 GCA_937907485.1 uncultured Paracoccaceae bacterium | reverse complement strand
GCTGTGCATCGGCGGCGGCATGGGCGTTGCCATGTGCTTGGAGCGCTGAGGCGCGGCGGTTTTTTCTGCGATAGCGAAAACACGGGGCGCAACATTGTTGCGCCCCACTTGCTTAACGGATAACAGAATTTCAAGAACACCACTCCAGGAGGGATAAATGGGACGGATTGCACTGGTTACTGGCGGCTCGCGCGGTATTGGCGCCGCGATCTCGCTGGCGCTGAAAAACGCCGGTTACACGGTTGCGGCCAACTATGCCGGCAACGATGAGGCCGCCGCCAAATTCACCGCCGAAAGCGGCATCAAGACCTACAAATGGAACGTCGCGGATTACGAGGCCTCGAAGGCCGGTCTGGCGCAGGTCGAGGCCGAGCTGGGCCCGATCGACGTGGTGGTCGCCAACGCCGGGATCACCCGCGACGCCCCGTTCCACAAGATGACGCCCGACCAGTGGAAGCAAGTGATCGACACCAACCTGACCGGCGTGTTCAACACCGTGCACCCGATCTGGCCCGGTATGCGCGAGCGCAAGTTCGGGCGCATCGTCGTCATCAGCTCGATCAACGGGCAAAAGGGCCAGTTCGGTCAGGTCAACTATGCCGCGACCAAGGCGGGCGATCTGGGCATCGTGAAATCGCTGGCGCAGGAAGGCGCGCGGTTCGGCATCACCGCGAACGCGGTCTGCCCGGGCTATATCGCGACGGAAATGGTGATGGCGGTGCCGGAAAAGGTGCGCGAATCGATCATCGCGGGCATCCCGGCGGGCCGTCTGGGCGAGCCCGAGGAAATCGCGCGCTGCGTGGCCTTCCTCGCCTCGGACGACGCCAGCTTTATCAACGGCTCGACGATCAGCGCCAACGGGGCGCAGTTCTTCGTGTGATCACACTGGCGAGGAGGGGGCGGCGCCCCCTCTTCGCGCTTGCGCGCGACGTCGCCGCCGGAGTATGGACCGGCACGACGAAAGGGACGCGCATGGGCAAGTCACGGGCAACGGTGATCGGTTTCTCGGCGGTGATCCTGTGGTCGCTGCTGGCGCTGATGACAGTGGCGACCGCGCCGGTGCCACCCTTTCTGCTGACCGCGCTGACCTTTGCCATCGGCGGCGGCGTGGGGCTGGTCTGGCTGGCACTGAGCGGCGGCCTGGGCACGCTGCGTCTTGTGCCGCTGTCGGCCTATGCCTTTGGCACGGCAGGGCTTTTTGGCTATCATTTCCTCTATTTCTCCGCGCTCAGGCTGGCACCGGCGGCCGAGGCGTCGCTGATCTGCTATCTCTGGCCGCTGTTCATCGTGCTGGGTTCGGGGCTGTTGCCGGGCGAGTCGCTGCGGATCGGCCATGTGACCGGCGCGCTCTTGGCCTTTGGCGGCGCGGCGCTGATCGTGGCGGGCGGGATCGGCGCGGTTTCGGGCGCGGTGGCAGGCTATGGCGTGGCCTTTGTCGCGGCGCTGGTCTGGGCGGGGTATTCGCTGGGTTCACGGCGGTTGGCGGGCGTGCCGACGGCGGCGGTGGCGGTGACGTGTCTGGCAACCGCGCTGTTGTCGGGGTTGGCGCATCTGGCGCTGGAGCAACCTGCCTGGCCGCAGGCGGCGACCGGCTGGTGGGCGGTGCTGGCGCTGGGGCTGGGGCCGGTGGGGCTGGCGTTCTATACTTGGGACATCGGGGTCAAGGGGGGCGACATCCAGCTTTTGGGGACGGCGTCCTATGCCGCGCCGCTGTTGTCCACCGTGGCGCTGGTGGGCGCCGGGATGGCCGGGGCCAGCGTGACGCTGGCCGCGGCTGCCGTGTTGATCACCCTGGGCGCGGCCTTGGCGGCGCGCGCCGGTGGCAAGGTCACTCGGCCGCGAGGCGCGAGATCTCTTCCTTGAGGCGCAGCTTCTGCTTCTTCAGATCAGCGATCACCAGATCATCGATGGCGGGCGCGCGCTGCGCCTGTTCGACCTGATCGGCAAGGGCCTGATGGCGACGGCGGAGCTCGTGAAGGCGCGAAGACAGCGTCATGTGTAACCTCCTGTGACGGGTATCCGTGACCTCAGTCGAGCACAGTTTCATCCGTTTGTCACACAAAACCGAAGGGCGAGTTGTCGCAACTTGTAGCGATCCGCCGATGGCAAAGGGTCAGTCCCAAACCAGTGCTTGTGCGTCGCGCAGCAGGGCCTGTGCCTCAGGGGTGAAATCGTCGGCATCGGCCAGATGGCGGGCGCCGGAATGCATCACCAGCGGCGCCAGCAGCCGCAGCGGGCCGCGCGCCCCCTTGCGCGCCTGCACCAGAATGCGCCCCGCCGCGCGGCCCTGACGCGGCGCCAGCGGGCGCAGGGCAATCGCCCCGGCGCGGCCATCGAGCGCGGCGAGAATCTCGGCCAGCCGGTCGGCCAGATGGATCAGCGTCAGCACCCCGCCCGAGCGCACGCGGCGCAGCGCGGCGTCGAGCCAGGCGGCCAGCGGGGTTTCCTCGCGCAGGGCGGCGTCGCGCCCGGCATCCGCCGCGGGCGGCGAGCCGGGGCGGTAATAGGGCGGGTTGGTCAGCACATGGTCAAAGCCGGTGCGCAGATCGGGGGGCAGCGCCAGCAGGTCGGCGGTGACGATGCGCGCCTCTAGGTGGTTTTCCAGCGCGTTGCGCCGGGCGAGGTCGGCGTAATCCGCCTGTCGTTCGACCCCGGTCAGCGCCAGCCCGGGCACCCGGCGACCCAGGGCCAGCAGCGCCACCCCGGCGCCACAGCCCAGTTCCAGCACCGTCTGCCCGGCGCGCGCAGGCACGGCGGCGGCCAGCAGCACCGGGTCGGTCGCGGCGCGGTAGCCGTGCTGCGGCTGCCAGATTGCCAGCCGCCCGCCCAGAAACACATCGCGCGTCAGCGCAGCGTCACTCATCGAACGGCACACCCAGATCGCGCAGCACGGCCCGCGCCAGAAAAAGGTCGCCCTCGCGCACCATCAGCCGCTGCGGCACGATGGCCAGCGCGCTCATATGGACGTCAACCGCAAAGGCCTCTATACCTTCGCCCGCCAGCAGGGTCGTTGCAAAGGGGATGAGTGTCGGATCACTCGTGCGCAGCAGTACTTTCATGGCAGCAGTAAACGACAAGCCTGCGGGCTTGTCAAAACAGAGGCCCGAGACCCATGCCCGTCACCCCACACAGCCCGCTGGAAGCGCTGTCGCAGACGCTCGCGGACGACATGATGCAGGTGAACACACTGATCCGGCAGCGCATGGCGTCCGAGCACGCGCCGCGCATCCCCGAGGTGACGGCGCATCTGATCGAGGCGGGCGGCAAGCGCATCCGCCCGTTGCTGACGCTCGCCGCCGCGCGGCTGAGCGGCTATGCGGGCGACGCGCATGTCAAGCTGGCGGCGACGGTCGAATTCATCCACACGGCGACTTTGCTGCATGACGATGTGGTCGATGAAAGTGCCAAGCGGCGCGGGAGGCCGACGGCCAACCTGCTGTGGGACAACAAATCCTCGGTACTGGTGGGGGATTACCTGTTCGCGCGGGCGTTTCAGTTGATGGTCGAGCCCGGCAATCTGCGGGCGCTGACCATCCTGTCGAATGCGGCGGCGGTGATTGCCGAGGGCGAAGTGCTGCAACTGACGGCGGCGCAGGACATCACCACCACCGAGGACACCTATATGAAGGTGATCCGCGGCAAGACCGCTGCGCTGTTTTCGGCGGCGACGCAGGTCGGTCCGGTGATCGCCGAGGCGCCCGAGGCGCAGGTGCAGGCGCTGTTCGACTATGGCGACGCGCTGGGGATCTGCTTTCAGATCGTCGATGACTTCCTCGACTATGGCGGCGCGGGCGACGGGATCGGCAAGAATCTGGGCGACGACTTCCGTGAGCGCAAGCTGACGCTGCCGGTGATCCGGGCGATTGCGGCGGGCGGTGCGGCGGATCGCGGGTTCTGGGAGCGCACGCTGGGCCGGGGCCAGCAGGACGCGGGCGATCTGGAGCAGGCGATGGCGTTGCTGGCGCGGCATGGCGCGCTGGACTCGACGCGGCAATCGGCGCTGGACTGGGCGGCACGGGCGCGGGCGGCGCTGGCGCCGCTGCCCGATCAGCCGATCAAGGCGATGCTGGCGGATCTGGCAGATTTCGTCGTCGCGCGGGTCAACTGAGCGAGGCGGAGCTGCGCGTCGCGGCGACAAAGCGGCCGGGATGCGCCAGCGCGGCGGCGGCGGCATCGAGGCTCGGACGGTCGCGGAACACGCCAAAGCAGGTGGCGCCCGAGCCGGTCATCCGGGCCAGCAGGCAGCCTGTCTGCGCCGCGATTTGGTCGAGCAGCGCGCCGATCTGCGGCATCAGGTGTCGCGCCGGGGGTTCCAGATCGTTGCGCTGACCGGCCAGCCAGTCGCAAAGCTCGGCAGCGTCGCGCCAGCGCGGCAGGGTTGCGGGCATTGGCGGATTGTTGCGGTTTTCCAGCGCCTTGAACACCAAGGGCGTTGCCAGACCCTGCCCCGGATTGACCAGCAGCAGCCAGAGCGCGGGCAGACCCGGCACCGGCAGCACGTCCTCGCCCAGACCGCGCATCCGGCTGGGCGCGGGCGCCGCGACGCAGACCGGCAGGTCGGCCCCCAGCTGCATCAACGCCGGAACGGGCGGGATCGCCAGCCCTTGATGCTGCGCCAGCAGATGCAGCGCGGCAGCGGCATCGGAGGAACCTCCACCCATGCCCGAGGCCAGCGGCAGGTGTTTGTCCAGCGCAAAGGCGGCGTCCAACGCCCCGGCGGCGCGCGCCGCGCGCAGGACCAGATTGTCGCCTTCGCCCGCCAGCGCCGCGCCATAAGGGCCGCCCAAGGCCAGTGACAGGCCCTGCCCCGGCGCCAGTGTCACCGTGTCGCCGGCCTCGGCAAAGACCACCAGCGAATCGAGACGATGATAGCCGTCAGCGCGCTGGCCGGTGACATGCAGCGTCAGGTTGATCTTGGCCGGGGCCAGCCGCGAGGCCATCACGGGGTCAGCGGTGGCTCACCGGCCTCGGCGCGCACCACGTCCAGCCCGACTTCGAGCTTGCGGCGGATACGGGCCTCGTCGAGGTCGTCGGCGGGGGCAAAGGACAGCGCGCGGCGCCACTGGAACCGCGCCTCGCGCTGGCGCCCGACGGCCCAATAGACATCGCCCAGATGGTCGTTCAGGATCGCATCGGTGGGCGCCAGTTCGACGGCGCGCTCCATATGCGGCAGCGCCTCGATATGGCGGCCGGTGCGGAACAGCGCCCAAGCGAGGCTGTCGAGAATATAGCCCGAGGTCGGATCGCCCGCGACCGCGCGCTCGATCATCGACAGCGCCTCGTCAAGGTTCTCGCCGCGTTCGACCAGCGAATACCCGAGGTAATTCAACACCGAGGACTGGTTCGGCTCGATCGCCAGCGCGGCGCGGAAATCGGCCTCGGCGGCGGGCCAGTCGCCCAGACGCGAGCGGGCGATGGCGCGGGCAAAGAGCGTTTGCCATTCGGCGGGGCGGCCGGTGCTGTCCAGCAGGTCGAGCGCGCGGGTATAGGCGGTGTCGGCGGCGGCGAACTGGCCGTCGCGGCGCAGGAAATCCCCCAGCACCGATTGCGCGGCAAAGGAGTGCGGGCTGGTGGTGGCCAGCGCCGAGAGCACGGCGATGGCCTCTTCGCGCTGACCGAGGGTTTCGAGCACCTGCGCCCGCCCCATGCGCGCCGCCATGCCAAAGACGTCATCGACCGGGATCGCCGCATAGGCAGCGGCGGCGGCCTCAGGGTGGCCCATCGCCTCGAAGATGCGGCCGATCATCAGTTGCGCATCGCTGAGGCCGGGGTTCACCCAGACCGCCGCCTGCGCATAGATCAGCGCCTCGCCCAGATTGTCGGCCGATTGCATGGCGCTGGCCATGACGGCAAAGACCTCGGCCATGCCCTTGGCGGGCGAGTCGATCAGATCGAAGGGCAGCGCCTGACGGGCCTGATAGGCCGCGCGCATCCGGTCCAGCGCCGGGTCGAGCGAGCCGGCGAACACCTCGTCGATCAGGGCCAGCGCGTCGTCAAACCGTTCGGTCTGGCCCAGCAGCAGCGCATAGGCGACATAGCCACGCCGGTTCAGCGCCGCCGCGACGTTGTCGGCGGGGTCCTCGATCAGGGCGACAGCCCCTTCGACATCCCCGACCAGCGCCAGCGCCAAGGCGCGGCAATAGACGGCAAAGGCCCGCATCCCGTCGATGCGCGCGACATCGTCCAGCGCCGATTGTGCGTCGGACATGCGCCCGTCGCCCAGATGCGCCCAGGCGCGGGCCAGCCCGGTGACCAGCGGATGCACCGGCGCGGTGGTGGCGGCGAGGTCGAGAACGGCGGCGTGGTCCTGCGCGACAAAGCCCTGCGCGATCAGCACCAGCACAGCGGCGGGGTTGTTGGGGTCGAGGGCAGTCAACGCAGCGGCGTGGCGGCTGGCGGTGGCGGTATCCCCCACCGACATCGCGCCGAGCACCAGCGCTTCGAGCGTCGCGGGGTTCTGCGGGTCGATCTGGTGCAGGCGTTCAAGATAGGGCAGCGAGGCGGCAAAATCCGAATGCGCCGCTGCCTCGCGCGCGGCGAGCAGCGCACCGGCGGCGCCCTGCTGCGCAAGGCTGGCCGGGGCACCCGCGGCCCAGAATGCCGCACACAGGATCGTCGGCAGGGTCAGGCGGCGCAATCTGGACAAGGGGTTCCTCCCGGGGGTCTGGCCCCAGATGTAGCGATCCTGCACCCCAAGGGCAACCGCCAGCGGCACCGGGCCGGGCCCGGTGCCTTCACGCCCGCGCGAGCGGCTTACATGTTGGGATAGTTCGGCCCGTCGCCCCCCTGAGGCGTGGTCCAGGTGATGTTCTGCGACGGGTCCTTGATGTCGCAGGTCTTGCAATGCACGCAGTTCTGGAAGTTGATGACGAACTCGGACTTGCCGTTCTTTTCCACCACCTCATAGACCCCCGCCGGGCAATAGCGCTGCGCCGGTTCGGCGAATTTCGGCAGGTTGACGGCGATCGGCACGGCGGCATCGGTCAGCCGCAGGTGGGCGGGCTGCGATTCCTCGTGGTTGGTGAAGCTGAAGCTGACGTTGGTCAGCCGGTCAAAGGACAGCACGCCATCGGGGCGCGGATAGTCGATCGGCTTGAAGTTCGCCGCCTCGCCGGTGGCCTTGGCATCGGATTTGCCATGCCGCAGCGTGCCGAACAGGCTGAAGCCCAGCGTGTTGGTCCACATGTCGAAGCCGCCCAGCACCAGCGAGGGAAGAAGGCCCAGCTTTGACCACAACGGTTTGACGTTGCGGACTTTTTTCAGGTCCTTGCCGATGACGCCACCGCGCAGCGTGTCCTCATAGGCGGTCAGTTCGTCGCCCTCGCGCCCGGATTGCAGCGCGGCAAAGGCGGCCTCGGCGGCCTCGATGCCCGAATGCATGGCGTTGTGGTTGCCCTTGATGCGCGGCACGTTGACGAGACCCGCCGAGCAGCCCAGCAGCACGCCGCCGGGGAAGGTGAGTTTTGGCACCGACTGCCAGCCGCCCTCGGAAATCGCCCGCGCGCCGTAAGCCACCCGTTTGCCGCCCTTGAGCAGTTCGGCCACCATCGGGTGATGTTTGAAGCGCTGGAACTCCATATAGGGGTAAAGATGCGGGTTCTGATAGTTCAGGTGGACGACAAACCCGATGAGAATCTGATTGTTCTCAAAGTGATAGAGGAAGCTGCCGCCGCCCGCGTTGCCGCCCAGCGGCCAGCCCATCGTGTGGGTGACGGTGCCCAGCCGGTGCTTTTCCGGGTCGATCTGCCAGATTTCCTTCATCCCCAGACCGAATTTCTGCGCGCAATGGCCCTTGGAGAGATCGAAGCGTTCGATCAACTGCTTGGCCAAGGAGCCGCGCACACCCTCGGCGATGAAGACATACTTGCCGTGCAATTCCATGCCCGGCTCATAGTTCGCGCCCATCGAGCCGTCCGAGTCCTTGCCGAACTCGCCCGCCACCACGCCCTTGACGCGGTCGCCGTCGAAAACCAGCTCGCTCGCCGCCATGCCGGGGAAGATTTCGACGCCCAGCGCCTCGGCCTGCTCGGCCATCCAGCGGCAGACATTGCCCATGCTGACGATATAGTTGCCGTGGTTGTTCATCAGCGGCGGCATCGGCCAGTTGGGCACGCGGATCTGCCCCGCCTCGCCCAGCATGTAGAAATTGTCCTGCGTCACCGGCACGTTGAGGGGCGCGCCGCGCTCTTTCCAGTCGGGCATCAGCCGCGTCAGGCCGGACGGGTCCAGCACCGCACCGGACAGGATATGCGCGCCGACCTCGGACCCCTTTTCGATCACCACCACGCTGAGGTCGGCGTCGAGTTGTTTCAGCCGGATCGCCGCCGACAGGCCCGCCGGCCCCGCGCCGACGATGACGACGTCATAGTCCATCGATTCGCGTTCAATCGCCGATCCGGTCTGTGGCATGCTGGCTCCTCGCTGCGGTCTGGCCGCCCTGTGGCGCAATTTTCTGTCGCGGTGGATAAACCCTGCCCCCCCGCTGGTCAATTGCGACGGCACGTCAGAGCACGCTTTGCCGCGGGCAGCGAACGGGCGGGCCTTTGCCGGGCCGGGCGCGCGGGGCTTGCAATTTGCGTTGCCATGCTGTCAGTTGGGCGCAAGACCCTGAATTGCCCCGGCCACGGCCGCGGGTTTTTTTCATTTCCGAGTGAGGCCCGATGGAAAAGATCCCCATGACCCGCCGCGGTTTCGACGCGCTTGACGCCGAATTGCGCCAGTTGAAAAGTGTCGACCGTCCGGCTGTCATCAAGGCGATCGCCGAGGCGCGGGAACATGGCGACCTGTCGGAAAACGCCGAGTATCATGCAGCGCGCGAAAAGCAGAGCTTCATCGAGGGCCGGATCAAGGAGCTCGAAGGGGTTCTGGGCCGGGCCGAGGTGATCGATCCGACGCGCCTGAGCGGCTCGATCAAGTTCGGTGCCACGGTGACGCTGGTGGACGAGGACACCGACGAAGAAAAGACCTATCAGATCGTCGGCGAGACCGAGGCCGACATCGAGAACGGCTTGCTGAACGTGCGTTCGCCGCTGGCGCGGGCGCTGATCGGCAAGGAAGCGGGCGACAGCGTCGAGGTGCGCACCCCCGGCGGCGACCGCGGCTATGAGGTCATCTCGGTCGAATTCCGCTGAGGCCGGCGATGGCCGACCTGCCCCCTGAACCCTCGGACGCGCCCCTGCCCCGGCGCACGCGCCTGTCGGGCGAGGTGCTGGCCTTTGTGCTGTCGCTGCTGTGGCTGGGGCTGCTGGTGGCGGCGTTTCGCGCGCTGGGCCTGCAGGGGCGGCAGATCGCCGATACGCTGGGGCTGGTGGTGACGGCGCTGGCGGTGTTCCTGCCCATCGCCTTGATCTGGCTGGCGGTTCTGGTTCTGCGCGCCGCGCGCGAGATGCGCGACCAGTCGCTGCGCCTGCAGGCCACGGTCGAGGGGATGCGGCGCGGCTGGATCCGCGAGCAGCAGGCGGCCGGGCTGGCCCTGAAACCGACGGTCGAGGAAAAGCTCGACGAGATCGCCGCCGCGCAGACGCGGGCGGAATCACAACTGGCGCTGTTTTCCACCCGGCGCGACCCGGCGCGGCAGCTGCCCGCGCCCGTTCCGGCGTCGGCGGCGGGGGAAACCACGCAGCCTGGTCTGGCGTTCGACAACCCGCAGCCGGCCAGCGGACCGCTGCCGCCCGCCGATTTCATCCGCGCGCTGCATTTCCCCGAGACCGACAGCGATGACGAGGGCTTTGCCGCGCTGCGCCGGGCCTTGGCCGACCACGGCACCGCCGAACTGGTGCGCGCGGCGCAACATGTGCTGACGGTGCTGGCCGAAGAGGGCATCTACATGGATGACCTGCGCCCCGACCGCGCCCGCCCCGAGGTCTGGCGGGCCTTTGCGCTGGGCGCGCGCGGGGTCGAAATCGCCCCCTTGGGCGGCGTGCGTGACCGTTCGTGTCTGGCGCTGAGCGCGGCGCGGATGCGGTCGGACCCCGGCTTTCGCGATGCCGCGCACCGGTTCCTGCGCACCTTTGACCGCCGGTTTGCCGTGTTCGAGGCGCTGGCCTCGGACGCCGAAATCGCCCGACTGGCCGAGACCCGCTCGGCCCGCGCCTTCATGCTTTTGGGCCGGGTGACCGGCATGTTCGGATAACATCATGATCCAACCAGACCCGACCCCGCCCCGGCGGGCCTTTTGGCAGGGCTTGCGCGATGGCGGCCCCTTTATCCTGATCGTCGGCCCCTTTGGTCTGGTCTTTGGCGTCGTCGCCACCGAGGCCGGGCTGAATGTCGTGCAGACGATGGCGTTTTCCATCGCGGTGATCGCCGGGGCGGCGCAACTGGCGGCGATTCAGTTGATGGTCGATGACGCGCCGACGCTGATCGTGCTGGTCACCGCGCTGGCGGTCAATCTGCGCATGGCGATGTATTCGGCCTCGCTGGTGCCGCATCTGGGCGCGGCACCGCTGTGGCAACGGGCGCTGATCGCCTATCTGATGGTCGATCAAGCCTATGCCACCTCGTTCCTGCGGTATGAGCGGGATCCGGGCCTGAGCCTGCAGGCCAAGGTCGCCTATTACTTTGGCGTCATCACGCTGGTCGCGCCGGTCTGGTATCTGGGCACGCTGGCGGGAGCCCTGCTGGGCGAGGCCATCCCGGCCAGCATTCCGATCGGCGCAGCGGTGCCGATTGCCTTTCTGGCGCTGATCGGGCCGATGCTGCGCACGCTGGCGCAGGTCGCGGCGGTGCTGGTCTCGGTGTTGGGCACGCTGGCGCTGGGCTTCATGCCCTATAACACCGGGCTGTTGGTCGCCGCCCTCGCCGCGATGGCCACTGGCGCCGCGGTCGAGGTCTGGACCGCCCGTCATCGCCCGCAGGTGCGCGCATGAGCCTGTCGCAATCGACCATCTGGCTGATTATCGCGCTGCTGGCGCTGGGCACCTTTGGCCTGCGGTTTTCCTTTCTGGGCCTGATCGGCAACCGCCCGCTGCCCGAGTGGTTGCTGCGCCTGCTGCGCTATACCCCGGTCGCAGTGATCCCCGGCCTGATGGCGCCGCAGGTGTTCCGCCTGAACGCGGCAACCGGCTGGCCCGACCCTGCCCTGCTGGGCGCCGTGGTGGCGACGCTGGCGGTGGGGCTGTGGCGGCGCAACGCGATCTGGGCCATGCTGGCCGGGGCGTTGACGCTGGCGCTGCTGACGGCGCTGCGCTAGCGGCCGCCGGGCCACGGGCGCGGCTTATTGGGTGTATTGCTGCCGTTCGGTCGGCTCGGCGTCGGAATAGATCCGCTCTTCGACGACGCCGGGGATGGTGGCGAATTGTTCGGACAGCCGGTTGGGATAGAAAGAATCCTGAATGAATTCAAAGCCCGGAACCTGCGTCAGGATCGCCACGATGGATTTCGCGCAATAGCCGTCGCTCGCCGGCCCCGAGGCCTCGGCCAGTCGCAGGATGTATTCGGCGGTCTCGGGCGGCACCTGCAGGTGCTGGATCAGCACATGATGGGTGCGCCGCGCGTGGTAGTAGGTATAGCGATACAACTGGTCGGGCGTGATGCCGTAATGCACGTCATGCCGCTCGGGCGAGAGCGGATGCGACCAGCTGCCGGCCGGATCAAACAGCACACGCTGGCTGGGCGCATTGATGAGCAGCGCCGAGTGTTCGCCCCGGCCGCGTTCATTCTCGATCACGTTGAAGAGCACGATCTCGACCGGGCCGGGATGCTGATAGCGCGCAGCGATCACGTCGGCCTCGGGGGCCCAGACCACCGGTTTGGTGCAGGCGGACAGCAGGATCAGCCCGACGAGGGCGAACAAGCGCAGGATCAGCGACATGGGCGACACCTCGAGGGGCTGGGAAGGATCAGGCGTTGACCAGAGCCATGAAAATCAGGATGCCGATCGAAATCGCCGCAACCCAGACCGACAGACGGATGAAGCCGTTGAAGGTTTTTTCCTGCGAGGTGGTGTCCATCGAGCCGTGTTTATGCGCCATGATCGTCTCCCGTTTGGTGCTGCTTTCTCTCCATAGCGGATGGAAAAACCGCTGTCACCCGCTTTGCGTCGCGGCGCCAGTGCGGCGGCTGTAGACCAGATCGTCGCGCGCCAGCAGATCATTCAAGAGATCGGCGGTGATGCGGTGCGGGTGCAGCCCCTCGAACCCCGGCAGGCCGGCGAGCAGGCTGGAGACATTATGCGCGCAGTGCAGCGGCAGCGAGGCCGGGCGCTCTTCGGCCCGGCGCATCGCCAGACGCGCCACCTCGGCGCTGACGGCGCTGTCAAAGACATGCGTGACCCAGCCGCCCAGCGAATAGCGGATGCCGCTGCGGTCCAGATAGGCCTCTTCATCGGCGGGGGTCAGGCCGCGGATCACCTCGCCCTCCGGGCGGCACTGGCCCTCGGGGTGCCAGCGGCCGGCGGGGTCATAGAGCAGGGTCTCGGCCCCGGCATGCACGATCAAGCCGGTGTGAAACGGCACATCCGGCCCGGCCAGTTCGAAGATCACGATGCGCAGCCGGTTGCGTGCCAGAACCGGCCCGCCCGAAGACGGCGGCAACTCACCGTGGCGCAGCGGCGCGCAGCCCGCCAGCGCAAGCCCGGCCAGCAGCGCCCGCCGGGTCAAAGTGCCTGCCACAGCCATTCGCTGCCCGCCCCGCGCCAGCGCCGCACCCGGCCCTGCCGCAACAGATGATTCAGATGCGCCACGGCCTCGACCAGGGCCATGCCGGCCGCCGATCCGGTGATCTCGCGTTTGAAGATCGGCACGAAGCACTGCGCGGCGGTGCGCGGCTGGGCCAGAGCCTCGGCCAGCCGGTCGAGCGCGCCGCGGTGGTTGTCGACCATCTGCCGCAACCGCAGCGGCAGGCCGGTAAAGGGCAGCTTGTGGCCGGGCAGCACCAGATGGCGGTCCTCGGCAAAGGCGGAGAGCCGATGGCACGAGTCGATCCACTCGCCCACCGGGTCGGCGTCGGGTTCGGTGGCATAGACGCCCAGATTGGCGCTGATGCCGGGCAAGAGCTGGTCGCCGCCGATCACCAGATCGTCGTCGAGGCTCCAGAACGTGGCATGTTCGGGCGCGTGGCCGTCGCCGCAGCGCACCAGCCAGCGCCGCCCGCCCATCGTCAGGGTGTCGCCCTCGGCGATGCGGGTATAGCCCAGCGGCATCGGCGCCACCATGTCGGCAAAGTTGAACGGGCGCTCGGCCATGCGGCGGGCGATCTCGTCGGCATCAACCCCGGCGCTGCGCCAGTAGGTCACCGTTTCGGGCGTGGGCTGTTCGTGCACATCCAGCGTCAGCATGCGGGCGAACAGCCATGAGGTGCGCGTGGTGATGAGTTCGGCGCCGTGTTCGGTTTGAAACCAGCCCGCGAGGCCGACGTGGTCGGGGTGGTGATGCGTCACCACCACCCGGCGCACCGGTTTGGCGGCCAGCGGCCCGGCCAGCAGGTCTTCCCAGGCGGCGCGGCCCTTGCGCCCGGCAAAGCCGGTGTCGATCAGTGTCCAGCCCTCGCCATCGTCGAGCGCATAGACGTTCACATGGTCAAGCTGCATCGGCAGCGGCAGCCGCATCCACAGCACGCCGGGCGCGACGGTGATCGCCTGACCGGGCGCGGGCGGCACCTCGAAAGGTGTGCGGATGCCGGGTTCCGGGGGGCGGGCGGCCAGATTCATGCGCAGGCCAGATCGTCGGGCGACAGCGCGTAAAGCTGCGCCGCCCCGGCCCGGGCCTGCACCAGCAGCGAGGCATGTTCGGGCAGCAGCCGGTCGATGAACACCTGCGCCAGCCGCGCGCGCGGCCCGCCGGGGTCGGCCAACGCGGCCTTGAGGTGGTAATGCCCGCCCAGCACGCGGGCAAAGGCGCGCAGGAAGGCCACCGCGCCCGCGTTGCGGTCATCGGGCGACTGGGCGATCAGCCATTCGACGGCCTCGCGCAGGGTTTCCGCCGCGTCCCAGACCTTGCCCGCCAGGTCGGGCAGGCGGCCACGGGCGGCTTCGGCGGTATCCTCGACCTCTTGCAGCAGGCGGCAGGCGGCCTCGCCGCCGTCCATCATCTTGCGCCCGACAAGGTCCATCGCCTGAATGCCGTTGGTGCCTTCGTAGATCGGGGTGATGCGGGCATCGCGGAAATACTGCGCCGCGCCGGTTTCCTCGATAAAGCCCATGCCGCCGTGGATCTGCACGCCCAGACTGGAGACCTCGCAGCCGATGTCGGTGCCATGCGCCTTGGCGATCGGCGTCAGCAGCGCGGCGCGGGCCTTCCATGAGTCCTTGGCCGTCGCCTTGGCCATGTCGATGCTGAGGCCACAATCCAGTGCGATGGCGCGGGCGGCGAAAACCTCGGCCTTCATCGTGGCCAGCATCCGGCGCACATCGGCGTGGTCGATGATCGCCGTGGCGCCCAGCGGCGTGCGGCCCTGCGTGCGCATCTGCGAGAAGGCCAGCGCGTGCTGATACGCCGCCTCGGCCACGCCGATACCCTGCGCACCGACGCCGAGGCGGGCGTTGTTCATCATGGTGAACATCGCCGCCATGCCGCCGTTGGGCTGGCCGACCATCCAGCCCTTGGCGCCCTCGAAGCTCATCACGCAGGTGGGCGAGCCGTGGATGCCCAGCTTGTGCTCCAGCGAGACCACCCGCAGCGCGTTGCGCTCGCCGGGGTTGCCGGCGGCATCGGGCAGGAATTTCGGCACCATGAAGAGGCTGATGCCCCGCGTCCCCGGTGCGCCGTCCGGCAGGCGGGCCAGCACCAGATGGCAGACGTTTTCGGCAACGTCATGATCGCCCCAGGTGATGAAGAACTTCTGCCCGGTGATGGCAAAGCTGCCATCGCCCAGCGGTTCGGCCTTGGTGCGCAGGGCACCGACGTCCGAGCCGGCCTGCGGCTCGGTCAGGTTCATCGTGCCGGTCCATTCGCCGGAGATCAGCTTTGGCAGATAGAGATCCTTGATCGTGTCCGAGGCGTGGTGTTCCAGCGCCTCGATCTGGCCCTGACTGAGCAAGGGGCAGAGTTGCAGCGACAGGCAGGCGCCCGACATCATCTCGTTCATCGCGGTGTTCAGGGTGATCGGCAGGCCCATGCCGCCGTGGTCGGGCGTGGCGGAAAGGCCCAGCCAGCCGCCCTGCGCAATCGCCGCATAGCCGTCCTTGAAGCCGGGCGAGGTGCGCACGATGCCGTTCTCCAGCCGCGCCGGAGTCAGATCGCCGCCGCGGTTCAACGGCGCCAGCACCTCATCGCAGAGCCGCGCCAACTCGACCAGAATGGCCTCGGTGGTGTCGGGTCCGGCCTCGGCAAAGGTCTCGGTCTCGGCGAGGCGGTCATAGCCCAGCACCCGATCGAGCAGGAAACGGATATCGGCGACAGGAGCGGCAAAGGGCATGGGAAAACCTCAGGGCAATGCGCGGCCAGACTGGCGGCGGCCCGCTTGGCAAGCCGCGCCGAGGGTTGTATTGCCGCAATTCGGCGTCCTTCGCTACCCGTTGAAATCAGGACGCAGCGTCAATCGGGGCCAGCCGTGTCAAAGACCCTCGTTCTGCCACCCGATGCGGCGGGCATTGCCCGCGCGGCCGCGCTGTTGGCGCAGGGCGGGCTGGTGGCGATGCCGACCGAGACGGTGTACGGCCTGGCAGCCGATGCGCGCGATGACCGGGCGGTGGCGGGGATTTTCGCGGCCAAGGGGCGGCCCCGGTTCAACCCGCTGATCGTGCATCTGGCGTCGCTGGATGCGGTCGAGGAGTTTGCCGTGTTGACCCCGCTGGCGCGGCAGCTGGCGGCGGCCTTCTGGCCCGGCCCGCTGACGCTGGTGCTGCCGCTGCGGGGCGGGTTGTCGCCCTTGGTGACGGCGGCGCTGGACACCGTTGCGATCCGACTGCCTGCGCATCCGGTGGCGCGGGCCTTGCTGGATGCCTTTGGCGGGCCGCTGGCAGCGCCCTCGGCCAATCCTTCGGGCCGTATCAGCCCGGTCAGCGCGCGGCATGTGCTGGACGGGCTGGACGGGCGAATCGCAGCGGTGATCGACGGTGGCGATTGTGCGGTCGGGCTGGAATCGACGATTCTGGACGTCACCGGCGCGGCGCCGGTGCTGCTGCGCGAGGGTGGGCTGGCGGTGGAAGCGGTGCAGGCACTGGGGCTGACGCTGGGCGCGCGGACCGGCGAGGCGATCACCGCGCCGGGGCAGATGGCCTCGCATTACGCGCCGCGCGGGCGGGTCCGGCTGGGGGTGACAGCGCCCGAGGCCGGCGAGGTCTGGGTCGGTTTCGGCCCCTGCCCCGGCGCGCGCCTGAACCTGAGTGAGGCGGGCGACCTGACCGAGGCCGCCGCCCGGCTGTTCCACGCGCTGCACGCGGCGGATGCCTTGGCCGGGCCGCAGGGGCGCATCGGCTTTGCCCCGGTGCCCGAGCTGGGGCTGGGCCGCGCGATCAACGACCGGCTGCGGCGGGCGGCGGCGCCCCGGTAGGCGGCGCCGTCGGG
>CALESR010000126.1 GCA_937907485.1 uncultured Paracoccaceae bacterium | reverse complement strand
AAACCCCGTGGATATTTTCAGAGCAAAGAGAGGGTCAGGCGGCGAGCTGACCGGCGAGCGCCTTTTCAATCAGGGCCAAGGTTTCCTGCACACCGTAGAGCGCGATGAAGCCGCCGAACCGCGGGCCTTCGGAGGCCCCGAGCAGCACCTCGTAGAGCGCCTTGAACCAGTCGCGCAGGGGCTCGAACCCGTGGTCCTTGCCGACGGCGAAGACCATGCTCTGCAGCGCCTCGGCATCGAGCCCGCCATCCCAAGCCATCAGCCGGGCGGCCAGATCCTGCATTGCGGCGGCTTCCTGACCCGTGGGCAGACGGAACTGCCGCGTCGGGGCGACGAAATCGGTGAAGTAGCGCAGGGCGAAACCGGCGGCGGCGTCGAGATCGGGGTGGGTCTCGGGCGTGGCCTCGGGCGCATAGCGACGGATGAAGCCCCAGAGCCCGGCCTTGTCCTTGGCCCCCGCCACCGAGGCGAGGTTCAAGAGCATCGAGAAGGGCACCACCATGTGCGAGGCCGGCGGGGTGCCGCCGTGGATGTGCCAAACCGGGTTGGCCAGTTGCTGGTCGGCAGGCTGGCCCGGATAGGCGCGCAGCTGTTGGTGGTATTCATCGACCGCGCGCGGGATGACATCGAAATGCATGCGCTTGGCGGTTTTCGGTTTCTGATACATGAAATAGCTGAGCGACTCGGTCGCCGCATAGGACAGCCATTCGTCGATCGTCAGGCCGTTGCCCTTGGACTTCGAGATCTTCTGGCCCTTGTCATCCAGAAACAACTCATAGGTGAAATGCTCGGGCTTTTTCCCCCCGAGGATTTCGCAGATGCCGTCATAGATCGGCGTGTTGGTCGAATGGTCCTTGCCATACATCTCGAAATCGACGTCCAGCGCCGCCCAGCGGGCGCCGAAATCGGGCTTCCACTGTAGTTTCACCTGCCCGCCGGTGACCGGCAGCGTCCATTCACGGCCGGATTCGTCATCGAAGGTGACGGTGTAATCCTTGGTATCCACATGCTTGATCGGCACATAGAGGACGCGCCCGGTTTCGGGATGGATCGGCAGGAAACAGGAATAGGTCTGCTGGCGCTCCTCGCGCAGACTGGCCATCATCACGCCCATGATCGCGTCATAGCGTTCGGCTGCCAGCCGCAGCGTATCGTCAAACGCACCCGAGGCGTAGAACTCGGTCGCCGAGTAGAATTCATACGCGAAGCCGAAGGTGTCGAGGAACCGGCGCAGCATGGCGTTGTTGTGGCCGCCGAAGCTGTCAAAGAGTCCGTAGGGATCGGGCACCGAGGTCAGCGGCTTTTGCATGTGCTGGCGCAGCATGTCGCCCTGCGGCACGTTCTCGGGCACCTTGCGCATGCCGTCCATGTCGTCGGAGAAACAGATCAGCCGGGTGGGGATGTCCGAGATGATCTCGAAGGCGCGGCGGATCATCGTGGTGCGCGCGACCTCGCCAAAGGTGCCGATATGCGGCAGGCCCGAGGGGCCATAGCCGGTCTCGAACAGAACATGGCCCTTTTTCGGCGGCGCCTTCTCATAGCGTTTCAGCACCCGGCGGGCTTCTTCAAAGGGCCAGGCCTTGGAATTCATCGCCGCGTCGCGCAGAGAAGTCATGATACGCTCTTTCCTGTAACCGGGATTTGCCCCGGTGTGACCCTGCGCTTCCTATTGCCCCCCCTCGTCCCAGTCAATAATCTGGCCCCATTGCAGAACAGGACGCATGATGACCGCAACCCCGCCTTCGATGACGCCTCAGGATGGCCTCGTCGCGCTGATGATTACCGTTTCGGTGGCCGACTCGGCGATCCGCACGGCTGAACTGCTGGCCATCGAGCAGGTGGTGAACCAGTTGCCGATCTTTGCCGGGTATGACCCGGACCGGATCAAGACCGTCTCGCAGACGGTGTTCGACCTGCTCGAGGTCGAGGACGGGCTGGACGCGCTGTTCGGGCTGGTGCGCGATGCGGTGCCCGAGCGGCTGCATGAGACCGCCTATGCGCTGGCTTGCGACATCGCGGCGGCGGATGGGTCGTTGATGCAGCCCGAATTGCGGTTGCTGGAAGAAATGCGGCACGAGTTGAACATCGACCGCCTGCATGCGGCGGCGATCGAGCGTGGGGCGCGGGCGCGGTTCATCCAGCCCTGACGGCTGAAAACGGCAATGTCCCACGCAGGGGACATTGCCGGCACCCAATGATTTCAAGGCCTTGGCCTCGCCCATTAACCTTTGGGCAAGGAATGTCCCACGGTCGGGCCGGGCGGGCGTCAGCCCGCCGAGCGCGTCTGGGCCGCCAGAACCCGCGCCTGCGCCACCCAGTCGTCACGGGTCACGCGGCCCTTGAAGGCCTCGAGGTTGACATCGACCCAGGCGATTTCCTCGGCGCTCCAATTGGCGATCTGGTCAAAGTGCCAGAACCCCAGCCGGTTGCACAGCGCTTCGAGTTTCGGCCCGATCCCCTTGATGAGCTTGAGGTCATCGGGCGCACCGCCGCGCGGGGCGCTGAGGGTTGTCGGCTTGGTGCCGACCTCCTCGACCGCGACTGCGACAGCTGCGGCGGCATCGGCCACCGGGGCCGCCGCCGTTTCGGCCGCCATCGCCGCCTGCGTGCGCGCGGCGGCCAGATCGGCGCCAAGCGCGGCCAGACGGGCCTCGGCGTCACGGCCACGGGCGCGGCACGCGTCCAGTTCGGCGCGCAGCGCAGCCTCGGCCGCGCCGCTGTTGCCCGTTGCGACCGACACGCGGCCCCAGATCAGCCAACCGACGATCAGGCCGATCAGCGCCGCCACGGCCAGCAGCAGCCAGATTTCGCCCAGCAGGAATCCCCAACCCTGAAACATACCGTCCCCCTTACTCGATCCAGCGCACAGCCGTGCGGCGGTTTGCCGCGCGGCCTTCTTCAGTAGCATTGTCAGCGATGGGCTGGCTGGCGCCGTAGCCCTCGGCGGCAAGGCCCGCCTCGGGCACGCCGCGCGCCAGCAGGGCCGCCCGCACCGCCGAGGCGCGCTCGCGGCTCAACGCCAGATTGGCATCCTCGCTGCCGGTCGCATCGGTGTGACCGCCGATTTCCGCCCGCAGCCCGGCCTCGCGCAGGCAGGGCGCCAGCACGCCGGCCAAGGCGTTGACCGCGCCGCGCGCCCGCGCATCCAGCCGCGACGACCCGGTGACAAAGCCGATGCGGCTGGCCCCCAGCACGGCGTCAACCTGCGCGGCGCAGGTGGTGGCGTCGGGCGCAAAGCCCGGCGCAGGCAGCCAGAAGCCGCCCGACAGCACCTCGTCCCGGCCGCTGGCGACATGGGTCCGGCGGTCGCCATCGGCGCCGGTCGCAGGCACCTCGCGCAGGTGCAGCGTCAGGTTG
>CALESR010000125.1 GCA_937907485.1 uncultured Paracoccaceae bacterium | reverse complement strand
TGGAGAATTTCGTCCAGTCGATCTGGACGGGAATCGGCGGGATCGCTGGCCAGACGCTGGTGCTGGGCGGCGATGGCCGCTATTTCAATGATCGAGCAGTGCAGATCATCCTGCGCATGGCCGCCGCCTCGGGCGCGGCACGGGTGATTGTCGGGCAGAATGGTTTTTTGTCGACTCCGGCGGCGTCACACCTGATCCGGCAACGTGGCGCAAATGGCGGCGTGATCCTCTCCGCCAGCCATAATCCTGGCGGTCCGGATGAAGATTTTGGCATCAAATACAACATGATGAACGGCGGTCCTGCGACCGAGGCGATCACTTCGTCCATTTTCGCCGCCAGTGAGACGATCAGCCACTACCTGACGCTGCAAACGTCTGACATTGACTTGTCTGCTTTGGGCGAAACCCGCCTTGGCGACATGGTGGTCGAGGTGGTCGACCCGGTGGCGGATTATGCCACGCTGATGGAGAAACTCTTCGATTTCAAGGCTATCCGCGACCTTCTTAAGACTGGATTCCAGATCCGCTTTGACGCGATGCACGCCATCACCGGCCCCTATGCGGTCGAAATCCTCGAGCGACGGCTGGGCGCGGCGCCCGGTTCGGTGGTCAATGCGACACCGTTGCCGGATTTCGGCGGCGGACACCCTGACCCAAACCCGGTCTGGGCGCGCGAATTGATGGAGGTCATGCACGGGCCCGACGCGCCCGATTTCGGCGCCGCCTCGGACGGTGACGGCGACCGCAACATGATCGTTGGCCGCAACTGCTATGTCACCCCCTCGGATTCTCTGGCTGTTCTGGCGGCCAATGCACATCTGGCGCCGGGCTATGCCGCGGGGTTGAAGGGGGTCGCGCGCTCGATGCCGACCTCGGGCGCGGTGGACCAGGTGGCGGCGGCGCGTGGCCTGCCCTGCTATGCCACGCCGACCGGCTGGAAATTCTTTGGCACGCTGCTGGATGCGGGCCTCGCCACGCTCTGCGGCGAGGAATCGGCGGGCACTGGCAGCGACCATGTGCGGGAAAAGGACGGGCTTTGGGCGGTGTTGCTCTGGCTGAACATCCTCGCCGTGCGGCGGCAATCGGTGGCCGAGGTGATGGAGGCGCATTGGGCGGAGTTCGGTCGCACCTATTATTCCCGCCACGATTACGAGGCCGTGGACAGCGCGGTGGCCAATGCGTTGATGGCCGATCTGCGCGCGGCGCTGCCCGGGATGTCGGGGCAGCGGGCCGCCGGGCTGACGGTCGATTCCGCCGAAGATTTTGCCTATACCGACCCTGTGGATGGCTCGATTGCCACGGCGCAGGGGGTGCAGATCCACTTTGCCGGCGGGGCGCGAGCCGTGCTGCGGCTCAGTGGAACCGGCACCGAGGGCGCGACGCTGCGGGTCTATCTGGAACGCTTTGACCCTGTCGATTTCGGCCAGGATCCGCAAAAAGCCTTGGCGCCAGTGATCGCAGCGGTGGATGAATTGTCTGGCATTTCGGCGCGCACCGGGCGCGTGGGGCCAGATGTGATCACCTGAGGGCCTGTGGGAAACCGCGGCAAGGCAGACTCACCTTTGCCGCGTTTTCACATCAATACCAATGGTTTGTCGCATTCCTTGAATTGCCAGACATTAAAATGTCTGTCAATTATTCAAGCCGGAACCCGCACCACTACCCCGTCCAGATCGGCCCGCATTTCGATCTGACAGGACAGACGCGAGGCGTCGGTCCGGGGGGCGTCGACGGTGTCGAGCATCGCGTCCTCGAAGTCCGACGGCCCACCAACCAGCCCGCGCCAGGCCTCATCGACCTGCACATGACAGGTCGCGCAGCTCATGGTGCCGCCGCATTCGCCGATGATCCCCGGCACACTGGCGGCCTGCGCCACCTCCATCAGGGAGCGCCCGGCGGGCACCTCCAGCGTCATTTCGCGGCCATCGGCCAGAATCCAGGTTGCTTTCATCACGGACCTCACACGAACCAGATCAGGAAATCGCGCGCCTCTTCGGGGGTCTTGCCCTCGCATTTGGTCACTTCGACGCGCTTCATGTGGCTGTGGTGGGCGCAGTATTCGGCGCCCATCGCCGCAACCAGCGTGGTGTCGGCCGCCAGATCATCGAGAGCCTCGGCCAACGAGGCCCCGACGCCATGCGGCGCGGTCTGGCCGGTAAAACAATCGCCGGTTTCGATCGGCGGCAGCGTATAGCCACCCTCAAAGCCCAGCCGCGCGGCCTGCAGCACGGCGGCGACGGCAGCATAGGGGTTGGCGCTGGCATCGGCCATGCGGTGTTCCAGCCGCGCCTTCTTGCCGCCCTCGCCCGAGACGCGCGACGTGACGCCGCGGTGATCCTCGCCCCAGTTGCACCAAAAGCCCGACATCGTCGCCGGTTGCAGCCGCGCATAAGAGTTTACCGAGGGCGAGACCAGCGCCGCCAGCCCTTTGTGATGCTGCATCCAGCCGGCGATGCAGCCGCGACCCAGCGCATTCATCCCGGCCACACCGCCCTGCGGCCCGTTCGACAGCGCATTGGCCCCGGTCGCATCGGCAAAGGACAGGTTGATGTGCATGCCCGAGCCACCCCGGTCAAAGAACGGCTTGGGCAGGAAGGTCAGCAACACGCCTTTCTTCCACGCCACTTCGCGCGCGAGTTGGCGGAACATCACCATCTCGTCCACCGCCTTGAGCGCCTCGTCA
Source organism: uncultured Paracoccaceae bacterium (assembly GCA_937907485.1). Classification (GTDB taxonomy): domain Bacteria; phylum Pseudomonadota; class Alphaproteobacteria; order Rhodobacterales; family Rhodobacteraceae; genus Pararhodobacter. Next base: position 3,402 of record CALESR010000125.1, on the reverse strand, counting down.
AACGTCAGGGTGAACTCATACTGCGGCGTGTCGTATTCGGTGGTCACGAGGTCGAGCTTGAATCCCGCCGCCTCGGCCGCCTCCCAGACCGCATCGGTGAACCCCAGCGGATCGTTGAACGGACCGCCGCCATACACATGGCCGCCAGGCACGTCATAGGGTTTCAGGCTGCCATCCTCGGCGCGGGTAAAGGCGAAACACTCCAGTTCGATGCCGACCTTGGGCACCAGCCCGTGTTTGGCCCAATCGGCGATCGCCTGTTTCAGCGCGGCGCGGCCCGCGATCGGGATCAGGGCGCCGTCGCGGTCATAAAGGTCGCCGGTGACCATATGCACGCCGGGCTCCCAGCCGGGGCGGATGTCGGCGGCGTCCCAGCGCAGGTCCATGTCCGGCAGGCCGTTCAGGCAATTGGTGCCGGGCGCGTCGATGATCAGATCCTTGTCGTAATGCACCGAAAAGCAGGGCTGGGCAAAGCGGGTCGAGCCCGAGCCGATTTTCTCCTGCGGCAGATACTTGCCACGCAGAATCGACAGATGGTCGCACCAGACGGGTCGCAGACGGTCGCGCATGTAAATGATCTCCCTGGGTTTTTCTGGTTCAGGCGCGGGTGGTGGTGACCGGCAGGGACTTGATCCCGCCGACAAAATTCGAGCGCAGGAAGGCGTGCGGTCCCGCCGGTTCGATGGATTTCAGCCGCTTGCTGAATTCCTGGAACAGCACGCGCACCTCCAGCCGGGCCAGATGCATGCCCAGACACAGATGCGGCCCGCCCTGGCCAAAGCTGAGGTGCCGGTTCGGGGTGCGGGCCAGATCGACGCGCATCGGGTCGTCAAAGGCGGTCTCGTCGCGGTTGCCCGACAAGAACCAATACAGCACCTTGTCGCCCTCGCGGATGGTCTTGCCGTGCATCTCATGGTCGCGCGTCGCCGTGCGGCGGAAATAGATCGCCGGGGTGGCCCAGCGGATGATCTCGTCGGGCGCGGTCTCCCAGACCTGCCCGGATTGCATCTGCGCCAGCAGTTCGGGCTGGTGCAGCATCGCGTGGATGCCCGCGGCGATGGAATAGCGCGTGGTGTCATTGCCAGCCGCGACCAGCAGGCAGAAAAAGTTGCGAAACTCGGTTTCCGAGATCACCGAGCCATCCGGCCCCGGCTGCAGGATCAGGTGCAGGACGCCGTTGGTATCGCCTTTGGCCGCCTTGTCCAGCATCAGCGTCTTTGCGTAATCATAGAGCTCCGCCCCGGCGGGCGAGTTGAAGGGCATCAGCCGGTATTGATCGGTCGTCATGCGGTCGAGGACATGATCGGTGAAATCCGGGTCGGTGTTGGCGATCAGCGCATCGCCCTTTTCCACCAGCCAGGGCAGATCCTCATCCGGGGTGCCAATGATGCGGCCCAACATTCGCATCGGCAATTGCCGGGCGATCAGGCGGGTGGCGTCAAAGGTGCCGTGATCCAGCGCCTCGTCGAGGATGTCGTGGCAAAGCTCGCGGATCAGGTCTTCGAACCCCGCAACCACAGGTTTGGAAAACGCCTTGGCCACCTTCATCCGGGTCTGCGAATGCAGCGGCGGGTCGGTTTCCTGAAATGTCCGGCGGGCGAGATATTCCTCATAGGTCTGATCCTCCATCCGGATGCCGTAGGCCGAGGACATCAGGTCGGGCTGGCGGTTCAGCTCCAGAATGTCGGCATGGCGGGTGATCGACCAGAACCCCTTGCCACCGGACCAGTCGCTCCAGTGCAGCGGATCCTCGGCGCGCAGCCGGGCAAAGGTGTTGTGCGGCGCGCCCTGCATGAAGGTATCGTGCGAGGCAAGGTCGGCGTATCCGTCGTCGGTCGGGGTCCAGATGGTCATGCGCTGCTCTCTTGCGTGGGCTTGGCTATATGTATAAAGATGCATTTGCAACGTATGCAAATGGATTTTTCATGCATATCGCCTTTCTTGACGCCAACACCGATCGCAGCAGCTTTGCCGCCCGTCACCCGACCGAGGTGCAAAAGTTCCGCACCCTGCTGGCCCCGGTCGCACCCGACTGGAGTTTCAGCGATTTCACCGTGAATGACGGGGTTTTCCCTGACGACATCACCGGCTTTGACGGCGTGATGATCTCGGGCAGCCCGGCCTCGGTCAATGACCCCGACGCCTGGGTCGCGCGGCTCAAGGAGACGATTCGCGCCGCTGTCGCCGCCGAGGTGCCAGTGTTCGGCGCCTGTTTCGGCCATCAGGCGGTGGCCAGCGCGCTGGGCGGCACCGTGGCCAAGAACCCGCAGGGCTGGGTGCTGGGCCGCGTCGAGACCGGCAACCACGCGCCCGCGCCCTGGATGCAGGGCGCCGCCCCGGCGATGGCGCTGCACGCCGCGCATACCGAGCAGGTCACCGCCCTGCCCGCAGGCGCCCGGGTGCTGGCGGGCAATGCCTCGGTGCCGAACGGCCATATCGCGCTGGGTCGGCGGGTGTTCACCACGCAATACCACCCGGAACTGGATCAGCCCTTCATGGTCGATCTGATTTCGGTGATGGACGGCCTGATGACGCCCGAGGCGCTGGCCGAGGCGCGCGCCGGGCTGACCCACGGCGTCGATGACGCGCAGATGGCGCGCTGGATCGCCGCGTTCTTCAATCAGGCGCGCTAACCCAGCGCCGCCAGCAGGTCCATCGCGGTCACCTGATCGAACTGCACATGGCGGCGCATCGCCTCTTCGGCGGCGTCGCTGTCACGCGCCTCGATCAGCCCGGCGATGATGCGGTGATCGCGCGCCGAGGCGCCGATCGACCCGGCATAGCGATAACGCGCGCGGTAATAGGCCATCAACTTGCGCGCATTGGTCTTGATCATGTCGAGCAGGAACGGATTGCCCGCCGCCTCGGCCACACTGGCGTGAAACCGCAGGTTCAACTGGTAATAGGCGGCAGGCTCACGTTCGCCCAGCGTGGCGAAATGCTCTTCGCAGGCGCAAACCGCGGCGTCCAGCGCCTTGGCCCCGGCCGCCGACAACCGCCGCGCCGCCAGCCCCGCCGCCTGCCCCTCCAGCTTGGCATGCACCTCGAGAATCGCGAGGAATTCGGCCAGCGTCGGCTTGAACACCAGCGCGCCCTTGCGCGGCAGGCGGCGCACAAGGCCGGTCGCCTCGATCTGCATCAGCGCCTCGCGGACCGGCGTGCGCGAGACGCCAAACTGCGCCACCAGCGCGGATTCGTCGATCTCGTCGCCCGGATTGAGCCGCCCGGCGTCGATCCAGTCCAGCAAGGTCGCAACAATGGCGTCGGTCTGCGATGGCAAGGGGCACTCCACTTTGCGCTATTCATACACAACGAAGCGCCCTTTATGCAATTGCCCGTTCTACCACCCCCCTTGCCCCCCGCCGCCACCCGCGCTATTCCTCGCGCGACGGAGAGGTGGCC
>CALESR010000124.1 GCA_937907485.1 uncultured Paracoccaceae bacterium | reverse complement strand
GGTTGTTCATGCCCAGTCCATTCCCGCCCTCCGCCGCCGCGCGGAACCAGCGCACGGCCTCGCTGTCGCTCTGCGCCACGCCGCGACCGTTCCGATACATGAGACCGAGGTTGTTCATGCCCAGTCCATTCCCGCCCTCCGCCGCCGCGCGGAACCAGCGCACGGCCTCGCTGTCGCTCTGCGCCACGCCGTCACCCGTGGCATAGGCATTGCCGCGGCGAACCATGCCATTGGTGGTCATCGTCTGCGCGGCGGCAGGCGCGGCAAGGATCAACGCCAGCGCAGTCAAGGTCAGGATCAGGGCGAGCAAGAGCACGATCCCGCGCAGCGGGGTCAGCAGGCGGGACAGGGACATGGCGTCACCCCAACAAGGGCGCCGTCGCGGCGCGGGTCCGGCGGGCTTGGCGCCAGAATGCGCCCTCCCGCCCCAAAATCAAGCGCGCCGATTCTGCCCGAGTTGCCATTGCTGGCGGGCCTGGATCGGGGGGAGGCAGGGCCGCAGGTCAGTGAGTATTTGCCGGCACGATGAACACGCGAGAGGGGGTCAGAGCGCCCCGTGCAACCACCCGCTGATCCGGCTGACCGCGTCGCGCGCCTGCGGGATGGCGCGGCGGGCGCTGACGAAGGCATGCACCTGACCGGGATAGGGCAACAGCGTCACGCTGACCCCGGCGGCGGCCAAGGCGTCAAAGGCCAGAATGCCGTCATCCCACAGCGGGTCATGCCCGGCGTGCAGGATCAGCGCGCGGGGTTGGCCCGCCAGATGCGGCGAGCGCAAGGGCGAGACGCGGGGGTCGTCGCGGTCCTGCCCTTCGGGCAGATATTGGTCCAGATACCAGCCGATACGGTCGCGTGGCAGGACATAGGCGTGCCGCAGCGCCTGCATCGAGCGGGTCGCCATGCGGGCATCGACGGCCGGATAGATCAGCACCTGCGCCTTGGGCAGCGCCTCGCCCGCCGCGCCCAGATCGTGCATCAGCACGGCGGTCAGGTTGCCGCCCGCGCTGTCGCCGCCGACGGCGAGGCGTTCGGGGTCGATGCCAAAGGCCGCCGGATCGGCCCTGAGCGCGCGCCACGCCGCCAGCACATCATCCGGCCCGGCGGGAAATTTGTGTTCCGGCGCAAGGCGATAGTCGAGGGCGATCACCCGGATTCCGGCCTCGAGCGCGATCTGGCCGCAGAGCCCGTCATGGGTGTCGAGCCCGCCCTGCACCCAGCCGCCGCCATGCAGATACAGCAGGCAGGGGCGGTGCACGCCCTCGGGCTGCGTGTCATAGATCCGGGCCGGGCGGCCGGCCAGCGTCAGGTCGCGCTTGGCCACGCCGGGGGGGCTGGGCAGGTCGAATTTCTCGGCGAGGATCTGCAACGAGCGGCGGCTTTCAGCCAGCGTCGGCACCACACCGGGCAGGCGCACGCGGTTGAACAACTCGCCCAGCGCCATCGCCTTGGGGTCGATCCGCCGCCCGTCGACGACCCTGCGGCGACCCGCGAACCACGCCGCCGCCACCCCCTCGGGTGCGCGGGCGATCAGCAATGCGGCGAGAAGTCCGAGCTTGGCCATGCGGTGTCCCCCTTTGCCCCCAGAAGGCCACGGCGCCGGGCCGGGATCAAGGGGCCGCAGGGCGAAACGAGTCAAAGAAATCCTGCGCCTCGGTGTCACGCGCGGGATAGAGCGGATCCTGCGGGCCGAGCCGCTCGGAATAGAGCATCACCACCAGCCCCGCCCTGCCCGGCAGGGCACAGATCCGGTGCACGGCATAGTCGCCCCAGGGCGCGCCCGGCACCGTGTATGGTGGCACTTCGGCCCGGATGCTTTGCGCGTGCAGGCAGCGCAGACCGGGCTGCGTCAGCGGCGCGGTTTCGAAATAGGTCAGCTCCTTGCCAGCCATCAGCGCCTGCTGCAGATCGCCCATCCGCCGCGCCAGCGCATCGCCGCCGGGGTCACCCGTCAGCGGTTCGATCCGGATGCGGGCCGTCAGGTCATGGCCCGGCCCGAGGCTGCGCCGCGCCTCGGCCCCGTCGGCCAGCACCGTCACCTGCCATTCCCCCGCCGGAAGGATCGCGTCACCGCCGTTCAGGCGCAGCGGCGTCTGCGCCGCCGCCCCCGTCGCCAGACCCAGACCGAGAACCGCCCCAACCCACGCGCGCATCGCATCCTCCTGATCTTTCGACCAGAGTGGCAAACACCGCCGCGCCTGTCCTTGACCCATCGCAAGGAAAAAGGGGCGACCCGGCGGGCCGCCCCCTTGATCCGTGGCGATGCCTCGACCTTAGCCGATGATCGCGTTCAGCGTCGCCGAGGGGCGCATGACCGCCGCCAGCTTGACCGGGTCGAGGTGGTAGTAGCCGCCCAGATCGGCGGGCGCGCCCTCGACCCCGTGCAGTTCGGACAGGATCGCCGCCTCGCCATCCGCCAGCGCCTTGGCGATGGGGGCGAAATGCGCGGCCAGCGCGGAGTCGGTGGTCTGCGCAGCGAGGGCCTCGGCCCAATAGCGCGCGAACCAGTAGTGCGAGGTGCGGTTGTCGTCCTGCCCCACCCGGCCACGCGGCGAGCGGTTGTTGTCGAGCACGCCCTGCACCGCGGCATCCACCGCCGCGCCCAGCACCGCCGCCTGCGGCTTGCCCTTGGCCTCGGCGAGGAAGTTGAACGACTCGCCCAGTGCGCAGAATTCGCCCAACGAGTCCCAACGCAGGTGATTTTCCTCGACCAACTGCTGCACATGCTTGGGCGCGGTGCCACCGGCGCCGGTCTCGAACATGCCGCCGCCGTTCATCAGCTTGACGATCGACAGCATCTTGGCCGAGGTTCCCAGCTCCAGAATCGGGAACAGGTCGGTCAGGTAGTCGCGCAGCACGTTGCCGGTGATGGTGACGCAGTCGCGGCCCGCCCGCATGGTTTCAAAGCTGAAGCGGGTGGCGGCGCGCGGGTCCATGATCGGAATGTCGATCCCTGCAGCCTTGAGCGCCGGCTTGACATAGCCGATTAGCTCGCGGTCATGCGCGCGGTTGGCATCCAGCCAGAAGGCCCCCGCCCCGGTCGCCTTGAACCGCGCGATGCCGAGGCTGATCCAGTCGAGGATCGGCGCCTTTTTCGCCGTGGCCGAGCGCCAGATGTCGCCCTTGTCCACCGCATGCTCATGCAGCACCTCGCCCGAGGCCAGCACGATGCGCACGGTCCCCTTGGCGGGCAGCTCGAAGGTGGTGCCGTGGCTGCCGTATTCCTCGGCCGCCTGCGCCATCAGGCCGACGTTCGACACCGCACCGCAGGTGCGCACGTCCAGGGTGCCGGTTTCCTTGAAGTATTTCACCGTCTCATCGTAAACGCAGGCATAGGCGTTGTCCGGGATGCAGCACAGCACATCCGCGTCCTTGCCATCCGGGCCCCAGCCCTTGCCGCCCGCCTTGAACACCGCCGGCATCGAGGCGTCGATGATGACATCCGAGGACACATGCAGGTTGGTGATCCCCTTGTCCGAGTTCACCATGTACATCGCCGGACGTGCCGCCATCGCGGCCTTGTAGGCGGCCTCCAGCGTGGCATTGCCCGCGATGCGCTTTTCCAGATCGCCGAGGCCCGAATTCGGGTTCCAGCCCAGTGCGGTGACTTCGGCGCCATGCTGGCTGAGGAAATCCTCCAGCCAGACGCTGACGAAATGGCCAAACAGGATCGGGTCCGAGACCTTCATCATCGTGGCCTTCAGATGCGCCGAGAACAGCACACCGGGCTCGACCGCCGCGATCTGCGCCTTGATATAGGCGCGCAGGGCGGCCACCGACAGGAAGGTGGCATCGACCACCTCACCCTCGAGGTATTTCAGCTTGTCCTTGAGCAGGACTTCGGCGCCCCCCTCGGGCGTGAAGGTGATCTTCGCCCCCCCGGCCTGCGCGGCGCTGATGGTCGCGGATTTTTCGTTGGCAAAGAAGTCATTGCCCGGCATCGAGGCGACCGAGGTCTTGGACGCCGACGTCCACTGGCCCATCGAATGCGGATGCGCCTGCGCATAGGCCTTGACTGCCTTGGCGGCGCGCCGGTCGCTGTTGCCCTCGCGCAGGACCGGGTTCACCGCCGAGCCCTTGACCGTGTCATACCGCGCCTTGATCGCCTTTTGGGCGTCGTCGGCGGGGGATTCGGGGTAATCGGGCAGCGCATAGCCCTTGGCCTGCAATTCCTTGATCGCCGCGTTCAACTGCGGCTGCGAGGCCGAGATGTTCGGCAGCTTGATGACATTGGCAGCGGGCGTCTTGACCAGTTCGCCCAGCGCCGCCAGATCGTTGCCGACCCGCTGCTCGGGCGTCAGCAGGTCCGCGAACACCGCCAGAATGCGCCCGGCGACCGAAATGTCGCGCGTTTCGATGCTGATCCCCGCCGCCCCGGCAAAGGCGCGGATGATCGGCTCCAGCGAGGCGCGGGCCAGCTCGGGGGCCTCGTCAACCTTGGTATAGATGATGTCGGTTGTATCGCTCATGGCAAGGGCACTCCGTCTGGGCCAAACGCCGCCCGGCGGGCATCCACCGGGCACCTATGGGGGCAACGCCCCGCTGCGCCCGTTTCCTCGCGCAAATGCGGCGCTGCGTCAAGTCCATTGTGTGCAATGGTATACATTTCATGAATCGCGCCGCCCGCGTCCCCATCTTTGCTCTGCAAATATCCCGGGGTGAGGGCCGGAACGGCCCGTGGGGGGCAGCGCCCCCCTGCGACGCTCTGCCCCTTGCGGCCGACCGGCAGGCTTGCGATGCCGACGGCACCCTGCCGACTTGAGTCCCGCCATGACCGACCCCGCCCATCACTCTGCCTTCGAGGACGCCCAAGGCATCGCCTATGGCGCGGTGATGGCGAGTTTCGGCGTGGTGATCCTGACCCATCTGGGCCTCATCACCGGCCAGACAGCAGGGCTGGCGGTGCTGATTTCCTATGCCACCGGCCTCGGGTTCGGCCCGGTGTTCTTTGCCGTCAACCTGCCCTTCTACTGGCTGGGCTATCGCCGCTTTGGCCTTGGCTTCACCGTCAAGACCTTTGCCGCCGTGGCGCTGGTGTCCGGGCTCAGCGTGCTGATGCCGGGGTGGATCGGCTTTGCCGATCTGAATGTCGCGGCGGGGGCGGTGCTGTTCGGGCTGGTCTCGGGTTCAGCGCTGCTGGCGCTGTTTCGTCACGGCGCCAGCCTCGGCGGCATCGGCATTCTGGCGCTGCTGGCGCAGGACCGACTGGGCTGGCGGGCGGGTTGGGTGCAACTGGGCTTTGACGCCGGGCTGTTCACGCTGGCGCTGGCCTTGCTGCCGGATTGGCGGCTGGTGGCGTGGTCAGCGCTGGGCTCGGCGGTGGTCAATGGCGTCATCGCCATCAACCACCGGCGCGACCGGTATATCGTGACCTGAGCGGGCTTCAGATCAGCGGACGCGAGCCGCCGGGCTGACGGCATTGGCGCGGGTTGGCAGGGCGTTCGCCGGGGCGGCAGGTGCGGATGAACTGCACCTCATCGCCGTGCATCGTCACGCCCGCAACGGGGCTGGCGATCGGCTGGACGGCGGCGGCGGGCGAGGTCAGCGCGATCAGCGCGGCGAGGATCAGGGCAGGACGGGTCATGGTGGCTCCGGTTTGTCAGGTGGTTTGATGCCTCTATCCTGCATCATTGTGTGAACGGGCGCGGTTCCCTGCGGAACAGCCCTCGGGGCCACTGGCCAATGCCCTTGTTTTCCTCTATCGCGGCGCCAATCACACGGGAAACGCATCATGGATATCCGCAACATCGCGATCATCGCGCATGTCGACCACGGCAAGACCACTCTGGTGGACGAACTTCTGAAGCAATCCGGCTCGTATCGCACCGGGCAGGCCGTCACCGAACGGGCGATGGATTCCAACGATCTGGAGCGCGAGCGCGGGATCACCATTCTGGCCAAGGCGACCTCGGTCGAATGGCACGGCGCGCGCATCAACATCGTCGACACCCCCGGCCACGCCGATTTCGGCGGCGAGGTCGAGC
>CALESR010000123.1 GCA_937907485.1 uncultured Paracoccaceae bacterium | reverse complement strand
GGTTGGTGATGAAGATGTGCAGCATCTCGGTGGCGCCGATCCCGTCCAGCATCGGCTTGCCGGTCTTGGCCATCCATTCGTCATAGACAGGCGCGGGCAGGGTTTCGCCGGCACTGACGGCGGCGCGCAGGCTGGAGAGGTCGGCGCCGTCCTCCATCGCCTTGAGCATCACGCGATACGCGGTCGGCGCGGTGAAGCAGATGGTCGCGCGGTGTTCCTGAATGATCTGGATCAGGTTCGGCGGGCTGGCCTGTTCGAGCAGCGCCGCCGCCGCGCCAAAGCGCAGCGGAAAGACGGCGAGGCCACCAAGGCCAAAGGTAAAGGCCAGGGGCGGGCTGCCGACAAAGACATCGTCCGGCGTGACGCCCAGAACCTCGCGCGCATAGCCATCCGCGATGATGAGCAGGTCGCGGTGGAAGTGCATCGTCGCCTTGGCCTCGCCCGTGGTGCCCGAGGTGAAGCCCAGCAGCGCCACATCATCGCGCCCGGTTCTGACCGCCTGAAACCGCACGGATTTCTTCAGCGCCACCCGGTCGAGTTCGGCGTCATGGTTCGCGGTGCCGTCAAAGCCGACCACGGTTTTCAGGAAATGGCTGTCCTTTTGGCAGGCGACCATGTCCTCCATCAGGCGGGTATCGCAGAGCGCGTGGCTGATCTGCGCCTTGTCGACGATCTTGGCCAGTTCCCCGGCGCGCAGCATCGGCATGGTGTTGACCACCACCGCCCCCGCCTTGGTCGCCGCCAGCCAGCAGGCCACCATCGCCGGGTTGTTGGCGCTGCGGATCAACACGCGGTTGCCCGGCTTCACGCCATACTCCTCGACCAGCGCATGCGCGATGCGGTTCGACCAGTCGGTGAGTTCCTTGTAGGTGCGCGCCCGCCCGTTGCCGATCAGCGCCGTGTGGTCGCCAAAGCCGCGTTCGACCATCCGGTCGGTCAGTTCGACCCCGGCGTTCAGCCAGTCGGGATAGTCGAACCCGGTCAGGTCGATCGCCGGCCAGTCGCCCGGCGCGGGCAGGTTGTCGCGGGTAAAGCTGTCGCTATGGCCGCTTGGTCCCAGTTGCATCGCCTGTCCCCCTCAGGTGCGCGGAATGACCGCGGTTGCCTCGATTTCCACCTTGGCGCGGTCCTCGACCAGCGCCACCACCTGCACCAGCGCCATGGTGGGATAGACCCGGCCCAGCACCGCCTTGTAGGCGGCGCCCAGCCCCTTGAGATCGGCCAGATACTCGCGCTTGTCGGTGACATACCAGGTCAGCCGCACCAGATGCTCTGGCCGCGCGCCCGCTTCGGCCAGCACGGCCTTGATGTTCTCCAGCGCCTGCCGGGTCTGGCCGACGAAGTCATCCGTCTCGAACAGGCAGTCCGCGTTCCAGCCGACCATGCCGCCGGTGAACACCATGCGCCCCTCGGCGGCGATGCCATTGGCATAACCGATGGCGGGTTTCCACGTCCTCGGGTGCAGGATCTCGTGCATCTCGGCGCCTTTCACAGAATGGAGCGGGCGATGACCACCCGCTGAACGTCACTCGCACCCTCATAGATACGCAGCGCCCGGATTTCGCGATAGAGGCTCTCGACCATCGAGCCCGCGCGCACCCCGTCGCCGCCATGCAGTTGCACCGCCATGTCGATGACCTCCTGCGCCGCCTCGGTGGCGTAAAGCTTGGCCATCGCAGCCTCGCGGGTGATGCGGGGCGCGCCCATGTCCTTGGTCCAGGCGGCGCGATAGATCAGCAAGGCCGCGGCGTCGATCTTCAGCGCCATGTCGGCCAGATGCCCCTGCACCATCTGCAACTCGGCCAGCGGCGCGCCCTGAATGCGCCGCGCCTTGACCCGCGCCAGCGATTCGTCCAGCGCCCGGCGGGAAAAGCCCAACGCAGCGGCGCCAACCGTCGGGCGGAACACATCGAGCACCGCCATCGCCAGCTTGAACCCCTCGCCCGCCCGCCCGATCAGCGCGTCCTCGGGCAGGATCACCCCCTCCAGCCGCAGCGTCGCCAAGGGATGCGGCGCGATCACCTGCTGACGCTCGGCGATGGTCAGCCCCGCCACCTCGGCAGGCATCAGAAAGGCCGAGAGGCCACGCGCCCCCGGTGCCTCGCCAGTGCGGGCAAAGATCACATACAGGTCCGCAATCCCGCCGTTGGAAATCCAGGTCTTTTCGCCGTCCAGCCGCCAGCCCTCCGGCACCCGCACCGCCGTCGTCGCCGTCGCCGCCACATCGCTGCCCGACCCCGGTTCGGTCAGCGCAAAGGCCGAGATCGCCGCCCCTTCCCGCGTGCGCTCCAGCCAGAGCCGCTGCGCCGGGCTGCCGAACAGACTGACCGCGCCCATCCCCAACCCCTGCATGGCAAAGGCAAAATCCGCCAGACCATCATGCCGCGCCAGCGTCTCGCGGATCAACGCCAGCGATCGCACATCCAGCCGTTCCCCCCCGCCCGCCCCCCAAAGGCGCAGGGCCCCCCCCCCCCCCCCAACCCCCCCCCCCCCCCCCCAAGAGCCCACCCCACCC
>CALESR010000122.1 GCA_937907485.1 uncultured Paracoccaceae bacterium | reverse complement strand
ATCTGGCGGCACTGTTCGGGCAGGCGGTCCGCGCGTTGGCGCAGCGCGATGAGGCGCCCGATTGGAACCCCTATGTCGGGCGCAGCGATCTGGCCCGCGTTTATGGCCCCGCGCCGGGCGATTACGGGTTGGGGATCGACGCCGACACCTATTCCGATGCGGCGCGCCAGGCTGCGGGGCGGGCGTGGCTGGCCGCCAGCGCGCATCCGCTGGACGCCGCCACCGGCGACATCGCCGCCCGCGTGCGCGCCGCCGATGCCTTTGTCCACCCTCAAGACCTGCCCGAAACCGACCTGCTGCTGGCCGCCGATTACGCCGCGCATGAGGCGGGTTTTGCCGCCGCGCAGGCGATCACCGGGGGCAAGGCCGCGCTCTATCATCTCGACGCTCGCGACCCCGCCAAACCCGCCGCCCGCCCGCTGACCGAGGAACTGGCGCGAGTGGTGCGCGCCCGTGCCGCCAATCCGCGCTGGATCGACGGCATGATGCGCCACGGGTTCCGTGGTGGGGCCGAGATTGCCGCGACGCTCGATCATCTGGGCGCTTTCGCGCATCTGGCCGGGGTGGTGCAGCCGCAGTTGTTCGACCTCTACCATGACGCCACGCTGGGCCGGCCCGAGGTGCTGGAGTTTCTGGCGCGCGAGAACCCGCAGGCTTTGGCCGCGATGCAGGCGCGCTTTGCCGCCTTGCATGACGCGGGGCTGTGGGTGACACGGAGAAACTCGATTCTGGCGGAGCTGGGTCATGAGCTTTGAGATCAAAGGATGGTGCCCCGGAGCGCATCGGCCGATGCTGTCGGGCGATGGCTATGTCCTGCGCGTGCGGCCCCGGTTGGCGCAGCTTTCGGCGGATCAGGCGCTGGGCCTGTGTCAGGCCGCGCAGCGCCACGGCGCTGGGCTTATCGACGCGACCAACCGCGCGAACCTGCAGGTGCGCGGCGTGCCGGGCGATGCGGTGATGCCACTCTTGGCCGAACTGGGCGCGCTGGGGCTGCTGGACCCGGACGAGGCCACCGAGACGCGGCGCAACATCGTGCTGGCGCCGGATTGGGTGCAGGGCGACGAAACGGAATGGCTGGCCATGGAACTGGCGGCCCGGCTGAATGAACTGCCCGCGCTGCCGCCCAAAATGGGCTTTGCGATTGATGCCGGGTTCGCGCCGGTTCTCGCCAGTGTGCCCGGTGATTTCCGCATCGAACGCGGCGTGTCCGGCCGGCTGATCCTGCGGGCCGAGGGGAGGGCTTTGGGCACACCCCTGACCGAGATGCGCGAGATCGAGGCCTTGATCCGCCTCGCGTGGTGGTTCGTGAACTCGGGTGGGCGTGACGCAGGACGGATGGTTCGGCACAAGGCCCCTTTGCCCGATTGGGCCGCCGAAACCGAGGCCCCGGCACCCGCCCGCACCTCCCTGCGGCCCGGCGCGCATCCGATGGGCGCCGTCCATGGCCTCGCCTTCGGGCAGGCGAATGCCGCCGATCTGGCCGCCGCGATCACCGCCAGCGGCGCAACCGCGATCCGCGTCACCCCGTGGCGCGCGCTGCTGCTCATGGCCGCCACGCCCGGCGCGCAACCGGGGCTGGAGTGGGACGGCAACGCGCCAGTGTTGCGCGCCGATGCCTGCCCCGGCGCGCCCTTCTGCCCGCAGGCCAGCGTCGAAACCCGCGATCTAGCCCGCGCCCTGGCCCCGCATTTCGCCGGTTCGCTGCACGTCTCAGGTTGCGCCAAGCTCTGCGCTCGCCCCTCGCCCGCCGATGTCACGCTGGTGGGCGACGGCGGCACCTTCACCCTCTCCCGCCCTGACGCGCCGCCCCTGACCGGGCTGACGCCCGCGCAGGTGCGGGTCCAATTCGGAGTCGCCTGAATGCCATGGACCTATGAAACCGACGGCGCCGCGATCTACCGGCAGTCCTTTGCCATGATCCGGGCCGAGGCCGATCTGGCACGCTTTGACCCCGAGGATGAGCAGGTCGTCGTCCGCATGATCCACGCTGCCGGGATGGTGGGGCTGGAGGCGCATGTGGCGCTGACGCCGGGGTTTACGCGGACTGCGCGGGCGGCGCTGGAGGCGGGCGCGCCGATCCTGTGCGATGCGCGCATGGTCAGCGAGGGGGTCACGCGGCCCCGGCTGCCCGCGAACAACGAGGTGATCTGCACGCTGCACGACCCGCGCGTGCCGGACATGGCCAAGGCCATGGGCAACACCCGCTCGGCCGCCGCGCTGGAACTGTGGCGGCCGCATCTGGCGGGCGCGGTGGTGGCCATCGGCAATGCGCCGACCGCGCTGTTTCATCTCTTGAACATGCTCGAAGACCCCGCCTGCCCGCGCCCGGCAGCGATCATCGGTTGCCCGGTGGGGTTCGTAGGCGCGATGGAATCCAAGGACGCGCTGTGGCAAGTGCAACCCGCGCCCAGCGTGATCGTGAGGGGGCGGTTGGGTGGCAGCGCGATCACTGTTGCAGCGATCAACGCCATTGCGAGCACGGGGGAATGATCGGCACTGTGCATGGCGTGGGGGTGGGGCCGGGGTCTGCGGACCTGATGAGCGTTCGCGCCGACCGGCTGGTGCGCGGCGCGCGCCACATCGCGCATTTCCGCAAGGCCGGGAAACCGGGGCAGGCGCGGCGGATCGTCGAGGGAATGCTACGCGCCGATGTGGTCGAATTCGCCATGGATTACCCGGTGACGACGGAAATTCCACTGGACGACCCGCGCTATGCGGCCACTCTGGCCGGGTTCTACGAGGGTTGCGCTGCGCATTTGCGCGCGCTGGCGCTGGGTGGCGAGGACGTGGTGGTGCTGGCCGAGGGGGACCCGTTCTTTTACGGTTCCTTCATGCACCTGCACTCGCGTCTGTCGCCCGATGTGCCGGTTCGGGTGGTGCCCGGCGTCACCGGAATGGCGGCTGCCTGGGCTGCGTCTGGCGTGCCGATCACCTGGGGGGATGATGTGCTGACCGTCGCCCCGGCGACGCTGCCTGAGGGGGAGCTGGTGCGGCGAATCAGGGACACGGACGCGCTGGTGGTGATGAAGATCGGCCAGAACCTGAAAAAACTGCAGCGCGCCGTGGTTGCGGCGGGGCGGCAGGCGGTGCTGGTGGAATATGCGGCGATGCCGGAGGAACGGGTGGTGCCCTTGGCGAGTGTGACCAAGGCGCCGTATTTTTCCATCGCCCTGATCCATGGGCAGGGGCGGCGGCCATGACGGGATGGGTGGTTGTGGCCGGTCTGGGGCCGGGCTCGGACGCGATGGTGACGCCTGAGGTGACGGCGGCGCTGGCCGAGGCCACGGATATCGTGGGCTATATCCCCTATGTCGCCCGCGTGACGCCGCGGCCCGGCCTGATGCTGCACCCTTCGGACAACCGCGTTGAACTGGACCGCTCGCGTCACGCGCTGGAGATGGCGGCGACGGGGCGGCGGGTGGTGGTGGTCTCTTCGGGCGATCCGGGGGTCTTCGCCATGGCCTCGGCGCTATTCGAGGCACTGGAAGCCGGGCCAATGGGCTGGCGCGCGCTGGAGATCCGCATCTTGCCCGGCATCACCGCGATGCTGGCGGCAGCGGCGGCTGCCGGTGCGCCGCTGGGCCATGATTTTTGTGCGATCAACCTGAGCGACAACCTGAAGCCCTGGGCGTTGATCGAACGTCGGCTCCGGCTGGCCTCGCAGGCGGATTTTGCCATGGCTTTCTATAACCCGAGGTCTGCCAGCCGGCCCGAGGGCTTCGCGCGTACGCTGGACGTGCTGCGTGAGGAATGCGCGGATGCCCGCCCGGTGCTGTTTGCGCGCGCGGTGACGACGGCCGATCAGGCGCTTCGCATTGTGCCGCTGGATCAGGCGCGGCCCGAGATGGCGGACATGCGGACGATGGTGATCGTCGGCAATTCCGCGACGCGAGTGATCGACACGCCGCGCGGGCCGATCTTGTATACCCCGAGGTCGGCGTGAGGCGGCGGGCCGGGTCAGGGGGGCCGTCTGCCCCCCTCTTGGCCTGCGGCCAATTCACCCCCCGAGGATATTTAAGGCGCAAAGAGAGTGCGGGCGAAGGCGAGGGCTTCGGCGGGGTCGTGGGTTTCGCGCCGCTGAGGGAGTTTGGGGCGGTCGATCATCAGGACCGGCAGGCCAAGGGCGCGCGCGGCGACGAGTTTCGACACGCTGCCGCTACCGCCGGCGTTTTTCGCCACGATCAGGTCGATACGGCTGGCGCTCAGGAGCGCTTCGTCGGCCTCGGCGCTGAAGGGGCCGCGGTCGAGGGTTATGGCGTGGTCGGGCAGGGGCGGCGGTTCGCTGGGGGCATCTACAAGGCGCAAACGGTAATGGTGCTGGGGCTGGGGGGCGAATTCGGCCAGATGCATGCAGCCGATGGACAGCAGCACGGGGCGCGGCGGACCGGCAGGGGCGGCGACG
>CALESR010000121.1 GCA_937907485.1 uncultured Paracoccaceae bacterium | reverse complement strand
CGGCAGACCCCGCACCTTGTAACTCCCCTTGGCGGTGAATGGGATACCGTCGAGCGGGCCGCGCGCGGCCCCATTGGCTCGCCGCAGGTCCGAGGCGCGGGCTTCGGTGAACATCTCAGGGTTCAGGATCGGCACCGCGTTCAGGCAGGGGCCGCGCCGGTCCAGCGCAGCAATGCGCTGCAGGCTGGCGACGGCAAGGGCGACAGCCGTGGTCTGCCCCTGCGACAGCGCGGCGGCCAGATCGGCGATTGTCGCTTCGGTCAGCCTCATGACCGCGCCTTGGGCTGCTGCTGGGTGATGCAATGGATGCCGCCGCCCCGCGCGAAAAGCTCGCGCGCATCGACCGTCACCACCCGTCGCCCCGGATAGGCGGCGGCCAGAATGTCGCGCGCCTGCGCATCGGCGTAGTCCTCGCCAAAACCACAGGCAATGACGCCGTCATTGGTGACCAAGTGGTTGATATAGCTGTAATCGACAAAACCATGCTCGTCGCGCAGCGCCGCCGGGGCAGGGACGTCGATCACCTCCAGCCGCCGCCCCTGCGCATCGGTCGCCGCCGTCAGGATCGCCCGTACCTCGGCGCTGAGCGCGTGATCGGGGTGCGAGGCGTCTCGCTGGTCATGGATCAGCACCTTGCCCGGCGAGGGGAACACGGCGACGATATCCACGTGCCCGCGCGTGCCGAACCCGTCATAGTCGCGGTGGAGGCCGCGCGGCAGCCAGATCGCCCGCTGCGTGCCCAGAACCCGCGCCATCTCGGCCTCGACCCGCGCCTTGTCGGCATGAGGGTTGCGGCCGGGATCCAGTTGCACCGTCTCGGTCAGCAAGAGGGTGCGCTCGCCGTCGATATGGATGCCACCGCCTTCGTTGACCAGCAGCGAGGGGATCACCGGCGCACCGACCAGTCCGGCGATGAACTGTGCCAATCCGCGGTCATGGCGCGCGCGCTCAGGGTCGTCGCTGCCCCAGCCGTTGAAGATCCAGTCCACCGCTGCCAGCGAACCATCCGCGGCATGCACAAAGGTCGGGCCGGAATCGCGCAGCCAGAAATCGTCGATCACCCGCTCGACGATCTGGATGCCGTCGCCCAGCATCCGCCGCGCGCGTGTGGTTTCCGACGGATCGACCACCATCGTCACCGGTGTGAATTCGGCCACGGCCTGCGCGACCGCGCTCCACGCGGCATAGCCCGCCTCACGCGCGGCGCTGCCCTCGCCCAGCGTAGCCCCCTCGCGCGGGAACCCCATCCAGATGCGGTCTTGCGGCGCGGTTTCGGGGGGCATGATCCAGGTCATCGGCATCTCCTTGCGTGGCACAGCGGGGAGACTAGCGGCGATGCCGGGGCGGCTCAATCCATGTCGGAGCGCAAATGCCGCGCGATTTCGGCCACATGCGGCTCGCCCAACATGCCCAGATGGTCACCCGGCACCTCGATCAGCCGCACCCCGGCAGGCGCGACGATCGACCAGCCCAGCCCGCTTTCCAGCGCTGCGGGCGCATCACCTTCGGCTTCGAGGCTGCGAAACACCGTGATTTCGCGCGGATAGGGCTGGGCACGATATTGATTGATCGCAACGTCGATCGCGGCCTGATGCAGATAGACTGAAAACGACGCCTCGCCCCCCAGCGGTGGCACTTTGTGCAGCAGGCGAAAGCGGATGCGCTCGATCTGGAATTGCGCCTCTTCGATAACCCGGGTCACCTTGCCGCGCAGGATGCCGGGCAGGTTGCGGCGCAACTGGCGGACATAGTGGCCGACGGGCTTGGTCAGCACCTTCTGCGCCCGCCCTCCCGGCCCGGCCGCGTCGAGCAGGGCCAGCATCTGTACGTCGCGCCCGGCCTCCAGCAACTGCCGCGCCAATTCAAAGGCGATGAACGACGCTTGAGACACTGCCACCAGACGCACAGGCCCGGTCGGCCGATGCGCCTGAATATTCGCACGATAGATGGCCGCAATGGCCTCGACCGTCCGCGGCGCGTTGGGTTCGAGCAGGTCCATTGTCA
>CALESR010000120.1 GCA_937907485.1 uncultured Paracoccaceae bacterium | reverse complement strand
AGGGCTGCGCCCCGCCCATGCCGCCAAGGCCGCCGGTCAGGATCCACTTGCCCTTGAGTGATCCGCCAAAGTGCTGACGGCCCGCCTCCGCAAAGGTCTCATAGGTACCTTGCACGATGCCTTGGGTGCCGATGTAGATCCACGACCCGGCGGTCATCTGGCCGTACATCATCAGGCCCTTTTTATCGAGCTCGTTGAAATGGTCCCAGGTCGCCCAATGCGGCACGAGGTTGGAATTGGCGATCAAAACGCGCGGGGCATCCTTATGGGTGCGGACCACCGCGACCGGCCGGCCGGATTGCACCAGCAGGGTTTCGTCATCTTCAAGGTCTTTCAGCGTGGCGACGATCCGGTCGAAATCGCCCCAAGACCGCGCGGCGCGGCCAATGCCGCCGTAAACCACCAACTCATGCGGGCTCTCGGCAACGTCAGGATGCAGGTTGTTCATCAACATCCGCATCGCGGCCTCGGTCTGCCACGATTTCGCGGTGATTTCAGTGCCGGTGGCGGGATAGATGTCGCGGCTGTTCTTGCGATCAAGCATGGAAGGCTCCTTCATGGGTGAGCACGCCCGAGCGGGCAAGGGTGTCAAGGGATTGTAGAATTTGCCCAAGAACCGCGCGCAATGGCGCGGCGATCCGGGGGGCATAGGTCCAAGGTGCTGCCTCGGCGGCGAGATAGGCGCGCTGGGCCAGTTCCATCTGGATGGCATGAACGCCCGTGCCGGGCTGACCATAGTGCCGCGTGGTCCAGCCACCCTTGAAGCGGCCATTCAACACGGCATCGAACGCCTTGCTCGCAAAACAGGGTACCGAAACAGCCTGAGACACTTGTGGCGCGCAGGTCTGTCCGTCGTTGGTGCCGATGGAAAACACCGGCAGCAGTCCGGGAAACAGGAAAGGGATGGTCGAGCGGATCGAATGGCAATCAAAGACGATCGCCACGCCATGCCGGGCCTTCACTCGCTCGACTTCGGCGGCAAGTGCCGCATGATAGGGCGCGTGGTATTGCGCCCGGCGTGCGGCAATCTCGTCGAGCGTTGGCTCCTGCCCTTCGCTCCAGATGTCCAGCCCATCAAAGTCCGTCGTCGGACACAGGGTGGTCGTGTTGGCGCCCGGATAAAGCGAAGCTCCTGCCGGGTCACGGTTGGCGTCAATGACATAGCGGTGAAACGTCGCCTCGACTATCGTAACGTCAGCCAAAAGCCCCTGATAAAGCTGAGCAATATGCCAATCCGTGTCTGACAGCCTTCGCCCGCGGTCATTCAACCGGGCCATCAGCGCGTCGGGCACATATGTCCCCCCGTGCGGCAGACCGAGAATGACCGGACTGTCGCCTTGCGTTATGGTGACAGGCATCATGCGGACAACTCTGGCAGTGCCAGACCGCTTGCCTGCGCCAAGGTGCCGGTGCCAATCAGGCGCGCTGCTGCGGCCAGATCGGGGGCAAGGTAGCGATCATCGCCCAGCGTTGCCACATCCTGACGCAGCCGCGCGACAACGTCCTGCAATGGTGCACTGGTGTGCAGCGGCGCCCGGAAGTCGATGCCCTGGGCAGCACACATCGCCTCGACCCCAAGGATCACGTTCAGGTTTTGCACCATCTTGCCCAAGCGCACAGCACCGTGTGCTGCCATGCTGACATGGTCTTCCTGATTAGCCGATGTCGGCGTGCTGTCGGTCACGCAAGGCATGGCGATGTGCTTGTTCTCGGACATCAGCGCGGCAGTGGTCACCTCGGCGATCATGAGGCCGGAGTTCAGGCCGGGGCGCGGGGTCAGGAACGCAGGCAGGTTGAACGACAAAACCGGGTCCACCATCAAGGCGACGCGGCGCTGCGCGATCGCCCCGATCTCGGCCAGGGCCAGCGCAATCATGTCGGCGGCAAAGCCCACGGGTTCAGCGTGGAAGTTACCACCGGACACGATCAGCCCGGCCCCAGTCAGCACCAACGGATTGTCGGTTGCCGCGTTGGCCTCGATCATCAGAGTATGTGCTGCTTGGCGCAATACATCCATCGCGGCCCCAGTGACCTGAGGCTGGCACCGGATGCAATAGGGATCCTGCACGCGGGCATCGCCGACGATATGGCTTTCGCGGATCTCGGATCCCGCCAGCAGCGCCCGCATAAAGCTTGCAGCCTCGATCTGTCCCGCATGACCGCGCAGCGAATGGATTTCCGGCTGCAAGGGGGCGGTAGACCCCATGATCGCGTCGGTCGACAGCGCCGAGGTGACAAGTGCGGACTGCGCCGCATTCCAGCCGTCGAACAGGCCCGCGAGAGCGAAAGCGGTGGAAAATTGCGTTCCGTTGATGAAGGCCAGTCCTTCTTTGGGGCCGAGCGGAATCGGGGTCAGACCAGCCGCAGCTAGGGCCTCGGCACCTGGCATCACGCGGCCTTGGTATTCCGCCTCGCCATGGCCGATCAGAACAGCAGTCATATGGGACAAGGGGGCCAGATCACCCGACGCCCCGACCGACCCTTGCGCAGGAATGACAGGCGTCACGCCACAGGCCAGCATAGCCTCAAGCAGTTCAACAAACGCCCAACGTACGCCCGAAGCACCGCGCCCAAAGCTGAGAAGCTTCAACACCATCAGCAACCGCGCATGGGCGCGCGGGATGGCGTCGCCCACGCCACAGCAATGCGACAAGATCAAGTTGCGCTGTAGGGTGGCGGTGTCTTCAGGGGCGATGCGCAAGGACGCCAGTTTGCCAAAACCAGTGTTTACCCCGTAGACCGGTACATCCCCGGCGGCTGCAGCGTTGATCGCGGCAGCGGCAGCCTCGATCCCCGGACGGGCTGCGCGATCCAGCGTGACGGACAGTTCTTCGCGGTAAATTCGTGCCAGTTGTACCAAGGTGGTCTGGCCCGGAACAAGGGTAAGAGCGGTCAAAGGACGCCTCCGATTATGCGTTGGTAAAGGGGGTTAAAGCCGATGCGGTAGGCCAGTTCGGCCGGGTGGCCGCAGTTCCAGACGGCAAGGTCGGCGATTTGACCCGACGCCAGCGTGCCGCGATCGGTCAGACCAAGCGCACGGGCGGCATGGGTGGTGGCCCCCGCCAAAGCCTCGGCCGGGGTCATGCGAAACAGAGTGCAGGCCATGTTCATCGCCAGCAAAAGCGAGGTCATGGGGCTGGAACCGGGGTTCATATCGGTCGCCACGGCCATCAGCACGCCGTGTTGGCGCAGCAAATCAATCGGAGGCATCCGCGTTTCGCGTAGGGTATAAAACGCACCGGGCAGGATCACCGCTACGGTTCCAGATGCGGCCATGGCGACCGCCCCCGCCTCATCCAGATATTCCAGATGATCGGCAGACATCGCGCCATACCGCGCAGCCAGTGCCGCACCACCAAGGTTGGATAGCTGTTCGGCGTGAAGCTTGACCGGAAGCCCAAGGCTCTGGGCGGCTTGAAACACCCGTTCGATTTGGGCGACTGAGAACGCGATACCCTCGCAGAACCCATCCACCGCATCGACCAGCCCTTCGACATGGGCCGAGTATAGCGCAGGAATGCAGACCTGATCGATATAGGCGTCGGCACGACCCTTGTACTCCACTGGGACAGCATGCGCCGCGAGATAGCTGGTTCGCACCAGAACGGGGCGCAACTGGCCAATCCGCCGCGCGGCACGCAGCATCCGCAGTTCGGTGTCCTGCTCCAGTCCGTAACCGGACTTGATCTCGATCACAGCAACGCCTTCTGCAATCATCGCATCGACAAAGGGCAGCGCCGCCGCAGCCAGATCGTCTTCCGAAGCCTTGCGCGTCGCGGTCACGGTCGAGACGATCCCGCCCCCTGCCCGCGCAACCTCCTCGTAGCTTGCCCCTTGCAGCCGCATCTCGAATTCCGTGGCACGGTTGCCGCCATGGACGACATGGGTGTGGCAATCAATCAGCGCTGGTGTGATCAGTCGCCCACCCATGTCCCGCACGGGCAATGCGGCGTAGTCGCCCGGCAAATGCGCCTGCACCCCAAGCCATGCGATCTTGCCCCCAGCCAAAACAATCGCCGCATCTTCGATCAAACCATAAGGATCAGCCCCCGAACGCATCGTTGCCGCACGAAGGGAGGTCAGAACGACAGAAGGCTGCTGCACGTGACTTGCTCCGGAAAAGGTGTTGCCGAGTCGTTATGTATGCAAGTATAAGTATTATGTCTACACATAAGGAGTCGCCATCGTGATTTTTGCAGAACGCGCCTTACTGCCCGACGGATGGGCCGAACAGGTCAGGATCACCGTGGCCTATGGGCATATCACCAAGGTGGCCAAAGCAGCGGCACCGCAACCCGGCGATTCTCGAGTGTCGGCGCTTCTTCCTGCACTTTCAAACTTGCATAGTCATGCCTTCCAACGCGCCATGGCGGGCATGACCGAACACCGCATTGCGGGCCGTGACAGTTTCTGGACTTGGCGCGATCTGATGTACCGCTTTCTGGACCGGTTGACGCCCGAGCAGATGGAGGCCATTGCCGCGCTTGTATTCATGGAAATGCAAGAAGCCGGGTATGCTGCCGTTGGCGAGTTCCATTATGTGCATCATCAACCGGGGGGTGGCGCCTATGCCGATATCGCCGAGCTTTCGAACCGCATCTTTGCCGCAGCCCATCTGACGGGCATTGGCCTGACGCATCTGCCGGTGCTTTACACCCATGGCG
>CALESR010000119.1 GCA_937907485.1 uncultured Paracoccaceae bacterium | reverse complement strand
ACACTGACCCAGATTTCCTGCTGTGGTCGGCGCGGGCTGGGTCGGAATTGGTCATCACGATCGTGGCCCGCGATGCCGGCACATGCGGCGGGGTTCCGCCGGCCCTCAACACTCTGGCAGGTTGACAGCAAGGCCCCCGGTCGAGGTTTCCTTATACTTCACGTTCATGTCAATACCGGTCTGGCGCATTGTCTCGATGCAGTTGTCCAGCGGCATGAAGTGTGTGCCATCGCCGCGCAGGGCCAGGCTGGCGGCTGAAACCGCCTTGATTGCGCCGAGGCCATTTCGCTCGATGCAAGGCACCTGAACAAGGCCTGCCGCCGGGTCGCAGGTCATGCCCAGATGATGCTCCAGCGCGATTTCCGCGGCATTTTCCACCTGTTCGTTGGTGCCGCCAAGTGCTGCACACAATCCTGCCGCGGCCATCGCCGCCGCACTGCCCACCTCACCCTGACAGCCGACTTCGGCGCCGGAGATACTGGCGTTGTGCTTGATCAACCCGCCGATCGCGGCAGCGGTCAGCAGGAAGGTGTGGATGCCCGCATGCGTGGCCCCAATGCAATGGTCACGGTAATAGCGGATCACCGAAGGCACCACGCCCGCTGCCCCGTTGGTAGGCGAGGTAACAACCCGGCCCCCCGCCGCGTTTTCCTCGTTCACCGCCATGGCGTAGACCGACAGCCAGTCATTGGCGACATGCGGCTGACTCTGGTTCTGCCCGCGTTCGGCCAAGAGCTGTTCGTGGATCGCCTTGGCGCGGCGTTTGACCGTCAGGCCACCGGGCAGGATCCCGTCCTTGCGCAGGCCCCGGCTGATGCAGGCATCCATCGCCTGCCACAGCGTATCGAGCCGCTCATCGAGGCTTGGGCCGGAATGCACCACCTCATTCGCGCGCTTCATCGCGGCGATGCTTAGGCCAGCGCTCTGGCCCATGGCCAGCATCTCGCGGGCCGTACCGAATGGAAAGGGATAGCCCTTGGCGGCCTTCTGCGCATGCAGCGTGCCGGACTTCGTCGCCTCCAACTCTGCCGCCGTGACGACAAAGCCGCCGCCGACCGAGTAATAAGTCTGTGTCAGATATGGATTGCCGCGTTCGTCATAGGCCCGCAGAATCAGCCCGTTGGCGTGGCCAGGCAGTGGCGGTCCGTAGTCGAAGACTAGATCGTGGTCGGGATCAAAGGCGAGATCGCCCAACCCTGGCGGCGCAATGCGCCCGCTGCTGCGCACCGCGGCCTCCAGCGCTTCGGCAGCGTCAGGGTCCAGCGTGTCGGGGCGAAACCCCAAAAGGCCCAGCACAACGGCGCGGTCGGTTGCGTGCCCCTTGCCGGTAAAGGCAAGGCTGCCATGCAGGCTGGCACCGAGGCGTGACAGTCGCCCTGCGCCGGGGATCTTTTCGGCCCCGCCGCGCAGATCATCCAGAAACCGCGCGGCGGCGGTCATCGGCCCCATCGTGTGTGACGATGACGGACCGACGCCCAGCTTGAATATATCAAAGACCGACAGGAACATCGGATCAGGCACCCATGCCATAGATCGGGTGCGCCGCACAGAGTGCCCGCACCTCGGCCAGCACCGCCGCCTCGACCCCCGCATCGCCGTCCGGATTGGCGGACAGTGCGTCGATCACCTGCAACACCAACGAACCCACCTTGCGGAATTCGGCCACGCCAAAGCCGCGCGTGGTGCCCGCCGAAGTGCCAAGCCGCACGCCCGATGTGACAAACGGCTTTTCCGGGTCAAACGGGATCGAGTTCTTGTTGCAGGTAAGTCCGGCACGTTCCAAAGCGGCCTCTGCCGCTTTGCCCGTCACGCCCTTGGGACGCAGGTCGACCAGAACCATATGGCAATCCGTGCCGCCTGATACGATGCCAAGGCCACCTTCTACCAGCACCGAAGACATCGCCTGCGCATTGGCGATCACGGCCTTTGCATAGTCCTTGAACGACGGGTCCAGAGCTTCGCCAAAAGCCACGGCTTTGGCGGCGATCACATGCATCAGCGGGCCGCCTTGGTTGCCGGGGAACACAGCCGAGTTGAACTTCTTGCCCAGGGCCTCGTCATTGGTCAGGATCATGCCACCGCGCGGGCCGCGCAGGGTCTTGTGCGTGGTCGTCGTCACGACATGGGCGTGGGGCATCGGGTCGGGGTATTGCCCCGCTGCGATCAAGCCTGCGTAATGCGCCATGTCCACCATCAGATAGGCACCGACCTCATCCGCAATAGCGCGGAAGGCGGCAAAGTCGATGTGGCGCGGATAGGCCGAGGCACCGGCTATGATCAACTTGGGCTTTTTCTCCAGCGCCACTGCGCGCACATTGTCCATGTCGATCAGTTGGTTGTCGGCGCGCACTTCATAGCTGACCACATCGAACCACTTGCCCGACATGGTGACAGGCGAGCCGTGGGTCAAATGCCCGCCATGAGCAAGGTTCAGCCCCATGATCCGGTCGCCCGGCTGCAGCAGCGCCAGAAACACCGCCTGATTGGCCTGTGCGCCGGAATGCGGCTGCACGTTGACAAAGCCTGCGCCGAACAGCTTTTTGGCGCGGTCGATCGCGATCTGTTCCACCACATCGACATGCTCGCAGCCGCCATAGTAGCGTTTGCCGGGGTAACCTTCAGCGTATTTGTTTGTC
>CALESR010000118.1 GCA_937907485.1 uncultured Paracoccaceae bacterium | reverse complement strand
ATGATGTCGCCGGCCCAGGCCTCTTCGGTCAATTCGCGGTCGGCGGCGAGGAACAGCACCGGGTTGGTCACCGCCATCGGTTTGCCCGCCCGCACATGGGTCAGTTTCATCCCGCGGAAGAAATGCCCCGAGGCGAGGCGCACGAAGGCCACGCGGTCGCGGTGCTTTGGGTCCATGTTGGCCTGCACCTTGAAGACAAAGCCGGTGACGGCCGCTTCCTCGGGCGAGACGTCGCGTTTGTCGGTGGGCAGCGGTTGCGGCGCGGGGCCGTATTCCGCCATGCCGCGCATCAGTTCGCGCACGCCGAACGAGTTGATCGCCGAGCCGAACCAGATCGGTGTCATCGAGCCATTGAGCACCGAGGCGCGGTCGAAGGCGGGCAGCAGTTCGCGCGCCATTTCGACCTCGTCGCGCAGTTTGGTCAGCAGGTCGGCGGGGATGTGTTGCGCCAGTTTCGGGTCATCGAGCCCGTCGATCACCACGGTTTCCGCCACCCGGTTGCGGTCGGCGCGGTCCATCAGTTCCAGCCGGTCGTGCAGGATGTCATAGCAGCCGATGAACTCGCGTCCCATGCCGATCGGCCATGAGGCCGGGGTGACGTCGATGGCCAGCGCCTCCTGGATTTCGTCGATGATCTCGAAGGTGTCGCGGCTCTCGCGGTCCATCTTGTTGCAGAAGGTCAGGATCGGCAGGTCGCGCAGGCGGCAGACCTCGAAGAGTTTCTGCGTCTGGCTTTCGACGCCCTTGGCGCCGTCGATCACCATGATCGCCGCGTCGACCGCTGTCAGCGTGCGATAGGTGTCTTCGGAGAAATCCGAGTGGCCGGGCGTGTCCACCAGATTGAAGCGCCAGCTTTCGAAATCGAAGGACATCGCCGAGGCCGAGACCGAGATGCCGCGGTCCTTTTCCATCTGCATGAAGTCCGAGCGGGTGCGGCGGGCCTCGCCCTTGGCGCGCACCTGACCGGCCATCTGGATCGCGCCGCCGAACAGCAGGAATTTTTCCGTCAGCGTGGTCTTGCCCGCGTCGGGGTGCGAGATGATCGCGAAGGTCCGGCGCCGGAGGATCTCGGCGGGGGTGGTTTGGGGCGGCAGGGGGGCGTGTGTGTCCAGCATGCGCGCGGCCTTAGCGCATGGCGCCTGCCAAGTCCACATCGCGCCGGTTTTGCAGGGCATTTGCAGTCCGCGTTAGGCGATTGTCCCGTTTGCCTGTATCATGGGGAACAGTGGCGTATCGTGTTTGCCCGTATCAATGCCTCACGTCCCCCCGATCATGAGGAATTTGACATGAAACCGATCCTTCTTTCCGCTTCGACCCTTGCGCTGTCCATCGCGATTGGCGGCCCCGCCCTCGCGCAGGGTGGTGATTGCAGTTGGGCCGCTCAATGGGCCTCGACGCCCGGTTGCGAGTTGGGCGACCGTGGCACCAGCATCCCCAGCACGCCGGGTCTGGGCGTGGATACCGCGCCTGAAAACGATGGCTGCGGCGACACCTGCGGTGACACTGGCGGCGACAACTGCGGCGATTCGACCGCCGGGTCGTTCGACCTCGAGATCTATCTGGCGCTGGCGGAGCTGCGCGACCTCGGGCTGGCCTGAGCCGCAGTCATGACAAGGCCCCGTTTGCCGACCGCGTTGCTGGCCTGCGAGACCGGCAACGGGCGCGGTCATGTCGTCACCCTGGGCGGCGTCGCGCAGGCGCTGGCTGGGCGGTTCCAGTGCCACGCCGCGCTGTCGCGGATGGACCATGCCGCGGCGCTGGCCCTGCATTGCGCCTCGGTGCGTCAGGCGCCGGTGATGGCGCGCCGCCCGGACGGCGAGGTTCTGGCGGCGCGGCCGGGGCGGCCCTTGGGCATCGTGCCCGATCTGGGCGGGCGGTCGGTTCCTTGGGCCGATAGCTGGGCCAACTGGATCGGGCGGCGCGGCTTTCGCAATGTCGAGAGGCTGCGCGCGCAGGTGCGCTTTTGGCAGGACCTGATCTGGGAAACCGGCGCCTCGCTGGTGGTGACCGATTATGCGCCCTCGGCCCTGCTGGCGGCGCGGGCGCTGGGGGTGGCCTCGGTGGTGACGGGCACGGCGATCGGCATTGCGCCGCCGGACATGCCGCGCTTTCCGCTGATGGCACCGCTGGCGGGCGGGCTGGTGCTGGACGAGGACCAGACCGCCGCGCTGATTTCCGAGGCCGTCGCGCCCTTGGGCGGGCCGCCGCTGGAGCGGCTGGCCCAGCTTTACACCGCGACCCTGCCGCTGGCGCGCGGCTTTGCCCTGTGGGACCCCTATGAGGACTGGCGCGACCAGCGCCTGTTGCTGCCGCTGGACACCGCGCCGCCGCTGGCCGAGGGGCGGGGCGATGTGGTCTTTGCCTATCTCTCCACCAGCGAATTCGCCGAGCCCGGCATCGTCGAGGCGCTGCGCAGGCTGCCGTTGCCGGTGGTGCTGGTTGCGCCCGGCCTGCCGGCCGATCAGGCGGCGGCGTTGCGGGCGGCCAATCCGAACCTGACGATCTCGCCGGTGCCGCTGGCCATCCCCGAGATCGTGCGTCGGGCGCGCGTGGTGCTGAACGCGGGGCAGGCGGGGACGGCGGCGGTGGCGATGCTGGCCGGGATCCCGATGCTGGCGCTGCCGCAGCACAACGAACAGGCCGCCAACGCCCGCGGCGCGGCGCGGACCGGGGCGCATCGGGTGCTCTCTCGCCATCAGCGCAGCGCCGAGGCGGTGCTGGGCGCCCTGACCGCGATGTGGGAGGACAGCGCCCTGCAGGGCCGCGCGCAGGCGCTGGCGCTGGACCTGCGGGCGCAGACCCCGCTGGGCGCGTTGCACGAAACCCGCGCGGCGCTGGCGAGATTTTGAAAACCTTATAGTATACAAGGTGTTGAGGCATGGGTCATTGCGCTGGGTCACGGCGCGCCTTGGCCTGCCATGCTAGACTCCTGATCCGGGCAAAAGGATGGTCCGGGTTAGCAGGAGCAGACCATGAAACGGGTTTTGACACTGATCTGTGCGGCGGCTGTGGTCGCTGCGGGTTTTGCCATCGTCCCCACGTCTGGGGCCTTGGCCGCCGAGGACGAGGCCTATGTCAACTGGCCCTGGATGGCCGGCCGGATGCCCAACTGGGACTTTGGCCCGCCCGGGCAAGAGGGATGCGTCGGTCGCGACTTGGGCGAGGCCGAGTCCGAGACGGGCGGCTTGGGGGCTGCTGAGTATCAAGAACCCATCGTGAAGAGCCGGATCGGCTGCTGAGGACAGGGTCTGGCGGGCAAGGCCAACGCGCCGCGCAGGTCAAGCTGCGCGGCGCTGATCCTTGGGGATGGCCGAGGCGAGCGCGCGGACCCCAGCGCGCCGAGTCGGTCCCTGCGCTGGCGGCCAGCGGCCTCTTGCCGGGCGCGAGGGTCAGCGGTGACCGGCGACCGGGATCACCCGCGCCATCGCCCAGACCGCCAGCAGGTCGGCCGGGCGTGCGGGCGGCGGGGTCATCATGCGCAGCGAGACGGTGCAGACCGAGGCCGCGTCGCAGCCGGGCATCGAGGCGGCGGCCAGCGAGCCGTTCAGCGTCAGGGTCAGCAGCGTGGCGAGGGCGAGGGCAAGGCGGGTCATGGCGGGCTCCTGTGACTGTCTTGCCCGTGGGTCGTGCCACAGTGCCGCCCGGTTCAAAGAAAAAACCGCGCCCGGTTGAAGGGGCGCGGCAGTCAGGGAGGGAAACGCAATCCATCAGTGCCGGGGGCGGGAGGGATCACCGATCCCGTCACTGCATGGTCATGGGTCGTGCGAACCCCGCACAGGGTTCAAAGAAAATCCTTGGACGGTCAGTTGACCGCCGCGGCCAGCGGCAGTGCCTCCAGCGCGACGCAGACGCGGTTGCGGCCCGAGCCCTTGGCCTCGTAAAGCTGGGCATCGGCGCGGTCGCTGAGGTCTTCGACATCGAGGATCGAATCCGTCATTTCCGCCACGCCGAAACTGGCGGTGACCTTGATCGCGTCGTGGCCGGGGATCGGCGCGCGCTCGATGGCGCGGCGCACACGTTCGGCGATCTCGACGGCGGTGTCGGCATCGGCATTGGCCAGCAGGATGGCGAATTCCTCGCCGCCGACCCGGCCGAAACTGTCCTCGACCCGCAGTTCGCGCAGCACGGTGCGGGCGACGGTTTTCAGCACGGCATCCCCGGCGGCATGGCCATAGGTGTCGTTGATGCGCTTGAAATGGTCCAGATCGAACAGCACCAGCGAGGCCTTGCCCCGGGCCCGCGCCCGGGCGGCAAAGGTCTTGCGCAGCGCATCCGAGAACGCCCGGCGGGTCATAGCGCCGGTCAGCACGTCGCGGCTGGCCTCGCTCCACAGGCCGACCTGATCGACGACCAGCTTGGCAAACCCTTCCAGCAACAGGCAATCGCGGTCGGAAAACGCCCGCTCGGCGGTGTCGAGGATGCGCAGGCTGCCGATCACGGCCTCGTCCTCGACCAGCGGGATTTCCAGAAACGAGCGGTAGACCCCCGGATCGGAATTCGCCGGCTGACCATGCAGCGCCACCGAGACGGCGGGCACATGAAACACGGTCTTGATGAGGTCGGTCACCGCGGCGAACTGGGCCGGGGCGGGCAGGGCAACTTGGACGGGCGTATGGAACATGGCAAGGGCCTCGGCCGCGGCGATGGCAGCGTGTGTGCTGGTGTCAATCGAAACGCGGGCATTCATCAGGGTGGTCCTTCGCGGATTTCGCGTTGGATCCGTTCTGCGGGGGGAATGGGGCCGGGGTTGGATCGCATCGCGGCGAAACCAAGGTTAATTGCGGATTAACCACGGCAAATTCGGTTAATGCGCCAGATTTCGGCCATAATTGGCCCGTTCCGGGCGGCCAGACCGGTCATTGCGGGGGCTTTGGCCACAGCGTGATTGACCGCAGGGTGCTTTTGCGCTAGGCGCGCCACAGGCTCCGCGGATTCGCCGGGCCGGACCGAAACGTGCCGGGGCGCAATGGCTGGCGTCCCATTTTTCCCTTGCGGCCCGATGCCGCAAACAACGGACGCAAATGACCAAGTTTTCCGACCTCAAACTGGACCCGAAGGTCCTGCAGGCTGTTATCGAAGCCGGCTATGAAACCCCCACGCCGATCCAGGCGCAGGCGATCCCCGAAGCGCTGGAAGGCCGTGACGTGCTGGGCATCGCCCAGACCGGCACCGGCAAGACCGCCTCGTTCGTGCTGCCGCTGATCACCCGCCTGATGCGGGGCCGGGCGCGGGCGCGGATGCCGCGCAGCCTCGTTCTGGCGCCGACGCGCGAACTGGCGGCGCAGGTGGCCGAGAATTTCGACACCTATGCCAAGAACACCAAGCTGACCAAGGCGTTGCTGATCGGCGGCGTGTCGTTCAGCGAGCAGGACAAGCTGATCGACCGCGGCGTCGACGTGCTGATCGCCACGCCGGGCCGTCTGCTGGACCATTTCGAACGCGGCAAGCTGTTGCTCACCGGCGTCGAGGTGATGGTGGTGGACGAGGCCGACCGCATGCTCGACATGGGCTTCATCCCCGATATCGAGCGCATCTTCCAGATGACGCCCTTTACCCGGCAGACCCTGTTCTTCTCGGCCACGATGGCGCCCGAGATCGAGCGCATCACCAACATGTTCCTGTCGAACCCGGTGCGGATCGAGGTGGCCCGTCAGGCGACCACCGCCGAGACCATCGAACAGGCGCTGATCGAGGTGAAACCGGCGCGGCGTGACCGCACGGGCGAAGAAAAGCGTGCCTTGCTGCGCGCGCTGATCCGCGCCGAGGGCGAGGCCTGCACCAACGCGATCATCTTCTGCAACCGCAAGGTGGATGTGGATGTGGTGGCGAAATCGCTGCAGAAACACGGGTTTGACGCGGCGCCGATCCATGGCGACCTTGACCAGTCGGTGCGCACCCGCACGCTGGACGGCTTCCGCGATGGCAGCCTGCGGCTGCTGATCGCGTCGGACGTTGCGGCGCGGGGGCTGGATATTCCGGCCGTCAGCCATGTGTTCAACTTTGACGTCCCCTCGCATTCCGAGGATTACGTCCACCGCATCGGCCGCACCGGCCGGGCCGGGCGCAAGGGCAAGGCCTTTACCATCGCCACGCCGTCGGATGAAAAATACCTCGCCGCGATCGAGCAATTGCTGCAAAAACCGCTGCCGCGTGGGGTTGCACCGGAAGGTTTTGACAGCGCCGTCGCCGAAATCGCCGCCCGTCCTGAGCGCACCGACCGTCCAGAGCGCGGCGACCGCAAGCGCCCTGAGCGCAGCCGCACCCGCGCGCCGCGCGATCACCGGCATGACGCGCAGGCCGACACCAAGCCCTTCGAGGCCGCTGTGGTCGAGGCCGTGACGCCTGAGGTCATCGCCCCGGTGGCCGCGCCGGTCGCCCAGCCCGAACCCGTCGCCGCAGCGCCGGTCAAGCGCGACGAGTGGCGCGATGATCGCCGTGAGGATCGGCGTGGCGACCGCCGTGAGGATCGCCGCCCGCGCGGGCGCAACCGCGAGGATGCGCCGGTGGTCGGCATGGGCGATCATGTGCCCGATTTCCTGATGCGCACCTTCCGCGCCAAGGCTGGCTGAGCGTCATACCCCTTTGACATGACAAAAACGCGCCGGGTGAACCCCGGCGCGTTGTTCTGTCTGGCCGCGCCCTGCTGCGATCAGCGGCCGCCCATGC
>CALESR010000117.1 GCA_937907485.1 uncultured Paracoccaceae bacterium | reverse complement strand
CCAATGAAGCCCGCGACGAACAGATTGGCCGGGCGGTTGAACAGGTTGAGGGGGGTATCGACCTGCTCGACCTTGCCCTTGCGCAGCACGACGATGCGGTCGGCCAGGGTCATCGCCTCGATCTGGTCATGGGTGACATAGATCATCGTTGTCGCCAGCCGGTCATGCAGCGCCGCCAGTTCGGCGCGCATCGTGCCGCGCAACTCGGCATCGAGGTTCGAGAGAGGCTCGTCCAGCAAGAAGGCCGTCGGGTTGCGGACAATCGCCCGGCCAATGGCGACCCGCTGGCGCTGGCCACCGGAAAGCTGGGTCGGCCGGCGTTCCATCAACTCGGTGATTTCGAGCATCTTTCCGGCCTCGGCGACACGGGCGGTGATCTCGGCGCGTGGCATCTTGGTGTTTTCGAGGCCAAAGCTGAGATTTTGACGCACCGTCATGTGCGGATAGAGCGCATAGGACTGGAACACCATCGCCAGCCCACGATCGGCGGCACCGGCCTCGGTGACATCGCGGCCGTCGATCTCGATACGGCCCGAAGTTGGCCTGTCCAGCCCGGCAATCAGCCGCAAGAGCGTGGATTTGCCACAGCCTGAGGGGCCGACAAACACCACCAGCTCGCCCTTTTCAATCTCCAGATCGACGCCATGAATCACGTCGACCGCGCCGAAACTCTTGCGGATGCCCTTCAGTGCGATGCTGCCCATGGGCCCCCCTTATTTCACACCGGCACCGGCAATGCCGGTGGTGATGAAGCGTTGCAGAAAGATGAAGACCAGAACCACGGGGATCATCGTCACCACGGTCATCGCCAGAATGTAGTGCCACTGCACGTTCAACTCACCCGCATAGGTGTTGAGGCCGATCTGCAGGGTGTAAAGCTCGCGCCGCGACAGCACGATCAGCGGCCAGAGAAAATCGTTCCAGCGCCAGACTACCGAAAAGATCGCCAAAACCGCCAGCGCGGGCGCGGTCAGCGGCAGGATGATGCGCCAATAGATCTGCCATTCCGAAGCATGGTCCATCCGCGCGGCCTCAATCAGGTCGTCAGGGATGGTCAGCATGTATTGGCGCAACAGGAAAACCCCGGTCGGCGTGGCGATGGTGGGCAGGATCACCCCCCAAAGGGAATTGAGCAGCCCCGTCGCGCTGACGACGGAATACAGCGGCACCAGAATCACGCTGAGCGGCACCATCAGCGTGCCGACGATCACCAGCAGCACCGCGTCGCGGCCGCGAAAGCGGTATTTCGACAGCGCAAAGGCCGCCATGGAGTTGGTCAACAGTGTCAGCAGCGTGGCGGCGGTGGTGACAAAGACCGAGTTCCACAGATAGCGCAGGAAATCGAAGGCGAGGAAGGGATCGACATAGTTGGACGCCGCAATGCCGACATGGCGCACGGGCGCGCGATTGGCGATGGGGACATTGACGCGCTCGGCCGGGTTGGCCGGGTCGATCATCTGGGCATTGGCGCCGACGCGGCGAAGTTGCGCCATCACGCGGGTTGAACCGTCGGGCAGGGTGACGGCGAACAGGGGCAGGGGCGCGTCATGGCCTTCGACCATCGCGACCTCTTGCACATAGGGAAGCAGGGTCGGTGGAAACTCGGCCAGTTGTGCCGGGCCTTTCAGCGACGACGACACCAGCCACAGTGCCGGGCCGAACATGACAATTGTGCCCAGCACCAGCCAGACCCAGCTGGCGATGTCGGTCCAGTGCCAGCGCCCGCCATGGCCCCGGCGCCGAGTGAGAAAGGCGAAAACCGTGCTCATCGCTCGCGCGCCCTTTCCGCCCGTTTCGACAGGCCCAGTTGCACCAGCGTCAGCACCACCAGCACCGCGCCCATCAGGATCGAGGCCGCCGCCGCCAACCCCGGATTGCGCAGGATCGAGGCGAATCCGACCTCGTAGATGTATTGCGTGATGAACATTGTCGCCGTGCCGGGGCCGCCGCCGGTCAGCACATAGGCCTCGTCAAAGATCTGGATGCCGCGGATGAGTGCCAGCACCAGCACGACGGCCAGATTCGGCCCCAGCAGCGGCAAGGTTATGCGCCAGAACACGCGTGCAGGGGGCGTCGCATCCATCTCGGCGGCCTCGTAGAGGTCCTTTGGGATCGCCTGCAGGCCGGCCAGCAGGATCAAAGTAAAGAACCCCATATGCGCCCAAGTGCTGACGCCAATGGCTGCGGCAAAGGCGAAGAAGCGATCATTCAGCCAGACCACCGGGTCACCGCCCAGGGAGGTCACGATAAGATTGAGGAGACCCTCGCGCTGCAGAATCCAGCGCCAGATCAGACCGACGACAACCGGCGACAACAGCACGGGAAAAAAGAAGACAGCGCGGAAAAAGGCACGACCGGGAATGGCGCGATTCAGGATCAGCGCGGTAATCATTGCCACCGTCACCATCAGGCTGACCTGAAAGGTGACGAAAATCGCGGTATTCTGCACCGCGTTCCAGAATTGATCCTCGCGGCAGGTCAGCGGCACCAGATAGTTCTGGCACTCCAGCAGCCGCCCGTATTGTTCGGGCCCGACAAAGCGGCGGTCGCCCAGCAGAATCTCGGCCCCGCCGGTCAGCGAATAGGCGAAGTTCAGCACCAAGGGCACGATGACGAAGACGCCAAACACCGCCATGTTGGGCAGCAGGAAAAAGGCCGCCATCCCGCCCAGCCCGGTGCGGCGCTGCCAAAGGCGCAGGGCCGGGTCCAGTGCCCGGGCGATCAGGACGAGCGGTGAGGTCACCGCTCGTCCCAGCAGGGATGCAAACCCTGCCATTGTTCAGCGCGCCGCCGCGACCTGATCGGCGATGTCGCGGTCGATCAACTCGCGCGCCTGCTCCAGCGTCAGCTCGCCTGCCATGACCTGGCTGACCCGGGTGACCAGCGCGCCATAATAGGTGTTGGCCCAACGCCAGGCGGGCAGGGCGTCAGCGGCGGGCAGGGTTTCGCCCGAGGCTTCGACAAAGCGCGACAGCGCGGGCGGCACGTTCGGGTCGGCCGACTGGAAGTTCAGCCCACCCGCCGCGACGATCCCGGCATGCGCCGGCAGGAACAGCGTGCGCTCGGTGAATTCGCGCACGACCGGCTCGGACGCGAGATAGTCCATCACGCGCGCCACGGCCTCGGGGTGCTGGGTATAGCGCACGGCAACCAGTGCCGCACCGCCCGCAAGGCCAGAGCAACCCGCGGTGCCGCAGGGCGAGCCGGTGGCAACCCAGTCGAAGGCATCGCCGATCTTGGTGGACAGGTTCGCCACCTGCCACGAGCCCGAATAGTAGAACGGGATTTGAGCGTTGGCAAAATCGTCAGCGGCGGCGCGATAGGTGGTGCCAGCGGCCGAAACCCAGGTTTCGGGCAGCATCAGGCCCTGCGCGGTCCAGTCGACCAGACGGCCGATAAAGGCCATTGTGCCCTCATCGACCGGGGCGGGCAGGCCATCTGCGCCGATATAGTTGGCGCCGAACGAGGCATTGGGCCCCGAAATCCGGTGGCCCGAACGGTCGATCGCAAAGGCCGCGGGCAGGCCCTGGCTGACCATGACCTGACGCGACGCCTCGATCCATTCGTCCCAGGTTGCGGTCGGGCCGGGCAGGGCGACGCCCGCCTGCTCGAACAGAGTGGCGTTGGCAAAGCCGCCGACCAGCGTGAGCTGGGTCATGAAACCGGGGATCGCGGTCGAACCGTCAGGGCGCATCCAGTCGAAGCGGTCGCCAAAATTGGTGTCCCAATAGGCCGCGTCGGCGACATAGGGGCGCAAGTCCAGCCAATGCTCGGCCTGAGCCTTGAGGTTGGTGACGCGGGCGATATCCGGGCCCGATCCCGAAGCCAGTTGCACCGGCAGTTGCTCTTGAATCACCTGATACGCGACGTTGTCGAGAACCACGTCGATATCCGGGTTCGCCGCCTCGAAGCGCGACAGGAGATCGGCGATGACCTCGCCTTCGACGCCGTCCGAATACCACATCACGCGGACTTCGGTTTGCTGGGCGCTTGCGGTCCCGGCGATCAATGCCAGGATCGAGGCCCCGAGCCAGATTTTCTTCATGTTCACTCCTCCCGTTTGCGGGTCGGCCTTTGCCGCCCTGTGCCGTCTCATGGGTTGAGGGCGCCGCGCGGCAGACTGGTGCGCAGACCCTCGACGTTCAACGATTGCGCCGATAACCGGCGCCCTTCGGCCTCGATGTCGCCATTGGCGTGCATCGTCACCGTGCCGTAATCGGGGTCCTCCACCACGATCACGCCCTCCTCCTCGTCGCGCACAGATAGCGCGGCAAACCGTCCGGCAAAGGCCATGGGCTCGCCATGCAGCGCGCGCGATCCCAGCCGCACCAGCCACCAGCCCTGTCGCCCGGCCAGTCGCAACTCGTGTCCTGCCGTCGGGCCGCTGGCCACAGCATCCAGCGGGCCCGAGGCACGCAGCATGAGATGTGCCCCGCCCGCCTGCGCCAGCGCGGTATCGCCCAGCACCTGCGCACTGTCGAAATCCGGCGCCGGGAACCAGCAATGCGTGAAGTCGGGTTGCGGCGGCACGCCGTCAAACCGCACGACCGCCAGATCTCGGTATTGTTGCACGCGCGGCACCGAGGCCGAGCCGCCCCAGTAGCTGGGCCGACCATATCCTGAATGGATCACCTCACCCGGTTGGTTGATCCAGATCTGCGCGGCGGGGTTTGGTCCCAGCCGGGCGTGGATCAGGGTCTCCTGATAGCCCCAGTCACCCCAGCGATAAGCCACAGTCGAGCCCATCGCGTGATCGGCGCTCTTGTAGTGATAGAGCCGGGCAAAGCAGCCCTCGCCCTGCGCAAAGCACCATTCCTGCGCCTGGTCGCCGCTCAGGCTGGCGCGGGTGGACAGGTTCGGCAGGTTCAGCCCGTGGTCGCGCAGGCACAACGCCAGTTGCGGCGTGGCGTGGAACCTTGCCCCAAAGCTGCCGGTGCCCCAAAGCAGCCGTCCGATGGCGGACAGCTCCAGCGTCGTGGTGCCTCTGAGCGTGTGCTCATAACTGCGCCCCTGCGCCGCTGTCAGCACACCTTGATGCGCCGAGTTGGCGACAATTTCGACCAGCCGGGCAATGCCCCGACGCGCGCGCTCGCGCAGCGAGGCATCCGGAGAAAGGGCGTAGATCGCGGTCAAACCCTTGAGATCGATTGGGAAATATGGCGCCGAATTGAACTCGGCCATCTCCCATTTTTCAAAATGATCGAACCAGGCGCGCAGGCGCTCGGCGCCGACGTGCGAGTGTTCGGCGCCGGTGCGGCCGGAGCGCACAAAGGTTTCCCCGGGCAGCAAGGCCCCGCCCAAATGTGCGGCGGTGTGGAACAGGAGGGCGTGGTTTTCCGAGAAATACCACTGCACATCGTTGCCCGGCTCATCCATCCAATACCGATAGCCCAGAATCGTGCGGTCGATGCGCGCGCTGAATTCGGGGCCAAGCAAGTCCGGCCAGCGGGTGCGGCACCACAGCAGCGGCACCAGCGCAAAATCGGCACAGTCCCAGCAGGCGTCGATTCGCGTCAGGGCCGCGTCGATCATC
Source organism: uncultured Paracoccaceae bacterium (assembly GCA_937907485.1). Classification (GTDB taxonomy): domain Bacteria; phylum Pseudomonadota; class Alphaproteobacteria; order Rhodobacterales; family Rhodobacteraceae; genus Pararhodobacter. The sequence goes on along the minus strand of CALESR010000117.1, from coordinate 7,331 downwards.
GCCCTCGTCTGCGCGCCGCCGTCGCCAAGTGCCAACCGGGCAATGGCGGTCACGGTATCCGCCTCGCCACCCGTGGCAACCGCGCGCAGAGTCTCGAGGATGCGTGCGTCCTGTGTCGTAGGGGCGGGGCCCTGTTTGCCCGCGTGGGCGATCTCGGTCCCGTAAACCCGTCCGGCGGTAAAGCCGCCCACCGTCAGATGAACGGCCACATGGCGGAAATCGCCGGGCAGGTCATTGGCGTTGCCCAGATCCAGGGCTGTCGTGTCCGGGCCGAGTTCGAGGCGGATCGGCGGGAAGGGATCGTGCGACATGAAATCGCCCTCGATCCGGATGTCTGCACGCGCCGAGATGCCCAGCGGGGCGGGCAGGCGCAACACGACCGGCACGCCATCGTGCGTGCTGCGCGGAAAGTGGAAGGTGTTGAGCGCGGTTTCAACGGCCTGCGCCTGCGCTGCCGTGCAGTCGACAGGGATTGCCTGATCGGCAAGCGGGCCACCGAGGTAATCAAGCTGGATGTAGAACCGGGTGTCACGCTCGGCCAGATCGTCAAAGAACACTTCGATCCGGTTCTCACCCGCTCGCAGCGCCACCTCGCCCTCGACCTCGCCCTCATAGTTGCGCTGATAGGCCGCCGACCACAGCACCTCGGCGCCATTCACCCGCAGGATCGCGCCGCCGCAGGTGGCCAGCCGCAGACGCGCCACGCCGGCCGTCTGCGCGCGGATCAGCGTCTCGGCGCGGGCCGCCAGCCGGGTGGCGCGGAACCAAAAGCCCGACAGATCCAACCGGGGCGAGCCAAAGCCCAACCATACGGTTTCAGGTGTGGCTGTGGCGCGCTCATCCGGACGATTGCCCCGGTAGAGCTCGGCAAAATCGGTGCGGCAGGGGTATTCGTGCGGGATGAAGTTCTTTTCCTTGGTCAGGAAAAAGAACGGGTCCATCGCGCCCTTCATCGGACGTTCGGGGACGTCGAACATCGCCTCGGTGATTGCCGAATGCCGCCACAGGGTGACGGGCTGGCCAGGGGACAGGGGGCGTGAAAGCCGTGTCATTTCAGATCCTTGACCGCAACGGGCGAGACGTCTTGATAGACCTGGTTTTCGCCGGTCATCCCCCAGACAAAGGCATAGGGCCCGGTGCCTGCGCCCATGTGGATCGACCAGGCGGGTGACAGGATGGCGTCGCCGCTGGCGACCATCAGGTGCCGGGTGTTGTCCGGGCGGCCCATCAGATGCACCACGCGGTCGGCGTCGGCCATGTCGAAATAAAGATAGGCCTCCATCCGTCGCTCGTGCAAGTGGGGCGGCATGGTGTTCCAGACGTTGCCGGGCGCGGGGTCGGTGATGCCCATGAGCAGCAGGCACGACGGCGCCACCTCGGGATGGATATACATCCGCAGCGTTCGCAGGCTGGCACGGGCGGCCTCGCCAAAGGTCACCGGTTTGGCCTCGGCTTGACGGATCAGGCGGTGAGGGTGGTCAGCCCCGGCGGGAACCGAGTTGAGATAGAACATCGCCGGGTGCGCCGGATCTTCCGATGCCAGCACGACATCCTTCGCGCCGCGTCCAACATACAACACATCGCGCGGCGCCAGCGCAAAGACCACGCCATCCACGGTGATCGTGCCAAGATGATGGCCCAGATTGGCAATCCCGGCCTCGCGCGCGTCAAAGAAGTGGGGCGTCCCCACCTCGGCCCCGTCGCCAAGTGCGATCGGCTCCATCGGGACGATGCCACCCAACACCATGCGGTCGACGTGGGTATAGGCCATGCGGGCCTGACCCGGCTGGAAAAGACCCTCGACCATGTATTCGCCGCGCAGGTCGGCGGTCGTCATGCGATCGATGGCGGCGGGCGATCCGCCGAAACGCGTGGTCCAGGTAATCATCGTTGCAGGGCCTCTGTCAGGCAAAGGATGGCGAGCGACTGGCCATAACCTGTCGGCTGCACCGGGATATCGCGATAGAATTGCAGGTCGTGGCCCATCCGGGTGCCATAACTGACGCCGCCGACCACACCATCGGCGCCGATCTGCCCCATGACATAGGCCAGCCCGCGCCGCCCGGCCTGCGCCGCCTCAGGCCCGGCCCGCCCGGTGCGTGCGGCTTTCATCAGGCCATAGGCAATACCGGCAGTGGCGCTGGTTTCCTTGTACGAGGTGGGATCGTCCAGCAGGGTGCGCCAGGCGCCATCGTCGGTCTGCAGCGACAGCAAGGCGTCGATTTGCGCGTTCAGCACGCCGTCGAGGAATCGGCCGGTCGCCGGGTCCAGCGTGCAAAGGTCCGGCAGATCGGCCAGCCCTGCAGTGATCCAGGCATTGCCACGCGCCCAGCGGGCACGGGCAAAATTGTCCCGCCGCGCGAAACTCCAGCCGTGGAACCACAGCCCCGTTTCAGTGTCGCACAGATAGCGCGCGTGGAGCAGGAACTGGTGCTGCGCCTCGTCGATCAAGGCGCGCTGGCCACTCGCCTGCCCATAGGACGCCAAAAACAGCGCCACCATGAACAGGGTGTCGTCCCACAGCTCCCCGTCGTTGATCTTGTCGGAAACATCGTGCTGAAACCCACCCTCGGCCGTGCGCGGCGCGTCGCTTATCACCCGCTCGGCCCAATCTTGCAGCAGCGGTTGCCAGCGCGGATCGCGGCTTTGCGCCCAAAGCAGGCTGAGCGCCAGCATCGGTGCGGTGGTGTTGACGTTCAGCTTGGGCAGGCCGCGCTGGCGGTGCCCCTCGAACCAGTCCTCGAGCATCGCTTGCAGTGCCGGTTCCCCGGTCTGCATCCACAGCCGCGCAAGGCCATAGAGGCCGACGCCCTGCGGCCATTCCCAGGCGGAAAAGCTGATGTAATCGCCCTTGGTGCCGTCGAGGTTGGGCTCATCAAAGCGCCCATCATCCTGCAAGGCGGTCATCCCGGCGACCAGACGGTCCAGCTTTGCCCGGATCTGCGAATCGTCCAGCATGGTTTTCCTCCCCGTCGCAACGATACGGCGAGGAAAATCATTTGCAAGCTTTGCAAAAATTTTGCAGATTGACGGTTGGAGGCGGCGATGAGCAGCAAGCGGGTGCGAATGGAGGATCTGGCGGGGCGCTGCGGCGTCTCGGTGGCGACGGTCAGCCGCGTGCTGGCCGATCAGCCGGGCGTGCGTGACGATGTGCGGCTGAAAGTGCGCGAGGCGGCGCTGGCCTTGGGCTATGCGATGCCCTCGGGGCTGGCCGGGCGGCGGGCAATCCTGATCGCCAGCCGGGCCGCGCTGGTTGATGCGGCGCGCAGTCAGTTCACCTTGCATGTGCTGGAGGGCCTGCGCGAGCGCGCGGCGGTTCTGGGCATGAGTCTCGAGGTGCGCGCAATGGCCGAGCCCTTTGCCGACACCTTTCGCCCCGATGATGACGCAGCAGGATACCTCGTGCTGACACCCGAGACCGACGCCCAGATCGCCGCTGCCGCCGATCTGGGCAAGCCGGTGATTCTGGTCAACGCCGACGATCCGCGCATGCGCCTCAGCTCGGTCGCGCCCTGCAACCGCACGGCTGCGGCGCTGGCAACCGACCGGCTGATTGCCTTGGGGCATCGGCGCATCCTGTTTCTGACCCGTCCGGGGCGGCGCACCATCGCGCGGCGGCGCGAAGGCTGGGCCGAACGCCTGACGGCCGAAGGCCTGCCCGCCGATCTGGTCGAAGAGGTCGCCGACTGGCGCCCCGATCTGGCCGCCGCTGCCATCAAGGCCCGGTTGGCGCGCGGTCCGCGTGATTTTACCGCAGTGCTGGCGGCGGGTGACAGCCTCGCCATCGGCGCGCTGATCGGCCTGGCCGAGGCCGGTATCCGCGTCCCTCAGGATGTCAGCGTCATGGGCTTTGACGGCTTGCCGCAATGCGATCTGCAATCGCCGCCCCTCAGCGCCATCGAAATCCCGATGCGGGCCATTGGCGCCGCCGCAATGGACCTGCTGCGCGATGCCGTGACCCTGCCCGATGCGCCCCCCCGGCGCGTGGAACTTGCTTGCCGGATTGTCGAGCGCGCCTCGACCGGCCCAAATCAGGAGTAGCCCATGACCGACCCCTTTCGCCTCGAGGGCAAGACCGCGCTGGTGACCGGCGCGAATACCGGCATCGGACAGGCCATTGCACTGGCGCTCGGACGCGCGGGGGCGCAGGTGATCGTCGCCTCGCGCCGGCCGGCAATCGAGACACTGACCGCGCTGGCCGGGCAGGGCAGGGGGCTGGCGCTGGACCTGTCCGACCCGTTGGCGGCGCGCGATGCCTTTGCCGCTGAGCCCGTGGATATCCTCGTCAATAACGCGGGCACCATCCGCCGCGCCGACAGTCTGGATTATACCGAGGCCGACTGGGATGCGGTGATGGACGTGAACCTGAAGGCGGTTTTCTTTACCGCGCAGGCCTTTGCCAAGGCGGTTCTTGCCCGTGGTGGGCGCGGCAAGGTGGTGAACGTGGCCTCGCTGCTGTCGTTTCAGGGTGGCATTCGGGTGCCCGCCTATACCGCGTCGAAACACGGGGTTGCGGGGCTCACCAAGATTCTGGCGAACGAATGGGCGGCACGCGGCATCAACGTCAACGCCATCGCGCCGGGCTATATCGAGACCAACAACACCGAGGCCCTGCGCGCCGATCCTGAACGCTCGGCCGCCATCCTGTCGCGCATCCCCGCCGGGCGCTGGGGACGGCCCGAGGACATCGCCGAGGCGGCGGTGTTCCTGTCGGCCCCGGCGTCCGATTACATTCACGGCACGATCCTTGCGGTCGATGGCGGGTGGCTGGCGCGATAACGGGCAGGCGTCATAGCACAATCGCCTGACCGCTGCGGGCGCTGTCTTGCGCCGCCATACCCATGCGCACGGCCATCGCGCCGTCGTGCAACGTGACCTCGACCTGTTCTTGACCCCGCACCACCGCGTTGAATTTCAGATGTTGGTAGAAGGTCGAGCCGTTGTGATCGCCTGCCGCCAACGCCACCGGATCGACCGGAATGGGGAGCACTTGCGGGCCTTTGGGGTTGCGCGGTGACACGATCAGTTCGGGCACCGGTGCCGCGCCCAGATGCGCCGGCCAGAAGCGGCCTGGGCCAGGCACTCGGGCCTCGATCTTGCCCAAGGGGCCAACCGCCGAGATCTCTTCCTGATAGCGGGCCCCTTCGGCGAACATGCACAGTTCCAACATCGCCCGCGCGCCGCGTTTGAAATCGATCAGCACATAGCCGTGGTCCCAGATATCCGGCGTCTCGCCGTCATAGGCCTCGTGCAGGTGGTTTACCGCCTGCCCGCCCGATGCCATCACGCGGACCGGGTCATCGTGCAGGATGTGGCGCATCAGGTCGAAGAAATGGCAGCACTTTTCGACGAAGGTGCCGCCCGAATTGCGGTTGAACCGGTTCCAGTCGCCGACCTTTGGCAGGAAGGGAAAGCGGTGCTCGCGGATGGTCAGCATCTTGATGCCGCCGGTGGCAGCGGGCGCCTGTTCGACCAGCGCAGCGACCGGCGGCATATAGCGGTATTCCATCGCCACCCAGACCGGCGCGGGATAGGTGCGGCGGAATTCGTCGATCCAGAGGGCCTGCGCGGGGTCGGTGTAAAGCGGCTTTTCGCACAGGATCGGCAGCGCGCGGCTCCCGGCGCCGACATAGGCCGCAATCGCCTGCAACTGCGGCACATGCAGGTGATTGGGGCTGACGATCACCAGCGCATCAAGGGCGGGGAAGCGCAACAGCGCGTCAAGACTGTCTGCGACAAAGGCACCGCCCGCCTCGGCCGCTGCCTGTTCGGCCTGCGCGCGCACCGGGTCATAGACCACGCTCAGCCGTGCGCCGGGGACCAGCGCGAGGTTGCGGATATGCTCGCCGCCCATCATGCCGCAACCGATCAGGCCATAGTTTACCTGCTGCAATTCACCCTCCTGCCCGCGAAACGAACCGAGCGCGGCCCGCATCGAACCATGTCCATGAAAACTCGATCAGGCCGCCAACGCCGAGAGTTCGGCGCTCGATATGCCCGGCCATCCGGGCCAATTCGTCGGGTGCCCAATCGGGCAGTGGGGCGAGGCCCACGCGGTCCTCGACCTGCGTGACCTCAAGGCCGAAGAGCTCTTGCCAACTGCGATAGAGACTGTCCGACAGCGTATCCTGTGTCAGTTCGCCGGGGCCGAGATACCAGATCTCCTCGACAGCGACCGGCAGCGCATCGAGCCGGCGCAGCCGGCGGATGCGCCAAGCGAGGTCCTCGCCGGGCACGCCGGTCGTGCGCGGCAACCGGTTCAGCGACAGGATCTGCGCGGTGGGCAGCCCGCCGCCGGTGGCCAGTTCCAGGCGGAAAAGCCCATAGACCGACCGCACGCCGGGCCGGTGGCGGACATAATTGCCCGACCCCTGCCGCCGCACCAGCAGCCCTTGGGTTTCCAGAATTGCCAGCGCCTTGCGCAAGGTGCCGACCGCGACGCCCCATTCATCGGCCATCGCCCGCTCTGGGGCGAGCCGCACACCGTCGGCCATCAGGCCGGCGCCGATGCGGCGGATCAGTGCCTCGGCGATCTCGATGTGCTTTGGCAGCGGGGCGGACATGGGGTCTCCGAATTGATACACTATTGATGCATACTATTCCCAGTGCTAGGCAAGGGGGAAAATCACCGGAGGACTCGATGAACGGACCCGTTGTTCCCGTCACCTCGCCGGACCTCGACGCGCTCGAGGTGTCCTGGTTCTCGGCATTGTGTTCGGATGATTACGCCTATCTCGGGGTGCCGGATGGCGCGCTGCGGTCCAGTTGGGAGCATTGCCGCGACATCGCACTGACTGCCGAGAGGCTGGGATTTCGCAACATTCTGGCGCCCTCGTCCTATCAGGTTGGGCAGGACACGCTGAGCTTTGTCGCCGGAATGGCGCCCTTGACCAGCACGATGAACTTTCTGGCGGCGATACGCTGCGGCGAGTTGCATCCCGTCATGCTGGCGCGCACCGTGGCAACGCTCGATCACATGCTCAAGGGACGGCTGACACTGAATGTCATTTCGTCGGATTTCCCTGGCGAGGTGGCCGACAGTGCCCTGCGCTATCGCCGCAGCCATGAGGTTGTGCAGATCCTTCGTCAGGCTTGGACACGCGAAACGATCGACTACGAAGGCGAGTTCTACAATTTCAAGGGTCTGAGCACTGACCCTGCGCGCCCTTATCAGCAAAACGGCGGGCCGCTGCTGTATTTCGGCGGCTATTCCCCCGATGCGCTCGAACTTTGCGGGGCGCAATGCGACGTCTATTTGATGTGGCCCGAGCCGAAGGCCACCATCGCCGAACGCATGAAGGCGGTTCACGCGCGTGCCGCAGCGCATGGAC
>CALESR010000116.1 GCA_937907485.1 uncultured Paracoccaceae bacterium | reverse complement strand
AGATGGGGCACGATCGCGCGCTCCCTCTCTTTGCTCTCTAAATATCCCAGGGGGAGTCGCCGAAACGGCGACCGGGGGGCAGCGCCCCCCGTCCCGGGTCGTCAGGGGCGCTGGATACGGTTGACGTGGCCCATCTTGCGGCCGGGGCGCGGGGCGCCCTTGCCATAGAGGTGGATCTGGACATCGGCCTCGCGCGACAGGGCGGGCACGCGGGCGACATCCTCGCCGATCAGGTTCTCCATCACCACGTCGGCGTGCCTTGCGCCGTTGCCCAGCGGCCAGCCCGCCACGGCGCGGATGTGCTGTTCGAACTGGTCCACCGCGCAGCCCGCTTGCGTCCAGTGGCCCGAGTTGTGGACACGCGGGGCGATTTCGTTCACCACCAGACCCTTGGCCGTCACGAAGAGTTCCACCCCCAGCACGCCGACATAATCGAGCGCGTTCAGGATGCGACCGGCGAGGATCACGGCGTCGGTGCGTTGGGCGTTCGACAGGCGGGCGGGCACTGTCGTGGTGCGCAGGATGCCGTCGACATGCACGTTCTCGCCGGGGTCATAGCAGGCGACCTCGCCGGTCAGGCCGCGGGCGGCGATCACCGAGACCTCATGCGTGAAGGTCACGAAGCCCTCATAGATCGCTTCGGCACCGCCGAGCGTCTGCAGGGCTGTCCCGGCCATGGCGGGGTCCGTGACCCGCGTCTGGCCCTTGCCGTCATAGCCGAGGCGGCGGGTCTTCAGGATACCAGGCGTGCCGAACTGGCCAAGCGCCTCGTCGAGCGCCGCAAGATCGGGGATATCGCGATAGGGGGCCGTGGTCAGGCCCAGCCCGGTCAGAAAGTCCTTTTCGCTCAGCCGGTCCTGGCTGATCGCCAAGGCGCGACGGTTCGGGTGCACGGGGCGCAGGCTTTCCAGCAGGTCCAGCGTGGCGGTCGGGATGTTTTCGAATTCATAGGTGATGACATCAACCGAGGCGGCAAAGGCGCGCAGGGCTGCCTCGTCGTCCCAGTCCGCTGTCGTCACCTTTTCCGCCACATGCCCGGCGGGTGGATTGGCGCCCGGGTCATAGATGTGGCAGCGCAGCCCGAGGCGCGAGGCCGCTACCGACAGCATCCGGCCCAGTTGGCCGCCGCCCAGAATGCCGATGCAGGCGCCGGGTTGCAGGGGGTCAGTCATCGCGGGGCTCCTGCGGGATCGAGTCGCTGAGCGCTGCGCGCCAGGCATCGACGCGGGTGGCCAGCGCCGGGTCGCTCATCGCCAGAATTTGTGCCGCCATCAGCCCGGCATTGGCGCCGCCACCGATGGCCATGGTCGCCACCGGATACCCCTTTGGCATCTGCACGATGGAATAGAGGCTGTCCACACCGGACAGCGCGCGAGTCTGGATCGGCACGCCGATCACCGGCACACGGGTTTTCGACGCCATCATGCCGGGCAGATGCGCCGCCCCGCCTGCGCCGGCAATGATGACCTTCAGGCCCCGCGCCACAGCGGTCTTGCCGTAGTCCCACAGCCGGTCGGGCGTGCGGTGGGCCGAGACGATCCGCGCCTCGTGGCTCACGCCCAATTCGTCGAGGATTGCGGCGGCCTCGCGCATCGTCGGCCAGTCCGACTGGCTGCCCATGATGATTCCCACATCCACCGTCATGGCGACACTCCCGCTGTTCAGCGCGCCCTAGCACGGGTGGCGCGGTGATGCAAAGTCCCTCGCAGCCCCGCCGCTTTCGCGCTATGCGGGCGGGATGGAACAGGATCTGCCGCTTTTCTTCGTCGCCGCCCCCGGGCTGGAAGCCACCGTTGCCGCCGAGGCCCGCGCCGCCGGGTTTCAGGGGGTGACGCCGGTGCATGGCGGGGTCGAGGCGCGCGGCGGCTGGGCTGAGGTCTGGCGCGCCAATCTGGTGCTGCGCAGCGCCAGCCGGGTGCTGGTGCGCATCGCGGAATTCCGCGCGCTGCATCTGGCGCAGCTGGACAAGCGGGCGCGCAAGGTGGACTGGGCGGCCGTGCTGCGACCGGATGTGCCCCTGCGGGTCGAGGCTGCGTGTCATGCCTCGCGGATCTATCACGACAAGGCCGCCGCGCAGCGCATCGAGACGGCGCTGCGCGAGGTGTTGGGCGCGCCCATCGATCCAAAGGCCGACCTGGTGGTCAAGGCGCGCATCGACGACGATCTGTGCATCATCAGCCTCGATACCTCCGGCGAGTCGCTGCACAAGCGGGGCCACAAGGAAGCCGTCGGCAAGGCGCCGCTGCGCGAGACGGTGGCGGCGGCGGTGCTGGCGCAGATGGGGTTCGACGGGTCGCAGACGGTGGTCGATCCCATGTGCGGCTCGGGCACGTTCATCATCGAGGCGGCGGAAATCGCGGCGGGGTTGCTGGCCGGGCGGGGGCGCAGCTTTGCCTTCGAGGGGCTGGCGGGGTTTGATGCCGCCGCTTTCGCCCGGATGAAGGCGACCCCGGCACGGCCACCGCAGGTGCGGTTCTTTGGCTCGGACCGCGATCAGGGCGCCATCGGGGGAGCGACGGCGAACGCCGCGCGGGCGGGGATCGGCGGCTGGTGCCGGTTCGAGCGTCGGGCGATCAGCGACCTGACTCCGCCCGAGGGCGCGCCCCCCGGCATGGTTCTCATCAACCCGCCGTGGGGCGGGCGGATCGGCGAGCGAAAGCTGCTGTTCGCCCTTTACGGGGCGATGGGGGCGGTGCTGCGCGAGCGGTTCGCGGGCTGGCAGATCGGCATCGTGGCGCCCGATCCGGGGCTGGTCAAGGCGACCGGCCTCGGCCTGACCGCCGCCGGGCCGGCGATGGACATGGGCGGCACCAAGGTCACGCTCTGGCGCGGCTGAGGGATGTCCCATGCGTGGGACAGGATAGCACATTCCATGATATCAATGGGTTGCCATTTTGCGTTAAGGATTCGGTAAGATCTGCCCACGCGACGGCGGCGGGGGGTGGAGGGGCGGACCCTCACCCTGCAAGTGCCCGCGCGATGCGGAGGGGGGCGGGACACCGGCCACCATTGCCCGCGAGATGCGTGGGGGGAGCGTGCCCGTCAATGGCGAAGGGGTTTGAGCGCGGGACGGGGGGCTGCCCGTAGCGCGGTGCCGGGTTTTCCCCAGGGTCAGGCGGCGGGGTGGAACCCTACCCAGCAGGTGCCCGCGCGATGCGCAGGGGGCGGGACACCGGCCACCGGCGCCCGGACAAGAGCGGCGGGGGTGAGTTTGCCCGCGATGCGGGGGAGCGTGTCCGTCAGTTGCGAAGGGGGTTGGGTGCGGCACGGCGGGCTGGCCGTGGCGCGGGGCCGGGTTTTCCTTTGGCTCGGGAGGCAGGGTGGACCCTCAGCCTGCAGATGCCCGAGCGATGCGGAGGGGAGGCGGGACACAGGCCACCGGTGCCCGGACGCGGGCGGCGGGGGTGAGTTTGCCCGCGATGCGGGGGAGCGTGTCCGTCAGTTGCGAAG
>CALESR010000115.1 GCA_937907485.1 uncultured Paracoccaceae bacterium | reverse complement strand
GGTTGGCGCCGGTTTATCCACCCGCGGGCGGGGGATAAAGCCCAACCCCCCGGGGGGGGGCGGGTAGAAAAAGGGGGGGGTGGGGGGGTCGGATACGGGGCGGGGTCGCAGGAGCGCGTGGTGGACTGGGGACAATTCGGCGGTATCGCAACCTTTGCGGGCGTTCTGGTTGCCCTCGGGATCTACCTGCATTCGCACTGGACACGCACCATCGAGGCACAGGTCGCCGACGCCTCCTATCGCGAGCGGCTGATCGAGCGGCATGAGTGCAAGGCGGCGGCGGGGTATTACTTGTCTCTTACGCGCCTGCTGGGCTGGGTCGAGGGGGTCTATGGCCCCAAACTGGGATGGCGCGCCTTCAACATCTCGTTGACGCTGGCGTTCCTCTATCCCCTTCTGGCGGCCCTGATCGGCTGGATGGTCGCCAACCAGACGGCACCGGGCGGGTTGGACGTGTTCCGTGACGTGCCACATTGGGGCGAACGCCTGTGGCGCGGCGCGCTAAGTGTGGCCGGGATGGCCTTGGCGGTCTGGATATTCTCACGCGCAGGCAGTTGGTCGCGAAAGCTGCGTGACATCATCGAGAAAAGACTTGCCCCTGCCCGCCACCTTGCCGGTTTGTTTACACAGGCGGCCCGGTGGCTGGGGCCAATTTCTGAATACGTCGCCCTTGTCGTTGGCGTTGCCGGTGCCTTTGCCGTTGCCGGTGCCGTTGGCTTTGCCGGTGCCTTTGCCGGTGTCGTTGTCGTTGGCGTTGTCGTTGTCGTTGTCGTTGTAGTTGCCTTTGCCTTTGCCGTTGCCGTTGGCTTTGCGCTTGCCGTTGGCTTTGCCTTTTGCGTTGCCTTTGCCCTTGCCATTCTCGGCGACTCCCAAGGCGCCGCCCTGCTGGCGTTCCTGAACGTCCTCCTCCCTCTCGCCAATGCCCTATCGGATTGGCTGTCGCTGACGATCACCCGCGCCCTGCTGGCCGATATGGCGCAGCGGCGCCCCGGCGCGTGGGGGCTGGCAGCGCATCTGTTCATTGACCTCATCGCCGGGGCCGTCTGCCTTGCCCTGCTCCTCGCCGCACTGGTCGGGTTGCTCGACCTCTGGGCCACAATTCACCCCGCCAGCCTGCCCTTTGACTGGCGCGCCTATTGGCTGGCGGCGCGGGCCGACCCGTGGCAGGGGCTGGCCCTGTGGCTGATGGTGTTCACCACCATGGTGCCGACGATGGTGCATGCCGCCTATTCCCTGACCCTGTGGCAGGCGCAGAAATCCGAGCACACGCGCGACGCCGTCGCCCTGATGCGCGGCATGTCCGGAAGGGTCAGCGACGCCGCCCGCAACGAGGCCGCCAGTCTGATCCTGCGCGGCATGTTGGTCGGTGCTTTCCGCGCCTCGGTGATCTGGGGCGTGCCCTTGGCCCTGTTCCTTTGGCTGGCGTGGCAATGGCTGGCGGTGGCCTGACGCTGCGACCGGCCACCCGCAGGCCCGTTGATCGCCGCGGGCGGGTCTGGCATCCTGAGGGCGCAAACCGCAGCGGGGCCGCCCATGAGGCATCGGATCGAGGCCGGGACCGACGGCGCAACCCTCTGTGCCTTTGATCCTGCAGCACTGCCCAAGGATTTCGATGCGCGGGTCGGTGATGACCCGGCAGGGCTGATGGAAGCGCTGCGCGACCACGGCCTTGTCTGGGTCGGTGACACCGGCGGCGACGGGCAGCACCAAGTCGAGGTGCGCATCGATGAGGCGAGCGCGCCGCAGGCGCCGGTTTTTCGCGGCTCCCTGTTGGTTCCTTCGGGCGCGCTCTGGGTCTGCGGCGCCGAATACATGGCCCGCGACCCGCTGAACGGCAGTGATGTCACTCCAAAAGGCGGCCTTGGCCGCTGCGCGATGGGCCAGAAGATCGACATTCCACCGGGCCGCTATGCGATGGAGGTTTTGGCCCCTGCCGCCCCGCGCGGCGCCGCAAAGGGGCGGGCGTTGGCTCAGGGCCTTGTCCTGCTGGGCGGGTTGGCGGCGGTGGTGTCGGGCGTGGTGCTGGCGATCGCGGCGGTGCTCAAGTCGGTGCAGTGGCTGATGGGCAATCCGATGGCGGGCTCTGGCATGAACGCTCTGCCGCCCCTGCTGGCAATCCTCGGCGCGGGCCTGCTGGCGGTGCTGATCGGTCGCCGCCTGACACCCCGTCCCGCCCGCTCCCGCGCGCTCGCAGATGCCGACCTGATCCTGTCCCTGACCAAAGGCTGAGCCATGACCAACCCCCTCACCCCCCTCTGCGCCGCGCTCCCGGGGGCCGAGGTCTCGCAGCCATTCGGGCCCGAGCATGACGTCTGGAAGGTCGGCGGCAAGATCTTTGCCGCGCTGGGCGAGGGGGGCGACAGCGTCAGCGTCAAGACCGACTCGGTCGAGACCGCCGAGATGCTGATCGCCGCCGGCATTGCCCGCAAGGCGCCCTATTTTCACAAGAGCTGGGTCAAGCTGCCTGCGGGCACTGATGCTGCCGAACTCCGCCACCGGATCGAGGCGTCCTACCGCCTGATCCGAGCCACCTTGCCGAAAGGCGTTCAGGCAGCGCTGGCGCCGTTCTCTTGACCGGGGCGCGAGACCTGATAGTCAGGATCCGGCTGGGCCTGTAGCTCAATGGTCAGAGCAGGGCGCTCATAACGCCTTGGTTGGGGGTTCGAGTCCCTCCGGGCCTACCAAGTCTTTGTGTGCAAAGCGTAAAATGCCAGCTTGGCGCAAGAATAGGCGCAAATTTGCGCCCGCCGCGGTGGATTCTCCGGTGCTGGGACTGCCATCCCGGCGTGGATTATCTGAATCACTTTCAAACACCGACGCCAAATCCAGCACCTGGGGCGTCCGCGGCGACCGCTTCGTCCGCCTTGTGGGGTTCATTGTGACCTGCCACTGGTCCTGCATCCAGCAACAACCTGAGTCCTTTGGCCACCCTTCGCGGCGGGGTCTGGAGGATGCTTGACCCAAAGAGAAGGGCGAAACCGTCCCTTCTTTGCTCGTCAAATATCCTCAGGGGTGAATTCGCGCAGCGAAGAGGGGGCAGAA
>CALESR010000114.1 GCA_937907485.1 uncultured Paracoccaceae bacterium | reverse complement strand
CGATGACTTCGGCGCGCTGTTCGGCGCGGCTTTCTTCCAGGATCGCGCGGCGCGACACGACGATGTTGCCGCGGCGGCGGTCCATTTTCAGGATCTGGAACGGCTGCTTCAGCCCCATCAGCGGGCCGGCATCGCGCACGGGGCGCACATCGACCTGCGAACCCGGCAGGAACGCCACGGCGCCGCCCAGATCCACGGTGAAGCCACCCTTGACGCGGCCGAAGATCGCGCCGTCGACGCGGGTCTCGGTCTCGTAGGCCTTTTCCAGACGGTCCCAGGCTGCCTCGCGGCGGGCCTTTTCACGGCTGACCACGGCTTCGCCGCGCGAGTTTTCCACGCGCTCGAAGTAAACCTCGACCTCATCGCCGACGGCGACTTCAGCGGTCTCGCCGGGGTTGGCAAATTCCTTGATGTCGACGCGGCCTTCCATTTTCGAGCCGATGTCGATGATGGCCTGGCCCGCCTCGATGGCGATGACCTTGCCCTTGACGACGCTCCCCTCCTGGGGGGTGTCGATCTCGAAGCTCTCGTTCAGGAGGGCTTCGAATTCAGCCATAGAATTCTTCATGTATCTTCAGTCCTTCGGGTGTGTTTCACTGGCCAGACGGTTGGCTCCGCCGGTCTTTCGCTGCCCTTTGATAAACGCCGCCACGGTGCCCACAGCGGACACACCCAGCAACCCTTGCCTCAGGATGGGGGCGCTATAGACCCATCTCGCCCTGCTGGCAAGCGCAGGGGCCTTGTTTTCCTGACCTTTGCAGGGCAAATCTGGCGATGGAGCAGGGAGGAATGCCATGTCGCAGGTCACGATGGGGCGGTTGGGCTGGGTATTGTCGGGGCTTTACGCGCTGTTCATGCTGGGAGCCTCGGTGGCGCCAAAGCTGCTGGGCATGCCCGTCGCGGCGCAGACGATGGAGGCGCTCGGCTGGGCCGGTGCGCCGATCCTGCTGATCGGGGTGCTGGAATTGGCCTGCACCCTGCTCTACCTGATCCCGGCGACCGCAGTGCTGGGGGCGGTGCTGTCGATGGCGATTTTTGGCGGCGCGATGGCCACGCAGATCCGCGCCGGTTCGCCGCTGGCCAGCCACACGCTGGTTTCGCTCTATCTGGGGGCGGTGATGTGGGGCGGACTCTGGCTGCGCTCACCCGCCTTGCGCGCGCTGTTCCCGCTGGCGCGCTGACGGCCTCAGGGGTGCACCAGCAAATCCGGCGGATCGAGGTGACCGAGGCTACCCGGAAAGGCGCCTCGGGTTGGAGTTCAGGACGGGCGCTGTGCGAGAGAGGGAGGTGGGCTTTCAGACGACCACGGCCGGGTTTGTGTCATTCCACCCCTCTAATACTGTAACTGCCGTCGACGTTCATATTGCCCAAGACGATACTATCGAAATCTAGCCGTCCTGCGTCCCGCCATGGGATCAGTGTAAAATACCCGGCGGGCCGTTCCAAGAGCACGACGAAGCGATCCCCCCCATTACCTGAACCGTAGCCAAGCGAGTGCGCGCATATTCTGTAGGAATAGATGACGATCAACCTGTAATTTACGCAGCCAATTCCTTCAATCGCCCGCAGGCCACCATCCTGATCGTACATTCGCTCGACGAAGTCAGCGTATGAGTCGAAGTCCTGCGCCACATATGGATCAACGATGAAACGCAAAAGAAGCTTCTCGAGAACGAAAAGCAAAGCCAGGATCAATAAAACCTTTTTCATGCCGATACTGCCTTGCGAACGGGACCACTATCTGCCGTTGAGACGAAATACTGTTGTTTTCCAGAAGAGACCTTTTCCTGTTGCAATTCCCACTGCCGCATCCGACAGGGTGCGTGCTTGCGCGCACCGCCCCCTCAACAATACCGCTCCGGCCCCACCCATTGCGCCGTGTCGTAGCGATCGCCATGCGCCCAGCCGACCGGCAGCGCCGCCTCGATGCGGGCCATATCCTCGGGCGTCAGCGCCATCCGGGCCCCGGCCAGACACTCGCGCAGATGCGCGACGCTGCGGGTGCCGGGGATCGGCAGCACATGCGGCCCGCGCGACAGCAGCCAAGCGCAGGCCAGCCCGGCCGCCGGCACCCCCATCTCGGCGGCCAGCGCACGAAAGCGATCGGTGATCGCCAGATTGGCCTCATGGTTCCCCGGCGCGAACCGCGGGTTCGAGGCCAGAAAGGCGATGCCCCGCCCGCGCTCGGGCGTGATCGGGTGATCGGTCAGCAAGGACCGCCCGACCGGCGAGAACGCCACCAGCGCGGTGCCCAACTCGGCGCAGGCCTGCACCAGTCCCAACTCGGGCGCGCGGGTCTGCAGGGAATATTCGGACTGCACCGCATCGATATGCACCACCGCCGCCGCCCGCCGCAGGGTCGCTGGCGCGATCTCGGAAAAGCCGATGGCGCGGGCCTTGCCCTTGGCCTGCAGCCTCGCCAGCGTCTCGGCCACCTCCTCGACCGGGCGACCCTCCTCGCGGCGATGGACATAAAAGTGGTCCACGCCGTCAACGCCCAGCCGCCGCAGGCTGGCGTCCAGCTCGGCCTCCAGATGCGCGGCGGAATTGTCCAGCCGGCGCCCACCGTCCTGACCCTTGGTGATCGCGGCCTTGGTGGCGATGACAAACTCGCCGCGCGCGCCCGGATTGCGCGCCAGATAGCTGCCGATCCAGGCCTCGGACCGGCCATTGCCATACACATTGGCGGTGTCGAGATGGGTCACGCCTTCCTCGCGCATCGCGTCCAGAATGGCATGCGAGGCGGCCTCGTCGGTCGGACCGTAGAAATCCGAAAACGACATCGCGCCATAGCCGACGGCTGAAACCTCAGGGCCCTTCGCCCCCAACCTGCGCCGCTGCATCCGCTGCCTCCCTGCCAAACCGCGCCCTGCATGCGGTCTTGTGCCGACGGGGTCAAGTCCGCGCCGCGCCCCAGAGGCTCCCCCTCTCCCATCCCCCGACCGATGAGACCCGCAAAGGGGCCGCTCTTGACATTCGTCGCGGGCGGTCCGGGACTGTCCCACGCGCGGGACATTTTCAAGACCGTTTCATTTCAATGGGTTACAAAATCTGTTAAGGTTTTGGCAACACTTGTCCCACGGTCGCCCGATCTTCACGCCCCCCCATCTTTGCTCTTCAAATATCCTCAGGGGGGTGAATTTGCGCAGCAAAGAGGGGGGCGCGAGCGCCCCCCTTTTCACCGATACACCCCGGCACGCCCGATCAGAGCTGCGCCATGACCTCGTCCGAGGCTTCGAAATTCGCCGTGACGGTCTGCACGTCGTCATCGTCTTCCAGCACCTCGATCAGCTTCATCAACCGCTGCATGCCCTCAAGGTCCATGTCGGTCGAGGTCTGCGGCTTCCAGACCAGCTTGGTCGATTCGGATTCGCCCAGCGCCGATTCCAGCGCCGCCGAGACCTCGCCGATATCCTCGAAGGCGCACCAGATCACATGGCCGTCCTCGGTGCTTTCGACATCCGCCGCGCCTGCGTCCAGCGCCGCCATCATCACGGTGTCGGCGTCGCCGGCCTTTGGGCCATAGACGATCTGCCCCATGCGGTCGAACATGAAGCCGACCGAGCCGGTCTCGCCCAGATTGCCGCCGTATTTGGCAAAGGTCGAGCGCACGTTCGAGGCCGTCCGGTTGCGGTTGTCGGTCATCGCCTCGACGATCACCGCCACGCCGCCGGGGCCATAGCCCTCATAACGGATTTCCTCATAGACCTCGGCATCGCCGCCGATCGCCTTCTTGATCGCCCGGTCGATGTTGTCCTTGGGCATCGACTGCGATTTGGCTTCCTTGATCGCCAGTCGCAGGCGGGGGTTCTTGTCGGGGTCAGGGTCGCCCATCTTGGCGGCGACGGTGATTTCCTTCGAGAATTTCGAGAACATCTTCGAGCGCACGGCGTCTTGCCGGCCCTTGCGATGCTGGATGTTGGCCCATTTGGAATGGCCTGCCATGATCGTCTCCGAATGCTTGATCGCGCAGGCTATAGTCCAGTCAGGCGCTGGCTGTCCAGTCCGGCCCGAACGCTGTCCTGACCGCGCATGAAAAAACGCCCCGGCGGTGACCGGGGCGTTTCAAAGGCTGCGCTGCGATCAGGCCGCGCGGGCGACCAGCACTTCGCCGACGCGCTTGGCGGCGCCGGCCTCGTCGATGCCCGAGACGGCCGCGACTTCGCGCGTCAGGCGTTCGAGCGCGGCCTCATAGAGCTGACGCTCGGAATAGCTCTGCTCGCGCTGGTCGTCGGCGCGGTGCAGGTCGCGCACCACTTCGGCAATCGCCAGGAGGTCGCCCGAGTTGATCTTTTGCTCATATTCCTGCGCGCGGCGCGACCACATGGCGCGTTTGACCCGGGCCTTGCCCTTGAGGGTGGCCAGCGCCTTGGACACGATATCGGGCGACGAGAGCGAGCGCATGCCCACCGCCGTCGCCTTGTCGGTCGGCACACGCAGGGTCATCTTGTCCTTTTCGAACGAGATGACGAAAAGCTCGAGCTGCATCCCGGCGATTTCACGCTCCTCGATCGAGACGATCTTGCCCACGCCATGCGCGGGGTAGACAACGAACTCGTTGGGGCGGAATTCGGCCTTGCGGGTTTTGCTCATTCTGGCGCTTCCTCACGTTGGCCCGGCATTTGGCGACAAAGAGCCGACGGGAAACGACGTTTCCCGCTGGGTGATCTCATCGGAGCCAAAAAAAACATCGCACAGGCGAGCAGCACTGCGGATGCCGGGCAGGTCATTGTTGTAGCAAAGCTGTAACACGAAAACCGCCCGAATCAAAGCGCGGAATCCGCAATGCTGCCCTGCGGCATCGCAGGGGTGGCGGTTGACGCAGCGTCAGCGCAGCAGTTACGAGCCTTCGCCGGGGTTTTCCGAGAAATACTTGTCCAGCTTGCCGGTCTCGCCGTCGCGCTTGGCGGCCTCGGGCAGCGGGTCACGGCGCACCGTGATGACCGGCCAGAGCTCGGCGTATTTGCGATTGAGCTCGACCCAGCTTTCCAGCCCCGGCTCGGTGTCGGGGCGAATCGCGTCGGCGGGGCATTCGGGCTCGCAGACGCCGCAATCGATGCACTCGTCCGGGTGGATCGCCAGAAAGTTCTCGCCCTCATAGAAGCAGTCCACCGGACAGACTTCGACGCAGTCGGTGTATTTGCAGGCGATGCAGTTGTCGGTCACGACATAGGTCATGGCGGGTCTCGCGGTTTCAACGAGGGGGACTTAACCCCGTTGGGGGCATCATTCAAGCGCTGACGGACCGGATGCGTCAAAGCGTGCCGCGTCAAAGATCCGGCGGGCCTTGCCGCTGGGGCGGCCGCCGGGTTCGGCGCGCGGGGTCGAGGGGTCGGCAGGGGGTGCGGCGGGGGTCAGATCGTCATAAAGCGCCTGCGCCTCGGGGGCCGGGCCGCGGCGCAGGCCGGGGGCGCGCACCCGCACCACCCGCACCTCGCGCGCCTGCACAAAGGTCAGCACATCGCCCGGCCGCAGCGGTTGCGAGGGTTTGGCGACGGGCTGGCCGTTGAGGCGCATCGCGCCGCCACAGGCCGCAGCGGCGAGGCTGCGCGACTTGAAAAAGCGCGCATGCCAGAGCCATTTGTCCAGCCGGATCGGCCCCTCGCCCAAGGGGGGCAGGGGGCCGGGTCCGGCAGGGTCGCTCACGTCTTGTCGCGCAGCGCCATCAGCGCGGCGGCAAAGGGGTTGTCCGGGTCGATGCGATCACGCTTGGGCTCGGGCCCGGAGGTGAAGCTGCGCGGGCCCTGCGGCTTGGCATGGCGATCGTCGCGGCGGCCGTCACCCTTGGGGCCCTTGGGCCGGTCGTGGCGGTCGCCCTGCGGCTTGGTGTGCTCGCCCTGCGGTTTGCCGTCGCGCGGCGGGCGGGCGCCCTGCGCGCTGCGGTCGGGACGCGGGCCACGGTCAGCCTGCCCTTC
>CALESR010000113.1 GCA_937907485.1 uncultured Paracoccaceae bacterium | reverse complement strand
CCCTTCAATCTGTGAAACTCGGTCAGACCGTGACACACAAATTGAGGATGACCCCCTTTAAGGGCAACGCGACACGGGGCTGGATGACCCCACGGCGGGCGAGATTGCCTTCATGGGCAAGGTCGTCTCCTCTGGCAGCGGCGGCACGGTGGCCGACCCGCGGCAACGCAATGCGGGGCTGGTGTTCCAGTCCTATGCGTTGTGGCCGCATATGACGGTGGCGGGCAACATCGACTGGCCGCTGAAGGTGGCGGGCTGGGACAAGGCCAAGCGCGACGCGCGGATTGCCGAGGTGCTGGCGCTCTTGGGGATCACGGCTTTGCGTGACCGCTATCCGGCCGAGATTTCGGGCGGGCAGCAACAGCGCGTCGCCATCGCGCGGACCATCGCGCCGAAACCGGCGATCCTGCTGTTTGACGAACCGCTGTCGAACCTTGACGCCAAGCTGCGGATCGAGATGCGGGCCGAGTTGATGCGGATCCACCGGGCGACCGGGGCCACATCAGTCTATGTCACGCATGATCAGGTTGAAGCGATGACGATGGCCACGCATGTGGCGGTGATGAACTAAGGCCGGGTCGAACAATTCGGCCCGCCGAGGGCTCTGCTGGAGCGGCCTGCGACCACCTTCGTCGCCACCTTCCTTGGCACCCCGCCGGGCAATCTGTTGCCGGTGAAACGGCAGGGCGACCGGCTGGTGTTCGACGGGGTGGACCTTGGCCCCGCAACGCTGGCCAAAGGCGCGGATGAGGCGCTGTTGTTCTATCGGGCCGAGCAGGTGACGACCATCCCCGCCGCCGACCGCCCCAATCTGCAGGCCGAGTTTTCCGAGGCCGCCCCCATGGCCGGGCGCGTGATGGTCACCGCCTCGACCGGTGGGCAGCGCCTGTCGGCCATTGTCGAAACCCACCCCGAGGCGCGGCCCAGCGATGCGATCACACTGTCGCTGGCCGGCGCCCCGGATGCTGTCTTTGCCTTGTCTGGCGAACGGATTGAATGATGCGACTGATCTTGATGCGCCATGGCGAGACCACCTGGAATGCCGAGAGCCGCCTGCAGGGGCAGGACAATTCCAGCCTGTCGGAACGCGGGATCGAACAGGTCCGCCGGTTCCGCGCCTTCTTGAAGGCGCTGAACCCGGCCCGCGTCGTCGCCTCGGACCTTGGGCGCACCCGGCAGACGGCGGAGCTGATCGGCCATGGCGATTGCCCGTCGGACGCGCGGCTGCGCGAATGGGACATGGGGTCCTGGACCGGAAAGACCAAGCCCGAACTGATTGCCGCCAATGCAGAGCTTTACCATTCCTGGCGCGCGGGCCAGCACACGCCCGAAGGGTCGGAACCCTGGTCGGTGTTCCGCGCGCGGGTTGAAGAGGGGCTGCGCGACTGGATGGGGCAGGGGACGGGCGATCTGCTGGCCGTGGTGCATGGCGGGGTGACCCGTGCGGCCCTGCATGCCTTTCTGGACCTGCCTCCGTCTCGGGTGATTCCGGTCACGCCGGGCACTGGTACGATTCTGTCGTTTCCAAAGGGCGGCAATGGGCAGGCGCTGCTGGAAGGGTATAACATCGGCTCAGTGGTGCCCGATCTGTCCGTCGCCGACTGAATGGAAGCCGCAAGATAGGCAGTAAGTGTCGCAGCTCAGACGGGGGCGCCATTATGCCCGGACAGTGGCCTCGCGCACCCGGCTTTCGCGCAAGACTCCCAACTCCTCGAGGATCGGATGCGCGACCGAAGCCAGATGCGCATTGACCCGCTTGAGATCGCGCAGGAGGTCAAGGTGCAGCGTGCTGGTTTCGATGGTCTCGACCCGGCCTTCGCGGACGCGGTTGAGGTGGTGTTCCGAGGATTGGGCCTCGATCTTGCGGATGATCACCTTCTGATCCAGCAGACGCCGCGC
The DNA here is from genome assembly GCA_937907485.1 of uncultured Paracoccaceae bacterium. GTDB lineage: Bacteria > Pseudomonadota > Alphaproteobacteria > Rhodobacterales > Rhodobacteraceae > Pararhodobacter. The sequence goes on along the minus strand of CALESR010000113.1, from coordinate 2,440 downwards.
CATTCCGGCATCGCGGGACAGAAAGATTGCCTGTGCCATTCGCAGGTTTTCGCGGGTATGCGCGTAAAAATCGGCAATCTCGGCTAAGCCTTCGGGCGAAAATGACAGTTTTTTGCGGGCCTTCTTAATCGCAATCTCGGCCAGCCCGCTTTCGATGATGTCGCCGACATGTTCAAGATTGATTGCGTACGAGATCACCTCGCTGGCGCGCCTGGCGTCATCGGCATCCAGCTCACTGCGCCCCAGCCGGGTGACGTAAAGCTTGATCGCCTCATGCAGGCTGTCCACCTCATCCTCCAGCCGGGCAACGTCGGAGCAGGGCTTCTCATCGGCTGTGGTCAGGCTGAGCAGCGTGCGGTCCAGCATCTCGCCGATGATGTCACCGACGCGCAGGGTTTCGCGCGCGGCAACGGCCAGCGCCATATCGGGGGTCTGCAGCAGGCTGTCATCCAGATAGGTCGGGCCGCGCCCGCTGAAATCGGTGCGCGTTGGCAGCAGACGGTCGGTCAGCCGCGCCACCGGGCCGATCAGCGGCAGGAAGACGACCAGCAGCGCCAGGTTGAAACCGACATGGGCCCCCACCGTCAGCTGCGCCGAATCAGGCAGCACCTGACCCAGCAGGGCGGCCAGCGGGGCGGCGAAGATCATCACCAGAACCGATCCGATCATCCGCACGATCATGTTCGACAGGGTCAGGCGGCGCGCGGCCACGCCTTCGGACGCCACCGCCAGATGCGGCGGAATGGCACCGCCCAGATTGGCCCCGGCCACAAGGCACAGCGCCAGCGGCGCATCGACCACGCCCGCCCCGGCCAGCAGCATCACCAACACCACCACGGCCAGGCTGGATGAGGCCAGAACGGCCAGCCCGGCCGCGACCAGCACTGCAAAGACCGGCGCATTGTCCAGCGCTGACAGCACGGCGGCCACCGTGGGCGACGACCGCAACGGCGCCGTCACACCGCCCAGCAGATGCAGCGCCAGAAGCATCAGGCCCAGACCCAGCACCGCCCTTCCGGTGTTGCGCGGCACATTCGACTCGGCCGAGGTGGATAGGACCACACCGACAAAGATCAGCAGGCTGCTCAGCCAGTGAATGTCCATCGACAGCAGCAGGGTGACGATGGCGGTGCCCAGATTGGCCCCCAGCAACACCGCTTGCGCCATGCGCGGGTTGACGATGTCGCGCGCGGTGAAGGAGGCGGTGATCACCGCCGTCGCCGTGCTGGACTGCAGGCCCAGCGTCACCATGAAGCCCCAGAACGCCGCAGACACCCGGTTTGTCGTGCCCTTTGCGATCCATTGCCGCAGCACAGCCCCAAAGGCCCGCAGCACCCCGGTCTTGATCATCCGCAGACCCCAGATCAACAAGGCCGCCGCACCAAGAAGGTCGATAAGCTGGATCGTCGAGTCCAAATGAACCACCCCTGCAGGTCGCCTTGTTAGGGCTTGAAACTGCATGATGGCAGGCTGTGCACGCCTGTGCAACATTCAGCTGTCATAAATCCGTTACATTGCGTTCATCTGTCGGTACACGGCTCCAATCCTGTCCGCCAGAGTGGCATTCTTCCTTGAATCGCGGGGTGTTTTCGGACCCCCTCCTCCAAAGGGTTGCATGTTCACTGATCTGTGCAATATTGCAAAATCTGCGCAGCATACAGGGTCCACCCTTGCCGAAATCCAAGTCCAAGCCGAACAAGTCGCCGATCTCGGCGCATAAGGTGGCAGAGCTGGCCGGCGTCTCACGCTCGGCCGTGTCGCGCACCTTCACCGAAGGCGCCAGCGTGTCGGCCTCGACCCGACGCAGGGTTCTCGCGGCGGCGGAAAAGCTGGGCTATCACGTCAACCATCTGGCGCGCGGGTTGATCCAGCACCGGTCAGGCATCGTCTGCCTGATCGTGGCCGACATGCAGGCGCCCTATCAGTCGGCGTTTCTGGAATCGGTCACTCGCCGCCTGCAAGAAATCGGCAAAGTGGTGATGGTGCTGAACACCGCAGGCCAACCCGCCAATGTCGAAGCGGCCCTGCGCCAAACCCTAAATTACCGCGCCGATGCGACGGTGGTGGTGTCGGGCAGCCCCCCGGCCTCGCTGATCGAGACCTGCATCGACAACGGGCAGCGCGTGATCCTGATCAACCGCGACGATCCGATCGACGGCACCGAATGTATCATGGTCGGCAACGAGGATGCCGCGCGCGAGGCCTGCCTTATGCTGCAACGCGCGGGCTGCGAACGGCTGGCTGTCGTCAGCTCGACCGCAGGCACGCCCAGCGTGACCGCACGCGAACGCGCCTTTGTTGCGGCGGCCACGGCAGCGGGCCTGTCGGTCACCGTCAGCCGGGCCGGGCCAACCGGCTATGCCGCCGGGGCCGACAGCGCGCGGCACCTGCTCGCGCCATCGACCCGGCCGCAGGGGGTGTTCTGCGTCACCGACCTGCT
>CALESR010000112.1 GCA_937907485.1 uncultured Paracoccaceae bacterium | reverse complement strand
CCGGTCAGCGTGGTCTGGAAATTGTCGTCGTTGAAGATGCTGTCGGGCAGGCGGAACAGGTCGTTCAGGGGCCCGAGACCTTGGGCGATTTCCTCGTGCAGGCAGTCGCGGATTTCCTGCGGCGTGGTGTCCGAGGGGATAAAGACGACGACCCGCTGGCGCTGCACGACGCGCGTCCAGTCGATCACCGGACTGCGGCGGTTGACGGTGAATTCCTCCCACGTGCTGACATTCGGCACGACAAAGCAGGCCGCGGCGGGAACGACGGCCTGCATCTGGCGGCGCGGCAGGAATTCCAGCGTGATGGTGGCCTCGCCGTCGAGCGGCGTGTCGGTGCGGGCGATGTCGAGCCCGGCCTCGTCGCGCAGCCGGGCCAGCAGCCGGTCCAGATCGGCTAGCGCGCCCGAGGGCGCCGCGCCGCGCGGCACCACACGCACCGGCCCGTCAAAGCGCGAAAAGGCCGGAATGGCGCGCCCGCTTTCCATCTGAAAGCCCAGTTCGAGGAAATCGCGCACCATCTCGGCATTGCCGCGGCTGGCGACAAAGGGCTGCGGCGCACCGGGGCGCCAGGCGGCGATGGGCATGGTGGCTTCGGGGGCCGCGTCGAGGCGCTGCGCCTCGTCGAGCGGGGCGCAGGCGGCCAGCAGCAAGGCGAGGAGCAGACGTTTCATGCGGCGAGCCTTTCGTTGACACGCTCGAGCAGGGCGGTGAAGTCGTCCAGCGTGCCGCCCGGCATCTCGGACAGCGCCCGCCGCCACGCCCGCGCGCCGCGCTGACCGGCAAAGAGGCCCAAGAGGTGCCGCGTCACCCCGATCAGCCGCCCGCCGCGCTGCAGATGCGCGGCAATGATGGGAATCACCGCGCGGCCGATGTCCTCGGCATTGGCGGCGGGCGTGCTGCGCCCATAGATCCGCCTATCGGCATCGCCAAGGATATCAACGGGTTGGTGATAGGCCGCCCGGCCGATCATCACTCCGGCAAAGCCCCGCGCGAGCAGCGATTCGGCGGCGTCCAGTGTCGCCACCCCGCCGTTGACGCAGATCGCCATGTCGGGGAAATCGGTCACCATGCGCGCCGCCAGATCGTAATCCAGCGGTGGGATCTCGCGGTTTTCGCGCGCTGACAGCCCCTGCAGCCAGGCCTTGCGGGCATGCACGATCACCCGGCGCACCCCGGCGGCGCGCACCGAGTCGATCAGCGCGGGCAGGGCCTGCGTGGGGTCCTGATCGTCGACGCCGAGGCGGCATTTGACGGTGATTTCGGCGTCCGAGGCCGCGCGCATCGCGGCCACACATTCGCCCACCAGCGCCGGGGACTGCATCAGGATCGCGCCGAAGCACCCCGATTGCACCCGGTCCGAGGGGCAGCCGACGTTGAGGTTGATCTCGCGGTAGCCCTCGTCTGCGCCCATCCGCACCGCCTGTGCCAGTTCGACCGGGTCCGAGCCGCCCAGTTGCAGCGCGACGGGCTGTTCGGCGGGCTCGAAGGCCAGAAGATGCCGCGCCCCGCCGCGCACCAGCGCCGCCGAGGTGACCATTTCGGTATAGAGCAGGGTTTCACGGCTGATGAGCCGGTGAAACTGGCGACAGGACGAATCGGTCCAGTCGAGCATCGGCGCCACCGACAGGCGCCAAGGGGGCGGGGGCTGGATCATCCGCATCCGTTCCTGTGGCTTGCCGGAAAACCTATATCCCAGCCGCGCAGCGCCGTCCACCGACGCAGGCGGCGGCGGGCGGGAAGGCGCGCAGGCCAGCCGCGACCCTCGGTCCGCTTGACATCACGCGGGCCAGACCGCATCGACGGCGCAAAGACCCGGAGGACACCATGACCCACAGCGAAAAGACCATCCTGCGCGCCCTTGCGGGCGAGGTTCAGGCGGTGCCGCCGGTCTGGATGATGCGTCAGGCCGGGCGCTATCTGCCGGAATACCGCGCCACCCGCGCGCAGGCCGGGGATTTCCTGTCGCTGTGCTACAACCCCGAGCTGGCCGCCGAGGTGACGCTGCAACCGATCCGGCGCTATGGCTTTGACGCGGCGATCCTTTTTGCCGATATCCTGCTGATCGCCCAGGCGCTGGGGGCCAAGCTGTGGTTCGCCGAGGGCGAGGGGCCGCGGCTGTCGACGATCACCGATGCTGCCGGGGTGGCCGCGCTGAAACCCGCTGACGCGGTGCATGAGGTGCTGGCGCCGATCTATCAGACGCTGCGGATTCTGACCCGCGAACTGCCGCGCGAGACCACGCTGATCGGCTTTGCCGGGGCGCCCTGGACGGTGGCGAGCTATATGGTCGCCGGGCGTGGCACGCCGGATCAAGGCCCGGCGCATGCGTTCATCCAGCGCGACCGCGCCGGTTTTGCCGCGCTGATCGGTGCGCTGGAGGCCGCGACGGTCGAGTATCTGTCGGCGCAGATCGCGGCCGGGGCCGAGGTGGTCAAGCTGTTCGATTCCTGGGCTGGCAGCCTGAAAGGCGCCGATTTCGACGAGTTCGCGCTCGCCCCGACCGCCCGCATCATCGCCGCGTTGAAGGCGCGTCACCCGGGCACGCCGATCATCGCCTTCCCGCGCGAGGCGGGTGAGCGCTATGTCGGATTTGCCCGCGCGACCGGGGCCGATTGTGTCGCGCTGGACAATTCGGTCAGCGCCGAATGGGCCGCCGCGGCGGTGCAGGTCGATGGCTGCGTGCAGGGCAATCTGGCGCCGCACTGGATGATCGAGGGCGGCGAGGGGCTGGTGCGCGAGACCCGCCGCATCGTGCAGGCGTTTTCGCAGGGGCCGCATATCTTCAACCTCGGCCACGGGATCACGCCGGATGCCAACCCGGACAATGTGCAGCGGATGATCGACGCGATCCGGGGTTAAAAGCCGACGTCCTGGCCCTGTTGCCAGGACTGCACCAGATTGCCAAAGCGGGTGAACCGCCCTTCGAAAGACAGCTCCACCGTACCGATCGGCCCGTGGCGCTGCTTGCCGATGATGACCTCGGCCTTGCCGTGGGTCTTTTCCATGATCGCCTGCCAGGTCGCCATCTTGTCGAGTTCGTGGTCGCCGGGCTTTTCGCGCTCGCGGTAGTATTCCTCGCGGAAAACGAACATCACCACATCGGCGTCCTGCTCGATCGAGCCCGATTCGCGCAGATCCGACAGTTGCGGCCGCTTGTCCTCGCGGTTTTCCACCGCGCGCGACAGCTGCGACAGCGCGATCACCGGGATATGCAGCTCCTTGGCGATGGCCTTCAGCCCCTGGGTGATCTCGCTGACCTCCTGCACGCGGTTCTCCTTGGAGGTGCCGCGCAGCAGTTGCAGATAGTCGATGATGAGCACGTCGAGGCCCTGCGTGCGCTTCAGCCGCCGGGCCCGCGCCGCCACCTGCGCAATCGGCAGGGCCGGGGTGTCGTCGATGAACAGCGGGCAGTTTTCCAGCGTCTTGGCGACCTCGACAAAGCGGCGGAATTCCTCCTCGGTCATGTCGCCGCGGCGGATCTGTTCGCTGGGCACCTCGGACGCCTCGGACAGGATGCGCGCCGCCAGTTGTTCGGCCGACATTTCGAGGCTGAAAAAGCCGACCGCGCCGCCGTTGATCGTGCCTTCGGTGCCGTCCTGCCGCAGCCCGCGCTTGTGCGCCTTGGCGATGTTAAAGGCGATGTTGGTCGCCAGCGAGGTCTTGCCCATCGAGGGCCGCCCGGCCAGAATCAGCAGGTCCGAGGGGTGCAGCCCGCCCAGTTTCTTGTCCAGATCGACCAGCCCGGTCGAGATCCCCGCCAACCCGCCGTCGCGCTGATAGGCCGCCGCGGCGACATTCACTGCCTCGGTGACCGCGCGCAGGAAGGATTGAAAGCCGCGCTCGGCAACCCCTTGTTCGGCCAGTTTGTAAAGCCGTTGCTCGGCCTCGACGATCTGCTCCTTGGGCTCGTTCGCGACCTCGACCGATGCCGCCCGCGCCGCAATATCGCGCCCCAGTTGGATCAGATCGCGCCGCACCGCCAGGTCATAGATCATCTGCGCATAGTCGCGCGC
>CALESR010000111.1 GCA_937907485.1 uncultured Paracoccaceae bacterium | reverse complement strand
TTCCAGATCGCCGGGTTTGTTGGCGTCGAACAGGATCAGCGGATGCATGTTGCCGTCGCCCGCGTGGAACACATTGGCCACGTCGAGCCCGTAATCCTTGGACATCTCGCCGATCCGGCGCAGCACATGCGGCAATTCGCTGACCGGGATCGTGCCGTCCAGACACATGTAATCGTTGATCTGCCCCATCGCGCCAAAGGCCGATTTGCGGCCCAGCCAGATCTTCTTGGATTCCTCTTCCGACTTGCTCTCGCGGAACTCGACCGGGTTGTGCCGCAGGGCGATCTGACGGATCAGGGCGAGTTGCTCGTCGATCTCGGCGTCCGAGCCTTCGACCTCGACAATCAGCAGCGCCTCGCAATCGGGGTATCCGGCATGGGCAAAGGCCTCGGTCGCCACGATGCAGGGGCGGTCCATGAATTCGATCGCGACGGGCAGCACACCGGCCTTGATGATGTCGGACACGCAGGCCCCCGCGACCTCGTTGGCATCAAAGCCGATCAGCACGGGCCGCGCCCCCTCGGGTTTTGGCAGGATGCGCAGGGTCGCCTCGGTCACCACGCCCAACTGCCCCTCGGAGCCGCAGATCACCCCCAGCAGATCGAGGCCCCCGGCATCCATATAGGGCCCGCCGATTTCGACCACCGTGCCGTCCATCTGCACCAGCGTCACGCCCAGCAGGTTGTTTGTCGTCACGCCATATTTCAGGCAATGCGCCCCGCCCGAGTTCATCGCGATGTTGCCGGCAATCGCGCAGGCCAACTGGCTGGAGGGGTCGGGGGCATAAAAGAACCCGTCCGATTCCACCGCGCCGGTGACGCTGAGGTTGGTGCGCCCGGCCTCGACGCGGATGAAGCGGTTGGGGTAATCGACCTCGAGCACGCCACGCAGCCGCGCCACACCGAGGATCACCGAGTCCTCGGTCGGCAAGGCGCCCCCGGCCAGCGAGGTGCCCGAGCCACGCGGCACGACCTTGACGCCCTCCTCATGGCAGACCTTCAGCGCGGCGCTGACCTCGGCGGTGCTGGCGGGCAGGATCGCCGCCAAGGGCGGACAGCGATAGGCGGTCAGCCCGTCGCATTCATAGGCGCGGGTCTCGTGCGGGTCGTCGATCACCGCGTCGGGCGGCAAGACCTCGCGCAGACGCGCGACGATCCGGGCACTGCGCGACAGCACATCGGCACTGGGAATGGGCATCTGCATGGGCGACCCTCCAATCTGGTAAGAAAATATAACCAATTTCCAGCAATCGTCCAGCCAACTTTCGTGCTGCGCGGAGTTTTCTCATCACGGAACCGTGAAGCGGTCAGCCGACGACAACGAGGGCGGCAAGCGTGTAGGCAAAGATGTACCTTTGATGAAAGAACCCTGATGACCCTGTTCGGCTTTGGCGACGTCCACCCCGATTATTCCGTGCGCGTGCTCAATGAACGCGAGGTGCGCGCGGCGGCGGGGATCTTGCTGTTTTTGGGCATGATCGCCTTTCTGACCACGTTTCACACCGGCGATTTCACCCTGACCCGGTTGATGGTCATCGCCTTTGGCACCGATTTTGCCATCCGGCTGTTCATCAGCCCCAACTGGTCGCCCGCGATGATCCTGGGCCGCTGGATCGTGCGCAAGCAGGAACCCGAACTGACCGGCGCGCCGCAAAAGCGCTTTGCCTGGGGAATGGGGCTGGCGATTGCGCTGGTGATGGCGGTCTGGACGATGGGGTTCAACCTGTCCGGCCCGGTGGCGATTCTGGGCTGCCTGACCTGCATCCTGCTGTTGTTGCTGGAGAGCGCCTTTGGCATCTGCGTCGGCTGCGCCATCTATAACCGGATCTGGCCCGGCGTGGCGCAGCTCTGCCCCGGTGGCGTTTGCGAGATCCGCAGCCGCTCGCCCATGACCTTTGTGCGACCGGCGCAACTGGCGGTTCTGGCCCTCTTTGTCGTCGGACTCGCCATCGCCGCGCCGCGGATCGCGGCCCTTGACGCGCCGTTGATGCCCGGCATGCACGCGGCGGCGGATGATGCCTCGCGCTGCGAGGTGCCCGAGTTTGCCCGCCGCATCGGCCATGAAGACACCTGGCGGCGGCACAACAACTGCCTGTGAGCCGTCAGCGCAGCAGCCAGATCAGGTGGCTGCGGGTGGCGAAAAACGGATAGGGATCAATTACTTGATCGCGAAACAGAAAGGTCGTGCTGGCTGCGCTGAGCGCCAGCGCGACCGCCAGCAGCGGTTGCAGCCGCGGCATCTCGCGCGGGACGGCGGCGGCGATCCGGGCCTCGCCCAGCACCAGCGCCAGGGTCAGGAAACTGGTGCCGATGGCCAGAGCATCCCAGCGGTGGATATCGCTGCCGACAAAGCGCAAGAGCACCGGCGCCAGCCCCGCCACCAGCACCAGCGCGCGCAGAGCTAAGGGCAGACCGGCGCGCCGCGTGGCATAGAGCGCCAGCGCCAGCAGCGGCACCAGCGCGGGCGCCACCATCACCAGCGAATCGATGTGTGCCACCAGATTGACCGGCGCCACGGCGAGCCGCGCATGGGCCAAGGCATCCTCGCCAATGATCTCAAAGGCCAGACCGTTGAGCGGGAAATCCGCCCGCGCCTGCAGCGACTCGCGCAGGGACGCCACGGCCTCGGGCGGCAGTTGGCCCAGCAGACCGACCAGCCCCGCCATCGCCACCGCCGCCAGCCCTAGCGGCAGGATCAAGGGCCAGACCCGCCGCCCCTCGCGCGTCAGGGCCAAGGCCAGTGACAGCAGCAGAACCGGCACGGTGACCAACAGCGCCGCCTCGTGCAGCAGAATGGCCGCCGTGCCACCGACCACCAGCAGCGCCAGTCGCGGCCTGAGGCCCTGTGCAAAGACCCCCAACGCCGCGATTCCCAGCAAAAGCTGGTCGAAATAGCCCGTCGTGCTGGCGGCATAGACGATGCACAGACTGGACGCAAAGAGCACACAGGCCAGCGCCAGCGCCGGATGCGCCCGCAGAATGCGCCCGGCAATCAGGGTGAAGGCCAGCATCAGCAGCGCCAAGATGCCCAGCGAAAGGGCGGCAACCGTGGCATAGCGGATCTCGCCGCCCCAGCCGAACACCAGCGTTCCAAACAGGCCGCGGCGGGTGAAGCCCTGTTCATAGGTCAGGGCCATCAGGCCCGAGGGGTATTCGATCGGCAGGCGCAGGGTCTTGAGCAGGCTCATCACCAGAACGGCCACAAAGGCCCCCAGCCACAGCCCGGCACGCGAGATCGCCATCGCCCCCTCCACCCTTACACCACCACAATCGTGATTAACACGCTGCGCCCCTGCGGCAAGCCCCCCCCACCGCGCCGGGCTTGACAAGGGCCGGTTGCGCGGGTCCATCATCGGGGATGCCGCTGTCGCTTCTTGCCCCCTTTTCACTGGCCGATGCCGTGGCGCTGGCGCTGCTGCTGGCCTGTTGGCTGGGGCTGGGCCTGTGGATCGAGGCGCCGGGCATCGCCAAACCCTCGGTCACCGTGCTGATGGCGGAATACCGGCGCGAATGGATGCGCCAGTTCGTCACCCGCCAGCCGCGGATGTATGACGCCTCGGTGATGGCCAACCTGCGGCAAAGCACCAGTTTTCTGGCCTCGGCGACGATGATTGCGCTGGGTGGCCTGCTGGCGCTGATCGGCAATACCGACCGGCTGGCCGGGGTCGCGCAGGATCTGGCGCTGTCGGCCAATACGGCGGGGATCGAGCTGCGCCTCGTGCTGGCGGCGCTATTCCTGACCCATGCCTTTTTGAAATTTCTGTGGTCGAACCGGCTGTTCGGCTATTCGGCGATCATGATGTCGGCGGTGCCCAATGACCCCGACGACCCGCTGGCCCTGCCCCGTGCCCGGCAAGCCGCCGAGATCAACATCCGCGCCGCCTATAATTTCAACCGGGGCCTGCGGGCGACCTATTTCGCGCTGGCCGCGCTGACCTGGGTGCTGTCGCCCTGGGTGCTGATGCTGGCCGTGCTGGCGGTCAGCTGGCTGATCTGGTCGCGCGAGTTTGCCTCGCATTCGCGGGCGATCCTGCTCGACCCGCCTCCTGCTGCCTGAAAGGACGATGATGCGCGTGTTCGACGGCCATAACGACGCCCTCAGCCGACTGTATTGCAGCGGCGGCGATCCGGTTGCCACCTTTTCCCGCGACGAGGGCCATATCAACCAGCCCGCCGCCCGCGCTGGCGGGTTCGGCGGTGGGTTGTTCGCGCTCTATTCGCCGCAGACCCGCGCGCGGTTCAACTTCACCGGTTTTCGCGGCGGTTCGATGCCGCTGTCCGCGCCGATGGAGCAAGGGCCCGCCCTGCAATCGGTGATGGCCGAGATCGGCATCGCGCGGCGCCTGCATCAAACGGGGGCGCTGACCCTGTGCACCAATGTGCCGCAGATCGAGGCGGCGATGGACGCAGGCGGCATCGCCGCCGTGCTGCATCTGGAGGGCGCCGAGTGCATCGACCGCGAGTTGCTGGTGCTGGACGCCCTGCACGCGCTGGGGCTGCGCTCGCTGGGGCCGGTCTGGTCGCGCCCGACGATCTGGGGCGACGGCGTGCCCTTTGGCTATGACCGCGACGGCGACACCGGGCCGGGCCTGACCGACGACGGCCGCCGACTGGTCGCGCGCTGCGCCGAACTGGGCATGGTGGTGGACACCAGCCATCTGACAATGAAGGGCTTTTGGCAGATCGGCGAGATGGGCCTGCCCCTGGTCGCCACCCATTCGAACGCCTGGGATCTGTGCCAGACCACCCGGAACCTGACCCGCGCACAGCTGCAGGCAGTGGGCGAGAGCGGCGGCATGGTCGGGCTGAACTATGCCACCGTGTTCCTGTCGGCAAAGGGCTGGCAGAGCGGCCGCGCCACGCTCGACGATTGCCTGCGCCAACTGGATGCGCTGATCGAGGGCGCGGGCGAGGATCACGTCGGCCTCGGCTCGGATTTCGACGGCGCGCCGCTGCCCGATGGCCTGCCCTCGTGCGCCGCCCTGCCCGTGCTGCTGGACGCGATGCGCGCCCATGGTTACGGCGAGGCGCTGGTCGAAAAGCTGGCGGCGGGCAACTGGCTGGCCTTCCTGCGCCGGGTGCTGGTGTGAGCGCATCGCCCCCTCTTGCAAGCCGGGGGCCAAGCGGCTAAAGCAGTCCCACTCTCAGGCGGCGGGTTGGCGGAGAGGTTACGCAGCGGATTGCAAATCCGTGAAGACCGGTTCGATTCCGGTACCCGCCTCCAGATTTCCCCGTAACATGATGGTTTCATTGATGTTCTTGATGGGTATTTCTCCCAACCCGCCAAAAACAAAACGATTGATCGCAACGGGTTGAGACCAGGCGCAAAGGTCATCTCCTCATTGAGAGATCGACGTCCAGAGCAGCCAGAAGTCGGTCGACACCGAAAACCCCGAGATGGTCAACGGCGACGACCACATCCCTTTCTAAGGAACGGGGTCTCCCCCTGTAACCCGGCAGGAAAACCCGCCAAGTTCAGTCGAACTCGGCGCTCAGTCAACCCTTGGCTGTTGAAATATTCAGCCCGGCCAAGAGTGTCTGCGCATCACCGCAGAGAGCAAACTGGACGCGGCCATTGACGCTTTGCAGCGTGAAGGCGCTCAGGCTTTCCAGCAAGGCGCAATACGGCGCCTCGGTGAAACGCGAACCCCGGACACGCATCCTCGCTCCTTGGCATCATTGCAGCCAGCGGCGATAATCGCTGACCAGAAGATGCGTGGGCTCGGTGTCTTCCTCGATCGTCGCAAAGCGGCCGATGGGCTCGCGAAAGATGTTGTCGGTTTCGTCGTCATTCACCGTCGAGACCTCGCCGATCAGCACATCGCCCCCCTCGCCCCAAAAGGCGTGCCAGTCGCCGGGGCGCAGGGTGACGCTTTCGCCGGGGGCAAGGCGCAGTTTCTCGCCGGGGGTGTAATCGTGGCGGATGCCGTCCAGCCAGACGGTGCCGCCCTTGTCCGCGGCAAAGCGGCCCGCGTCGTCCGAGCCGAACAGTTCCACCACCAGCGTCGCGCCACCGCGGTTGATGATATCCTCGGCCTTGAGGACATGGGTGTGCATCGGGCTGAGCTGATCCTGCCGCGAGATCAACAGCTTCTCGGCATAACACATGCCGCCGCCGCGCCGCAGGTCCCCCAGCAACCCGTTGCGCAGGGTGAACAGGAACAGGCCCATCTGATCAAAGCGCCCGGCGCCGTAATCGGTGATGTCCCAGCCGCAGCGCGCGTCGATCACATGCCGGGCCTGCGGCGCGCGGCGTTTGAACTCGTCCGGCGTCCAGCGGGCGAAAGGCGGCAGGACAAAGCCGTGCCGGCGGATCAGGTCATGGGCCTGGGCCATGATGGTGTTGATGGTCGAGCGTTTCATCTGGGGTGTCATCCTGTGGGGGCATTCCGGTCGCGCACCGGCCGCAGCGGCGGAGGCGGTGGCAGAAGCGCGCGGATATCGCTGAAGGGGAAAACCGGGTCGTGGCGCAGGGCCTCGGCGAAGCCGTCGTGGCCGCATTGCGCCGCGCGGAATCGGGCCTGCAGGCGGGTCTGCTGCACGAAACGCTCAGGGTCCTGGCTGGCGTGACAGCGGATCGCGCGGTCCTTGAGGTCCTGATCGGCGGTGGTGTCGATGATATGGGTGGGCACCTGCCCCACGCCCATCATCGTGTCCAGCCAGACCAGCGGCATTCGAAACGACACCGCCGCCTGCGTGATCCGGGCCAATGCGCGGTGGTCGGCGTGGTAATCCATCGGCCCATGCGTCAGCACCAGATCGGGGGCAAGGGCGATCAGACGCGCCTGCAGGTCAGCGGGCAGATCGGGCGCGGTCTCGAGGCCGCCGTCCGGGTGGCCCAGCAGCATCACCTCGGCCCCCAGAAGCGCCGCGCCGGCCTGCGCCTCGTCGGCACGGCGGCTGGCGAGGGCGGCGGGATCGCCCGTGCCGCCCTTGGCCCCGTCCGAGGCAATCAGGATGCTGACCGAGGCCCCCATCCGGCGCCATGCGCCGATCAGGCCCCCGGCATAGATTTCGGCATCGTCGGGATGTGCGGTGACGAAGGCGATGCGCATGTCATTGGGCCTGGAGAATCTCGATCATCATGGCGGCGGTCCAGGTGAAACTGTCGCCACCGCAGGGCTCGGCGTCAATCGGGCCATAGTATTCGGCAAAGCCGCTTCGTTCGATCAGCCGCAGGCAGTCGGCGTCGATGCGATTGGCGATGTCGGTCTGGCCGGCCACATGCAACCCGTTGGCGATCATGTAATTGACGATCAGCCAGATCGGCCCGCGCCAGTAGCGCAGCGCGTCGAACTGGGGCGCGGTGGGGTCGTGGCTGGGCACCAGATAATTGCACGATTGCGCCAGAACCGCGATCCGGTCGGCAATCGCCTTGGCCCGGGCCGCGGGGATCGGCGCGAAGGCGGCGAGGATGCCGCCGATGGAGGCGCTGTCGACCGAAGCTCCGCTGATGCGGTCGTGGCACAGATACTGGCCCCAGCGGTCGCTCCACAGGCTGTCCATCGCCGCAATCGCCCGGTCCGCCAAGGCCTGCGATTGTGCGGCGATCTCGGTTTCACCCAGCGCGCGCGCCAGGCTGGCCAGATCCCCGCAGGACCGGATCAGGATCCCGTTAAAGCCCGGATCGACGATCTGAAAGGGCGAAGAGTCGTGCAGTTTCGTATTGTCCCAGCCAAGGCTGCGGAACGTCTGCACCAGCCAGATATAGCGCTTGTATTGGTCATCGGTGGGCCGATGCGCCGGGTTCGCGTGGCTGGTATCGCGGCGCTTGAAGGGCAGGACGCCGTCGGTCGGCACCCGCTCGAACGCCACGTCCCAATCGACCGAATTGTCGCGCCCGCTTTCCCAGGGGTGGATGATGGCGACAAGGCCGGTGCCCTGCGGATCACGGCAGCGATAGAACCACTGATGCCAGGCGTGGATGCGCGGCAGCAGCGCGCGGGCCTTGGCCTCGGCCAGCGAACGGTCGCGCGCGCGCTGGAAGATGCGATTGGCGGCAAAGCCCGCGACCGGCGGCTGCGTGATCCCTGAGGTGGGCACGGCGCGGCCCGTCCCCCAGACGCCCGGCCCAGGGAAATAGCCCTCGTCATGCTCGTGAAAGATGATGTGGGGGACCATGCCGTCTTCCCACTGATGGGCGAACAGGGTCTCGATCTCGGTCCAGGCGCGGGCCTCGTCGAAGTGCGAAAACCCCAGCGCCGTCAGCGCCGAATCCCAGTTCCACTGGAACGGATACAGGCCATGTGTCGGCACGGTATAGAGGCCGCGATCGTTCTTGCGCATCACGGCTTTGGCTTGGTCGATCAGGATTTGTGTCATGGTGCCTCTCAGGCGATCGCGAGGGTTGTCTGGGGGTCGAACCAGCGCACGCGGTGGGCATGCGGCTGCAAGGTCAACGTCTGGCCGGGTTTGACGGAGGTGTCGCTGTCCAGAATGACCCGAAACAGCGCCCCTTCGACGGCGCAAGTGACCAGAAGATGC
>CALESR010000110.1 GCA_937907485.1 uncultured Paracoccaceae bacterium | reverse complement strand
GGGGGGTGAGGCCGCAGGCCGAGGGGGGCGCGAGCGCCCCCCTTTCTTGCTTACCGTGCCGCTAGGTAACGGCCGACGAAGGCATTGGCATAGCCCACGGCGCCGGTCCGATAGGCCTCGTAACTTTCAAGCACCCGCGCCGCGTCCGCATGCGTGCTGCGCTGTTCCTCGCGCACTTCGTCCCAGGCGGTTTTCATCGCCGCGACGACTTCGGCGGGGAATTCGAGGAACTCGACCCCGGCTTCGGCCAGTTGCCCCATCGCACCCACGTTGTGATAGTCGAACTGGCCCAGCGTCTCGGTCGCCGCCTGCAGCGCGGCTGCCTCGACGATCGCCTTCAGGTCATCGGCCAGCCCGGCCCAGATCTCGGTATTGACCACCACATGCAGCGCGGCAGCGGGTTCGGCATAGGCGGGGGTATAGCAGAAATTGGTGATGCGCTGCAGGCCAAAGGCCTGATCCAGCAACGGCCCCACCCATTCGGCCGCATCGAGCGCGCCCGATTGCATCGCCTGGAAGATCTCGGTGGCGGGCATCAGCACCGCGTTCACCCCCAGTTTGCGCATCATCTCGCCGCCCAGACCGGCGATGCGCATGTTGAGTCCCTGCAGATCGGCCAGCGAGTCGACCCGCGACTTGAACCAGCCGCCCGCCTGCGTGCCCGAGTTCCCGGCATAAAACGGTTTCAGGTTCCGCGTGGCATAGATCTCGTCCCAGATCGCCTGCCCGCCGCCCCAGCGCAGCCAGGCGTAGTGCTCATTCGCCGTCAGGCCAAAGGGCACGCCGGTGAACCAATGCGCCGCGGGGGTTTTCGAGGCGGCGTAATAGGGCGTGCCGTGGCCGATCTGGGCATTGCCGGCCTGCACGGCGTCTTCGACGGCGAAGGGTGGCACCAGTTCGCCCGCGCCATAGACGGTGATCACGATGCGCCCGCCCGAGAGGATCTCGACCAGTTCGGCAAAGCGGGTGGCCGAGGTGCCGACGCCCGGCGCCGGTTTCGGAAAGGACGAGGGCATCGTCCATTCGATGCGCGACTGGCCCAGGGCCGGGGTCGCCAGCGGCACCGCCGCCGCCAGTCCGGCGCCGGATTTCAGGAAGGTTCTGCGTTTCATCGGGGTCCTCCTTCAGTTGAACATCAGGTCCGGCAGCCACGTGGCCAGCCGGGGAAAGCCAAAGACCAGCGCCAGCGCCAGCAGTTGCACCGCCACAAAGGGTGCGACGCCGCGGTAGATGTCGAGCGTGGTGATCTCGCGCGGGGCGACCGAGCGAAAGTAGAACAGCGCAAAGCCGAAAGGCGGAGTCAGGAACGAGGTTTGCAGGTTCATCGCCATCAGCACCGCGAACCAGACCGGCGAGATATCGCCCGCCAGCACCACCGGCCCCAGCAGCGGCACGATGATATAGATGATCTCGACGGCCTCGAGGATGAAGCCCAGCACGAAGACGAGCGCCATGATCGCCAGCAGCGCGCCGCTTTCGCCCCCGGGCAGGGTGGCCATCACCTCGGCCACCGCGTGTTCGCCGCCAAAGCCGCGAAACACCAGCGACAGCATCGAGGCGGCGATGACGATGCCAAACACCATGCCCGAGACCTTGATCGTCTCGGTCAGTGCATCGGCCAGCAGCCCGCCGCGCGCCAGCCGCGCCAAAGCGACCAGCACGCCCAGCGCGATCAGCAGCGCGGCCAGTCCCGCCGCGCCGCCCGCCAGCGTGTCGAGCCCGGCGCGGCCAAAGCCCGTCAGGCGCAGCGCCACCAGCGCAAAGGCGGCCAGCCCGGCAGCGGCGATCAGGATGCGCTCCCACCGGGTAGAGGTCAGCGAGAACCCGGCCATCAGCCCGGCGCCGATGGCGCCAAGGCCCGCGGCTTCGGTCGCGGTGGCCACACCGCCGAGGATCGAGCCCAGCACCGCGAGGATCAGCAGGAGGGGTGGCGCAAAGGTAAAGGCGATCTCAGCGGCGCTGACGGGCTGGCGGACGGGGCGCGCGACACCCTTGCGACGGCGCAGGGTCAGCATCAGCCACAGCGCATAGAGCGCCACCAGCACCAGCCCCGGCACCAGCGCCCCGGCGAAGAGATCGGCCACCGAAACCGGCTCGGGCGCGAAATTGCCGCGGCGCTGCTGCGCCTCGAGATACGTGTTGCCGATCTGGTCGCCCAGCAGCACCAGAATGATCGAAGGGGGGATGATCTGGCCCAGCGTGCCCGAGGCGCAGATCAGCCCGGCTGCCTGCCGTTTGGGCACTCCGGCCTCCAGCATCGGCCCCAGCGCGATCAGCACCAGCATGACCACGGTGGCGCCGATGATCCCGGTCGAGGCAGCGATGATGGTCGAAAAGCCCAGCACCGCCAGCCCCATGCCCAGCGCCGACCCGCCGAGCAGCCTTGCCAGCACCCGCAGCATGCGTTCGGCCAGATGCGCGCGTTCCAAAAACACCCCCATCAGCACAAACAGCGGCACCGCCATCAGCAGGGTGTTGGTCATCACCCCCCAGACTCTGGCGGGGAAATTGCTCAGAAAGGCCAGCGGGAAAAGCCCGAATTGCCCGGCCAACAAGGCCAGCGCCAGCGGCACCCCGGCAATCGCCAGCATCGCCGGAATGCCCGAAAGGATGCCGGCAAACAGGCCCAGCACCAGCACGATCAGCAGGATGTCCTGCACGCTCATGCGGTGCTGCCCCGCAACAGTGCCGCCAATCCCTGCACGGCCATCAGCACTGCGGCAATGGGTAGCACGGCCTTGACCAGATACTGCCCACCCAGCCCGCCGGGGTTGGTCGAACCCTCGTGGATCGACCACGAAAACACCACATCCCCCCAGCCCGCCCAGACGATCAGCCCGAAGACCGGCACGAGGAACAGCGCCCAGGCCAGTGCATCGGCGCGCGGCAGATAGGCGGCGGGCAGGCGTTCAGAGATCACCTCGACGCGCACATGGCCGCCGCGGGCGTGGCACAGCGGCACCGAAAGGATCACCAGCACGGCAAAGGCATAGGCCGCGAGGTCCTGCAGTCCGATCGAGCCCGAGCCAAACCCATAGCGCAGCACAACATTCACCAGCACCATCAACGCTAGCACGCCGGTCGCCGCCATCGCCGCCCAGAGGGTCAGACGGTCGAGCCAGCGGGCAAAGGCTAGGAACGGGGTGAGCATCAGCAGGCCTTTTGACGGGAATGGCCCATGCAAACCCCGGCTGCGCCGGGTGTCAAGGCCGCTCGCGTCCGGTCCGGGCCGGTTCGGGGCGGGTCAGCAGGAACAGCGTCACCGCCCCCAGCGTCAGCGCCTGCACCAGCAGCACCCAACCCGGCAGCGCCAGCGCCAGACTCAGGCCCAGAGTGGCGGCAATGGCGAGCATGGCAAAGACCTTGCCCTTGCGCGAGATCGCCCCCTCGGCCCGCCAGTCGCGGATCGGCGGGCCAAGGCGGGGATGCTCGATCAGCCACATCTCCAGCCGTGGCGAGGAGCGGGCAAAGCAGAAGGCCGCGAGCAGCAGAAAGGGCGTTGTCGGCAGCAGCGGCAGCACGATGCCGGCCAGCCCCAGCGCCAGCGCCAGCCCCCCCGCGATGATCCAGAGCAGTCTCAGCATCGGCGCCTCCTGTGCGGCAGATAGCGCGAGACGGTGCGGCTGGCCAGTGCGCCCGTCGCCAGCCGCCGGGGCGCTGCCCCGGACCCCGGGATATTTTAAGAGCAAAGAGAGAGGAGGGTGGTTCTGATCGGGCCCGGCGGGGGCATGGCTGGCGCGCTAGAGATCGGGCATGGACGGCGCGGCGAAGGGGGTGGCAGGTTGGGTTGGGCGCTGTAACTGGCGGGGGATGCGGCGAACAGCCGCAGTGCGAGTGGTTCGATCGCAACGGGGCGAGGTATAGTGCAGAACGGTCTGCGTCGGAGCGCCGGGGGGCTGCCCCTTGGCAGGATCGGCCACCCCTGCGTGCGGTTTGCCGTTGTCGGGCTAGAACAGGATCGACGCGCCAGTTGTGGAATCGCCCGCTCCAGCGCGCAGCCGTGCAAAAAGTTCGCGCCCGGTTCCCCAGTCGTTCGCGCTGAGGTCGAGGCGCAGCGGGTCGCGCGTTTCGAACCCCTCGACCAGCACCTGCAGAGTGCCCGCCACCGCATCAAGTCGGATTACGTCGCCGTCGCGCAACCGAGCCAATGGGCCACCGGCCGCCGCCTCGGGCGCCATGTGGATCGCAGCGGGCACCTTGCCCGAAGCGCCCGACATACGCCCGTCGGTGACCAGCGCCACCTTCAGCCCGCGGTCCTGCAGCACCGCCAGCAGCGGCGTCAGCGAATGCAACTCGGGCATGCCATTCGCCCGCGGCCCCTGAAAGCGCACGACAACCACCGTGTCGGATGCAAACTCGCCCGCGCGGAAGGCGGCCTTGACCGATTCCTGATCGTGGAACACCCGCGCCGGGGCCTGAACGACATGGCGCGACGGGTCGACGGCAGAGGTCTTGATGACCCCGGTGCCGAGGTTGCCGTCCAGTTGCCTGAGGCCGCCGGTCGGCTGGAATGGGTCCGAGGCGGGGCGCAGGATCTTCAGGTTGAGGCTGTCGCGCGGGGCGTCCACCCAGACCAACGCGCCGTCGATCAGCCGCGGCTCTTGCGCATACCGCCACAGGCCCCGACCGGCGACGGTTTCCACATCCGCATGCACAAGGCCCGCGGCCAGCAACTCGCCCACCAGCCAGCCCATGCCGCCTGCTGCGTGGAAATGGTTCACATCGGCCAGCCCGTTGGGATAGACCTTGGCCAATTGCGGCACCACCTGCGCGATAGCGTCGAAATCCTGCAATGTCAGGATGATGCCCGCCGCGCGCGCCATCACCGGCAGGTGCAGGATCAGGTTGGTCGAACCGCCCGTCGCCATCAGCCCGACGATGCCGTTCACAAAGGCCCGCTCGTCGAGGATATGGCCGATGGGCCGCCAGTCGTCTCCCAGATGGGTGATCGCGGCAGCACGGGCAACAGCGGCGGCGGTCAGCGCCGCACGCATCTCGGTGCCCGGATTGACAAAAGCGGCGCCCGGCAGATGCAGGCCCATCATCTCCATCAGCATCTGGTTTGTGTTGGCGGTGCCGTAAAAAGTGCAGGTGCCCGGCCCGTGATAACTGGCCATTTCCGATGCCATCAGGTCGGTGCGCGTCGCCTTCCCGGTGGCAAAGGCCTGACGGACCTTGGCTTTTTCATCATTCGGCTGGCCGGAAGGCATCGGCCCTGCAGGCACGAAGATCGCGGGCACATGGCCAAAGGTCGCGGCGGCCATCACCAGACCCGGTACGATCTTGTCGCAGATGCCCAGCCATAGGGCGGCGTCAAAACAATCGTGGCTCATCGCCACGCCCGCGGCCAGCGCGATGGTATCGCGCGACATCAGCGACAGTTCCATTCCTGCCCGGCCCTGGGTCACCCCGTCGCACATCGCCGGAACCCCGCCCGCCACTTGCGCCGTTGCCCCGGCGTCGCGGGCTGCCTGCCGGATCAGCGCCGGAAACCCCTCGTAAGGCTGGTGCGCCGAGAGCATGTCGTTGTAAGCCGTGACGATGCCCAGATGTGGCGCGCGGGCGTCGGCCAGCGTGGCCTTGTCGGCGCCCGTCGCGGCATAGGCATGGGCGGCGTTCGAGCAGGCCAGATGCGCCCGCGCCGGGCCATCAGCCGCCGCCTTGGCAACCCGCGCCAGATACGCCTGACGCGTCGGGCGCGAGCGTTCGATGATGACATCGGTGACAGCGCGGATGCTGGGGTGCAGGGACATGGCGTCGGCCTTGATGATGCGGATGGTGCTCCCTCTACATCGTTATCGCTAACATCGCAAGGTGCAACGCACCCGCCCGAGGGTTGCACCGGGTGCAAGGCGGGATTGCTGCATTGCGGCTAGAGTGATGCTGCGACGCAGCGTATTGTTCCTGCATGACAAGCCGACTTCCGCTTGAGAAAAAGGACAAGACAATCATGGCTATCAGCTATTCCCCGATCAACGCCACCGACGAACTGGACCTGATTGCCATCGAACGTCAGGCCCGCGCCCTGCAGGCGCAAATGGTCGCCGACGGCTTTCGCGCGCTGCGTCGCGGCATCGTCGCCCTGCTGAGCCGCCGCCCGGCGCAACAAGCCGCCTGATCCGCGCACGCGTGCACGAAACCGCCCCGCCCGGCAGGACCGGTGCGGGGCGGTTTCGCTTTGCGCCCAGACGTCGGGGGCGTTATGGGAAAGGGGCATTCCGCCCAAAGGCCGCCCCATGACCCATACCGCCCGCCCCGTTGTCCGTCTGCGCCCAAAGGCCGAGGCCCGCGCAATCCGCCACGGCTTTCCTTGGGTGTATGGCGACGAACTGGTGATGGACCGGCGCACCTCGGGCCTGGCCGCCGGGGCGCTGGCCGTTCTCGAGGACGGCGAACACCGGCCGCTGGGGCTGGTGACGGTCAACCCGGCGTCCAAGATCGTCGCCCGCATGCTCGACCGTGACCCTGAGGCCTTGCTCGATGCCGACTGGTTCAAAGCGCGCATCCGTCGCGCGCTGGCACTGCGCGAGCGGCTCTATGCTGCACCGTATTACCGGCTGGTGCATGCCGAGGCCGATCAATTGCCCGGCGTGGTGATCGACCGCTTTGGCGACGCCGCCGTGATCCAGCCCAATGCCGCCTGGGCCGAGGCCCATCTGGACCTGCTGGCCGGGGCCTTGCAGGCAGTGACCGGGGTTTCGGTCATCGTCAAGAACGGCACCGGCCGCTCGCGCACCCTCGAAGGGTTGCCCGAGGAAACCCGGATCCTGACCGGCGCGCTGTCGGGGCCGGTGGCCGTGCCGATGAACGGCGCGACCTATATGGCCGACCTGACCGGAGGGCAGAAAACCGGGCTCTTCCTTGATCAGCGCGACAACCACGCCTTTGCCGCGCGGCTGGCGGGCGGCGGTGCGGTTCTTGATGTCTTCAGCCATGTCGGCGGCTTTGGTCTGGCGGCGCTGGCGGCAGGGGCGGGCTCGGCGCTGGCGGTAGATGGCTCGGAACCGGCGCTGGACCTGGCGCGGGCGGGCGCGGCGGCGATGGGGATGGCCGACCGCTTTGCCACCCGTCACGGCGACGCCTTTGCCGCGCTGGAATCGCTGGCGACCGAGGGTGCCAGCTTTGACCTCGTGGTCTGCGACCCGCCGGCCTTTGCCCCGCACAAGGGTGCGCTGGAGGCCGGGCTAAGGGCTTACGAGCGCATCGCCCGGCTGGCCGCGCCGCTGGTGGCACCGGGGGGCTATCTGGTGCTGTGCTCGTGCTCGCACGCGGCGGACCTCGCGCAATTCCGCAACGCCTCTGCGCGCGGCATCGGCCGGGGTGGGCGACGCGGGCAACTGATCCACACCGGATTCGCCGGACCGGACCACCCGATGCTGCCGCATCTGGCGGAAAGCGGCTATCTCAAGGCGTTGGCGTTCCGGCTTGACTAAGGTCTTCCTCGATACCTGCGTGCTGTTCCCGCCGATCCTGCGCAACCTGCTTCTGGGGCTGGCGGATGCCGGGGTTTTCACTCCCTGCTGGTCCGAGGGCGTGGCAGCCGAGTGGCTGCATGTGACGGCGCGCAAGGGCGAGGCCGGTGCCTTCGAGGCCCTGGCCAGGATGCGCGCGCGCTGGCCGCTGGGGCAGGGCCCAGCCGGCGCGCCCGAGCGTCTGGACCTGCCCGATGCCGCCGATCATCATGTGCTGGCCGCCGCCATTGCCACCGGCGCGCAGGTGCTGCTGACGTTGAATTTGCGCGACTTTCCCCGCCGGGCATTGGCCCAGCATGGGCTGCGCGCAGTCGCACCGGATGAGTTCGTGATGGAGCTTTGGCTGGCCGACCGCGCCCCGGTCGAAGCG
>CALESR010000109.1 GCA_937907485.1 uncultured Paracoccaceae bacterium | reverse complement strand
CCGGATGGCTGCGCCTTTCACCCGCGCTGTGGCTTTGCAACCGGCCGATGCCGCACTGAACTGCCACCTTTCGTGGACACCAATCCCGGCCATTCTGTCGCCTGCTGGAACCCCGCATGACCCTGCTCAGCGTGACCAATCTGACCAAGACCTATCCCGCCACCAATGGTCGCCGGGTGCTGGCGCTGTCCGAGGTCTCGTTGCAGATCGCGGCGGGCGAGGTGCTGGGTGTGGTGGGCGAATCCGGCTGCGGCAAGTCTACGCTGGGCCGGGCGATCCTGCGGCTGTCGGATGCCGATCAGGGTGAAGTGAACTTTGACGGCCAGGATCTGATGCGACTGAGCCGACGTCAGATGAACGCCGTGCGGCGCGATCTGCAGGTCGTGTTCCAGGATCCTTTCGGTGCGTTGAACCCGCGGCACAGGGTGGGGCATATCCTGGCCGAGCCCCTGATCGTGCAGGGTGTCGACAACCGGCAGGCCCGGGTGGCCGAGGTGCAGGGGCTGGTGGGCCTGCCCGACTCTGCCGCTTCCCGGTTTCCACACGAATTCTCGGGCGGTCAGCGTCAGCGCATCGCCATCGCCCGCGCGCTGGTGCTGAACCCAAAGCTGATCGTCGCGGACGAGGCCGTGTCGGCGCTGGACGTGTCGGTGCAAAGCCAGATTCTGAACCTGATCGCCGGGTTGCGCAAACGGCTGGGCCTGTCGATCCTGTTCATCTCGCATGATCTCTCGGTGATCCACCATGTCAGCGACCGGATTGCGGTGATGTATCTGGGCCGGATCGTCGAAACCGGGCTGACCGGATCGGTGATCGCGACGCCTCGCCACCCCTATACGCAGGCGCTGCTGTCCTCCGTGCCGCATCTGGGGCAGCGTCAAAGGCGGACCCGGCTGGAAGGCGAGGTGCCCGACCCCTCGGCGCCGCCGCCCGGCTGCGCCTTTCACACCCGCTGCACGCTGGTGCATGACGCCTGCCGGATCAGCCGCCCGGCGCTGCGGCGTCAGCCTGACGGATCGGAGGTTGCATGTCATCTGCATTGACCCCCCGACTGGAGCGCGCCTTTGCTTTGGTGCAGACGGCAATCGACGCAGGCCGGATTCCCGGCGCCGTGCTGGGGCTGGTGACAGCCGACGGCGCGCGCGCGGTGCGGGCAGCCGGGCTGGCGCAACTGGTGCCCGAGGCGCGCCCGATGACCGAGGAGACCTGGTTCGACCTCGCCTCGCTGACCAAGGTTCTGTTCACCACGCCACGCATTCTGGAACTGGCAGCGGCGGGTGTAATCGACCTGGATGCGCCACTGACCCGCTTGCTGCCCGACCTGCGCCAATACCGCGCCGATTCCTGGGAACGGCAGGTGACCTTTCGCCAGTGCCTCGGCCACCTGACTCCCTTTCCCGCCGTCGAGCCAATCTATACCTATGGCCGCGACCCGCAGCTTTTGCGCGCCTTTGTTCTGCAGCGCGAATGGCGCGCCGGGCCGCCAGTGTATTCAGACATCAACTTCATCCTGCTGGGCCTCGCGTTGGAGCGCCTCCACCGCTGTACCCTGCGCGACCTTGACCCCGGCGGGGGTTTCGCGTGGTCCGCCCCGCCGGAACTCAGCGCCGCGACCGAGGACTGCACTTGGCGCGGTCGCGTGCTGTGTGGCGAGGTGCATGATGACAATTGCTCGGCCCTGCAGGGTGCCGGTCACGCGGGCCTCTTTGGCACCGCCGACGCGATCCTGACCCGCGCCCACGCCCTGCTGAATGGCCCTTCCAACGTCCATCGCACCCCTCTATCCGCCACGCGCACCCATGGGTGGGAGCGCGCGCATCCCGGCTGGTCAGGCGGCGATCTTGCCAGCGCTGCCACGATCGGCCACACCGGATTCACCGGCACCGGCCTCTGGGTGGATTTCACCCTCGGCCATGCCTGGACCTTGTTGACAAACCGCATCCACCCGACCCGCCATTTTGACAGCGGGATCGTCGCGCTAAGGCGCGCGGTGGGCGATGCGATTACGGCCTGAGGAGGGCGCCATGCAACCGTTCTGGGCCGTGGGGCTGATGACCGGCACCGTGCTGGACGGCAATATCGACGTGGCCTTGCTGCGCACCAATGGTGAGAAGGTCACCGATTTCGGCGCCTGGCGCCTCAGCCCCTATCCGCCGGGCCTGCTGGAATTGCTGGAGCGCGCTTTGGCCGCCGCGCGGCTGTGGAACTTCGATGGGCCCGAGCCCGCGATCTTTGCCGAGGCCTCGGAGGCCCTGACCCGCGCGCAGGCCAACGCCGTGCGTGACTTGGCGGACAGCGCCGGTCCAGGGCTGGACCGCATCGGCATCGTCGGCTTTCACGGCCAGACGGTGTTGCATCGCGCGCCGGAAAACGGCCGCCTTGGCGCGACGAGGCAACTGGGTGACGGCGCGCTGATGGCGAACCTGCTGGGCGTGCCGGTGGCCTGGGATTTCCGCAGCGCCGATGTGGCGGCAGGTGGGCAGGGCGCGCCCCTGAGCGCGATTTATCACAAGGCGCTGCTGGATATGGCAGGGGAAGGCGCGCGGACGGCTGTGCTCAATCTCGGCGGCGTTGCGAATGTCACTGCGCGGGTCGGCGACGGTGTGGTGGCTTTTGACACAGGCCCTGCCAACGCGCCGCTCAACGATTTTGTGCGTGCGGCGGGCCATGGCCCGATGGACCGCGACGGTGTGTTGGCGTTCTCGGGGAGCGTCGATGAAGGCCGCCTCGCCCATCTGCTGACCCACCCCTGGCTGTCCCAACCCTATCCCAAATCGCTCGACCGCTATTCCTTTACCGCTGCGATGGCCGACGGATTGCCGCTGGCCGATGGTGCCGCCACACTGACCGCCTTTACTGCCGGTGCTGTGGGCAAGGCGCTGGACCTGCTGCCCAACCGCCCCGAACGGCTGATCGTCTGCGGCGGCGGGCGGCGCAATCCGGCGATCATGGCAGCACTGGCGCAGCGTGCCGGCGTGCAGGCTTTGCCCGCCGAATCGCTTGGCTGGCGCGGCGATGCGATCGAGGCCGAGTGTTTCGCCTTCCTTGCCGCGCGGGTGCTGCGCGACTTGCCGATCAGCTTTCCCGCCACCACCGGTGCGCCGCTGCCGATGACCGGCGGGCGGTTGTCCTATCCGCGCCCGGCCACCGAATCCGCCTCGCTCCGCTTTGCCGCGATCGAGGATTGGTCGACCGGCGATCTGGTCGAGGCCGTGCTCGACGGGCAGGCCGCCGCGATTTCCGCGGTGCGAGCGTCTGCTCGCCCGCTGACCCGCGCGATCGAGGCCGCGGCGGATCGGTTGAAAGGTGGCGGGCGGCTGATCGTGCTGGGGGCGGGCACCTCGGGGCGAATCGCGGTGCAGGATCTGGTCGAACTGCGGCCGACGTTTTCGTGGCCCGAAGAGCGCTCGATCCCGCTGATCGCGGGCGGCGAGGGCGCGCTGATTTCCGCTCGCGAGGGCGCCGAGGACGCCGGGCCCGAGGCCATCGCCGCGCTGGATGCCGCTGGCACAGGCGCTGGTGATGTGGTGATCGGTGTTGCGGCCAGCGGCGGCACGCCGTTCACCGTCGCCGGACTGCGTCATGCCCGCGACCGGGGCGCGCTGACCATCGCGCTTTACAACAGCCCGGGTGCGGCAATGGCGCTGGCGGCAGAGCACCCGATCCTCTTGGATACCGGTGCCGAGGTGATCGCCGGTTCCACCCGGATGAAGGCGGGCACCGCGCAAAAGGCGGCGCTGAATGCGCTGTCCACTGGCATCATGGTGCGGCTAGGCTATGTTCACCGTGGCAAGATGGTGCAGATGCGGCCCACCAACGCCAAGCTGCGGCTGCGCGCCGAGGCGATGGTGTCGGACCTTGCCGGGGTCACAGCGGCGCGCGCCGCCGACGCGCTGGACGCTGCCGGTGGCCGCATTCCGCTCGCCGTGGTAATGCTGGCGCGGGGTCTGGCGCGGGGTCCGGCCGAGGACCTGTTGGCCCGGCACGGCGGCGTTCTGGGCCGCGCGTTGCAGGCGGCGCCATGAGGATCGAGGTCACGGCAACCCCCGACCCTGCCGAACTGGCCTGTCTGGGCGATGGGTTGGCGGGCTATAACGACGCCGATGTTGGCCCCTCGCAGCGGCTGCCGCTGGCGGTGTTTCTGCGCGATGCTGCGGGGCAGGTCGTTGGCGGAATATCCGGTTATACCGCCTGGGGGTGGCTTTACATCCAGTGGCTCTGGCTGGCCGAGGGGCAGCGCGGACAGGGCGCCGCCGGGCGCCTGCTGGCCGAGGCCGAAGGCGAGGCCCGTGCGCGTGGCTGCCATGGGGCGTGGATCGACACCTTCAACCCGGTGGCGCTGCGCGCCTATCAACGGGCGGGGTATGCCCCCTTCGGTGCCCTGCCCGATTTCCCGAAGGGACGCAGCCGGACCTTTCTGATGAAAGCTCTGACATGACCCATATGGCCGACGAGATCGCGGAAATCCCGGCTGCAGCCGCGCGGTTTCTGCAGCGGAACGCCGCGACGCTGATCCGGATCGGCGCTGTCATGCGGGCAATGGACCCTGCGCTGGTGGTGACTGTGGCGCGCGGCTCGTCTGACCATGCTGCGACCTATCTGAAATATGCGGTCGAGTTGACGACGGGGGTGCCGGTGGCCTCGGTCGGACCCTCGGTCGCCTCGGTCTATGGCCGCAGCCTGCGGTTGGAGCGCTCGGTCTGCATCGCCATCTCGCAATCCGGCCGCAGCCCGGACATCGGCGCCATGCTGACCTCTGCGCGGGCGTCGGGCGCAGTCGGCATAGCCATCACCAATGACCCGGACTCGCCACTGGCACAGGTGGCCGACCATTGTCTGCCGCTTTTCGCTGGGGTCGAGGCCAGCGTCGCCGCCACCAAGACCTTTGCCGTTTCGGTGCTGGCCGTTCTGGCATTGTTGGCCGAGTGGCAGGACGATGCCGTACTGCGCAACGCTGTTCAGGCCGTGCCCGAGGCCTTTGCCCAAGCGCTGGCCCTTCAATGGTCGCCCCTCGCCGACCGGCTGGCTCGGGCGCAATCGGCCTTTGTCCTCGGGCGCGGCCCGGGGTTTGCCATCGCGTGTGAGTTGGCGCTCAAGCTCAAGGAAACCTGCGCCCTGCATGCCGAGGCGCACTCGTCGGCCGAGGTGTTGCACGGCCCCGCCGCGCTGGCGCGTGATGCCTTTCCCGTTCTGGCTCTGGCGGTGCAGGACGCAGCACAGGCTCAGGTGCTGACCACTGCGCAGCGGTTGGCCGGGCAAGGGGCGGATGTCTTCGTCACCGGCGCCGAACTACCGGTTGTCGCGACACTGCATCCTCTGGTTGATCCGCTGCTGCTGGCGGTGACGTTCTACGCCTTGGCCGAGGGGCTGGCCCGGCGGCGCGGGCTGGACCCGGACGCACCGCGCCATCTGCGAAAGGTGACCCAGACCATATGAGCAGGATGCTGTTTCAAGGCGCGAGCCTGTTCGATGGCTACTCCCTCTCGCCGGGGGTGTTGGCGGTCGAGGAAGGGATAATCGTCACGCCCCCCGCCGATTCGCAGGGCTGGCAAGTCGTGAACCTGTCCGGCGGGGTGCTGGCGCCGGGGTTTGTCGATCTGCAGGTCAATGGCGGCGGCGGCGCGATGGTGGATGGCCGCGCCACATTGGCCAGCCTGCGTGCGCTGTGCGACGTGCATGCCGCGCTGGGTGCGACCGCCATTCTGCCGACGCTGATTACCGACACGCAACAGGCAACTCGCGCCGTGCTGGCAGCCGGGATCGAGGCGACGCGGGCGGGTGTGCCCGGATTTCTGGGCCTGCATCTGGAGGGGCCGCACCTGGATCCGCTTCGCAAGGGAGCGCATGATCCGGCGCTGATCCGCCCGATGGACGCTGACGACCTGCGCGCGCTGTGCGAGGCTGCCCGGCAGTTGCCGGTCTTGCTGGTGACGCTGGCGCCTGCCTCAGTCAGCCCAGATCAGATTGCCACGCTGACGGCGGCGGGGGTGCGTGTCAGCATTGGCCACTCAGATTGCAGTTTCGCGCAGGCGATGGTGGCGCATCGGGCTGGGGCACGGCTGATTACCCATCTATTCAACGCCATGAGCCCGTTGACAGGGCGCGAGCCGGGGTTGGTTGGCGCCGCGCTGGCGGCAGATTTCGACGTCGGGCTGATCGCCGACGGCATTCATGTCGCACCAGAGTCAATCAGGCTGGCGCTGGCGGCCAAATCAGCGGGGCGGGTGTTTCTGGTCAGCGACGCCATGGCGGTGGCAGGCACGGATTCGACCGCCTTTACCCTCGGTGGGCGGCGGATAAACCGCGCCGGGGGGCGGCTGACGCTGGCCGATGGCACGCTGGCAGGGGCCGACCTGACCTTGGCGCGGGCGGTTGGCGTGATGGCCGGGCCGGTCGGCCTGCCAATGGCGCAAGCTCTTGCGATGGCGACCCGGCTTCCCGCCGAGGCAGTAGGCCAAGAGGCGCATCATGGCCACCTGCTCGCGGGGCGCGTGGCCAACCTTGTGCATCTGACGCCCGAGGGTGCGCTGTCGGCCGTCTGGCGGGCCGGGCAGCGGCTGGGCTGAAGGATCACCGTCGCAGCGTAACCACCTCTCCCGGCCGCAGGGTCACCGGTTGAACGCAGGCCTGGGGCGAGCCGCGCGGCAGGTTCAGCAGGGGTTCGTCCCGACAGATCATCTCCATCAGTCGCTCGCGTCCCTCGCTGATATAGTAATGCTCGACCGCCAGATCTGCGGTCAACCGGTGAAAGGCGATGATGTCAGGCAAGAACAGTTCGGCGGTCAGCGGTCGGTCGCAAACCCCGGCATCGACGCAGGCCTTGATCGCGCGAAAGAAGGTTGTCAGCCGCACAGCCAGGTCTTCCGAGCGGGGCGGGAAGGCCTCGCGGATACGCCGTTCGACGTCGCGCGACAGGTCATCCGAGGCCAGTTCGGCGAGTAAACTCAGCACCGCCGTGTCAAACCCGCTCAGACTGTCGCAGCGGTCAGGAAGGGGTGGCTGGGCGGGCAGGTCGCCGGCGGCCACGGCCTCGCGGAACCGTTCGCACTGAACCTGCCGGACACCCGAGATGAACTCCGTATCCGCCATCCCCAACAGGTCCCTGCCCGGGGCCGGGAACCGATCCTGATACTGGCTGTGAAACTCCAACGTCGCCCGGACCCGCTGAATCTGCGCTGTCTCGGTATAAACGAACAAGGCCCAGCCTGCGCCAAAGGCCGACAGCGAGAGGGCAATCCAGGGCAGGATCGCTGCGCCGTTGATCTCCTTGCGTACGCCGCGCTTCAGGATTGCACTGGGTTTGGGTTTCATCGGCGCTCCGGCGCAGAGGCAAAGATCCTCTCGAGCCCAGGCATGCCATCGAAAGCCCCGAGGCTGCCTGGGGTGCCGGGGCTAGGTTGGATGACGCAGCGGATGATCCGGCAATAATCGACGATCGAGTCCATCGACAGACCCCACAACCCGGCGCGGTCGCCGTCGCTGGCGCTGGCAAAGTCGAAGTCGGGGGGCACCACCGAGGGCAACAGCAGGCTCCAATCCTGTGGGCCGGGCGTGGTCAGGCAGGTCCGGCCCACAGGACAGGCGCTCAACGCGACGAGTCCGCCGCCGGGATAGGGGAACAACCGCTGTTCGGCAGCAGCAGGCAGCGGCAGGATCATGGCGAGGGCCAGCACAAGGCGCATGGTATGTCCTTTCCGGGTCATTTGAAGACGACGAGCAGCCGACGCAGCAGGTCAATGAACTCGGCAGCCCGTTTCAAGGTGTCGGCGACCGCCTCGATGTTCGAAACCGTGGTCTTTGCGGAGTCAGCTATTCCCCGCAGCTTGGTCACGGCGTCGGACAGATCGCCTTTCAGCCGAATCGAGTCCGCGGTTCGCCGCAACGTCAGGTTTTGCCATGAGAGCCTGAGGCATTCCTGCCGCAAGCGGGCGGCTTCGGCCTTGTCACCGGCTTTCCGCTGGGCGACAGCCGCGCGTTGCAGAATATCCATCAACCGAGCCTGTTCGGAGCGAATGTTTTCGAGCTCGGCCAGAGCGATTTCGCGTTCAGACATGACTTACTCTCCTGCTGCGTCGTAAAGCGCGCGCAATTGTTCCAGAAGGCTGACGATCCGAGGCAAGGTGCCCGGATGAGCGGCAGCGCGTTCGAGTTGCGCGTGGGCGTGGGCAAAGGCCCTGAGGCGCGCGGCGGGCGATCGGTCGAGCGCGGCAACGAACGACGCCTGTGCGGTGCGAAGCTGATCGACGGCCGCGCGATGCGCGCGATGATCGCCGGCAATTCGTGCGGTTTCCACCGCCTCCATTGCGCGGATGCGGGTTTCATCGGCCCGTTCCAGTGCCGGATCGAGTGAGGCCATATAGGCCGCAGCATCCGGAATAGCGGCCTGAATGACGGGATCGGCGCGCCGGATCGCCCGGCGCAACCCGGCAAGCCGGACTTGATCCAGCACAAAGCCGGTGGTTTCGACGATCAGCGTGCGGCGCGCGCGCATTTCCGTGGCCAGTGCCTCAAAGGCTTCTGGGCGCTCGGGGTCAGGCGTGCCAAAGGCATCAACCAACGCATTGGCCTGCTTTCGCGCGGCATCGACATCCGCTGCGGTGGCCAGCCGGGTCAAGGCCTCCAGATAAGTATCGAGTACCAATAGCAAGTCTTGCGTCGTGCGCGCGTTCACGCCGGTCGGTGCGGGCAGGGTCGAAGCCAGACGGCAGGCTTGAACGATGGCACCGATTGGCAAGGTCGCATAGGGGTCGCACCCTTGCAAAAGCTCGACCACCGGCTCGTCCTGACGGATCAACTCGTCCTCGGCGGCGCGGAATTCGGCGCTGGCGGTACGGGCCAGGGCGGGGCCGGTGTCGCGCTGGATCGCGGTCAGCAAGGCGCGGCTGGTGGCAATATCCTGCGTGACCTCGGGGGCGGCGCACGCGGCCAGCAACGCCAGAAGTGGAAGGGGCGTCCTCATGCACGGTCCTCCACGATCACCTGATCTCCGGCGGAGGGTGGCACGATATAGCCCAGCGTGAAGGTGACCACCACGATCACCGCTGCCTGAACCGGCGGCGGAACGACAAGGCCGCCGAACGATTCAACCAGCCAAAGGACGATGGTCGCGATGGCCGAGCCCAACGAGGCGGCGATAACCTTGCGGGCGGGGACAGGGGTTGCCATCCGGGTCATGCGCAGCCCTCCGAGCCAATCAGGCACTTGCTGGCGTGGCACGGCGGTGTGATCGGGGCGAGGCGCCGCAGAGCGCGGGCGAGGGTCATTGTGGTCCTCCTTGTGCAGGCGGCCTTCGTCAGGGCCGGTAACACAGGGAACCACTGTCAGGGTGAGCGGCGCGTGAATCGGGCGTAAACCTGCGTCGGGCTGGAATCACGGCCTACAAAAGGGGCCGCAGTCACCCGCGGCCCCCTTGGCGCCCAGTGCGACGTGTTACGCCGCAGGGCCAGCGATCAGATATTCCCAGCACCAGCGCTCGACGTCGACAACCGGGATCAGGCCATAGCCGGGCGCCGGAGCGCGGGGCGTCCGGCAGTCCGTTGCCCTGTCGCGGGCAAAAGCCTCGGTGCCAAACGAGTTGCGAAATACGAACCAGCCGTCAAGCCTGTCGGTGCTGCGCCTCTGGTAGCCCACAAGGCAGATCGCATGCCCATCAACCGGATCGAGTGTGACGGCCAGATCCTTTGGCGGATAGGAAGCCCGGCCGAATCGCTGCGCTTCGACATGCTCGACCCGCAGGTCATGCCCAGGCTATGGGCGCTCTCCAACGACGCCCTGCGCCTGGAAAAGCATTACAGCGGCGGCAACCTGACGCAGATGGGCGTCTTCTCAATGTTCTACGGCCTCTATGGCAACAACTGGTTTCCCATGCACGCCGCCCGACGGGCGCCGGTGCTGATGGACGTGCTGCAGCAGCAGCACTACCAGTTCAGCCTCAACACCAGCCAGCGCTTCACCTACCCGGCTTTCGACAAAACGATCTTCGTCAACATGCGGCCGCAGGACATGCATGCGCTGGAAGGCGGCGCGCCGCCCTGGCAGCGCGACGCGCGGAACATC
>CALESR010000108.1 GCA_937907485.1 uncultured Paracoccaceae bacterium | reverse complement strand
CGTGCAGATCAACACCGACAATGCGATCACCCGCCGCAACCGGTTGAACCTGCTGCACCGGATCCGCGCCACCTGCCTCGGCGTCGCCGATCTGACCAAACTCGACGGCTGACCTTCTCTTTGCTCTCCCAATATCCCGGGGGGTGAATTTGCGCAGCAAAGAGGGGGGCAGCGCCCCCCTGCGCGGCACGCGCCGCGCGGGTGGGGGCCTCGATGGCCCCCGCCCGCGCACCCTCTTCTTTCTGCACTTGCACGGTGGCGCGATAAGCCTATCCTGCGCCGCGTCAGGAGGGCCTCATGGCAACCAGAAACCTCAGCCTCGTCGATTACAGCGAAATCACCGGCTCGGCGCCGATCTCGTCGCGCAGCCACGGCTGGCGGGCCAAATGCCTGCAGCGGCTGATCCGGCTCGACCTGCCGGTGCCGCGCACCGTTGCGCTGTCTTTCGATGCGGTGCGGGCGATTGCCGCCGGGTCGATGCCTGACCTCTCGTCGCTGGTCGGTCGCTTCGAGGCCGGGCAACTGCTGTCGGTGCGGCCTTCGGCGGAAAACCCCGATTGGGGCGGGCCGGGCGCGATCCTGAACATCGGCATGAACGACGACCGCCATGCCGAGATCGCCGCGCTGCACGGTGAACCGGTGGCCACGGCGCTCTATCTGACCTTTGTGCAGGCCTATGCCCAGCATGTCGCGCGGCTCGACCCCGACATGTTCGCCGTGGCCGAGCCCTGCCTGCCCGCGCTGCAGGCTGCGCTTTATGACTATGAAAAGGAAATGGAAGAGCCCTTTCCACAAGACCCGCGCCGGCAACTCGCCGAAGTGCTGCGCTCGATGGCCCGCGCGTGGGAGGGCACCTCGGCCCGGCTGCTGCGTCAGGTCAAGGGCGCCCCGCTCGAGGCCGGGCTGGGTCTTGTCGTGCAGGCGATGGCGGGCGGCTATGGCACGGCCGATTCCGGCGCCGGGGTGATCCAGTTCATCGAACCCGCCACCGGCGCGCCGCAGGTCACCGGGCGTTATGCGCTGCGCGGGCAGGGGCGCGATGCTGTGTCGAACAACCCGCAGGCGCTGTTCCTGACCCGCGATCCGCGCGGCCCCTCGCTGGAAGAGCAAAACCCCGAGGCCTTTGCCGAGCTGCTGCGCCATGGCGCCATCTGCCGCGAGAAGCTGCGCGAGGAGATGCAGATCGAGTTCACGCTGGTCGGCGGGCGGCTCTGGGTGCTGGATGCGCTCAAGGTCCAGCGCTCCAGCCGGGCCGGTGTGCGGGTGGCGGTGCAGATGGTCGAGGACGGCATCATCAGCCGCAAGGAGGCCTTGATGCGGGTCTCGCCGCGCGCCTTGTCGGAGCTGCTGCACCGGCAGGTTGACCCGCGCGGCCCGCGCGAGGTGGTGGCGCGTGGCATGGCGGCCAGTCCGGGCGCGGCCACCGGGCGGCTGGTTTTCACCTCGACCGCGGCGCAGGCCTCGGCCGCGCGCGGCGAGCCCTGCATTCTGGTGCGCCGCGAAACCTCGCCCGAGGATATCCGCGGCATGCACGCCGCTGCCGGGGTGCTGACCGAGCGCGGCGGCATGACCAGCCATGCGGCGGTGATCGGCCGTGGTCTGGGTGTGCCCTGCATTGTCGGCGCCACGGGCCTGCGCATCGACGTCAAGGCGCGGCAATTGCACACCGGGCGGCGGATTCTGGATGAGGGTGAGATCATCACCATCGACGGCACCGCGGGCGAGGTGCTGGTGGGCGCCGTCAACCTGCTGGAGCCCGCGCATGACCAGTGGTTCACCACGCTGCTCGACTGGGCCGACGATCTGCGCGACATCGGCGTGCGCGCCAATGCCGACACGCCGATGGACGCCCGCATCGCGCGTGGCTTCAAGGCCGAGGGCATCGGCCTATGCCGCACCGAGCACATGTTCTTTGAGGACGACCGCCTGACGGTGATGCGCGAGATGATCTTTGCCGATACCGGGCACGACCGGGCTGCCGCGCTGGCGCGGCTGCTGCCGATGCAGCGGTCGGACTTCATCGAACTCTTCGAGATCATGCAGGGCCTGCCGGTCTGTATTCGCCTCTTTGACCCGCCGCTGCACGAATTCCTGCCGCATACTCGCGAAGGGATGAAGCAACTGGCCGATGCGCTTGACAAACCCTTGTCCGAAATCACCCGCCGGGCCGAAGAACTGACCGAGTTCAACCCGATGCTGGGCCTGCGCGGCGTGCGGTTGGGGGTGACCCTGCCGGAAATCTACGAGATGCAGGTGCGCGCCATCTTCGAGGCGACGATCGAAACCGCCCGGCGCGGCGCCAAGGTGGTGCCCGAGATCATGATTCCGCTGGTCTCGGCCATGCGCGAGGTCGAACTGGTCAAGGCCCGCATCGACGCGGTCGCCGCCGCCGTCCGTGTCGAAAAGGGCAGCGATTTCGAATATCGGCTGGGGGTGATGGTGGAAACCCCGCGCGCTGCGCTGCGCGCCGCTGAAATCGCCCAGCATGCCGAGTTCATGTCCTTTGGCACCAACGACCTGACGCAGATGACCTATGGCCTCAGCCGGGACGATGCGGGGCGGTTCATGTCGTATTATGTGCAGGCCGGGGTCTTTCCCGAGGACCCGTTCCATGTGCTCGACACCGACGGGGTGGGCGAGCTGTTGCTGATCGCCGCCGAGCGCGGGCGGGGTGCGCGTCCGGCCTTGACGCTGTCGATTTGTGGCGAGCACGGCGGCAGCCCCGAATCGATAGCCTTTTGTCGCAATGCGGGCTTCGATTATGTCTCGTGCTCGCCGTTCCGGGTGCCGGTGGCGCGGCTTGCCGCGGCTCAGTTGACGATCAACGCCAGCGAGGCCCGCGACCCAATGCCGGACCTGCGCTGATCTTTGCCGATCGCCACTGCAGGCTTGAATCAATTGGTTAACTTTACGCGCACGGCCGTTCGCCGCGGCGCCAATGCGGCGGCGCGGCATTGGCGGATGGCGACCGGCGGTTGTGCGGCGCTTTGCCAACGTGGACTTGCCCGTCATTTTGCGCTAGCACTTTGCGTGACGGGCCTGTGGCCGGGGGGGAAACCGGGTCGCCTGACCGTCGAAAAAACCAAGGAACCGCCGCACCTGAAGCGGCGCACCGGACGCCCCTGGCGCGGCTTTCTTGCTGCTGCCCAAGGCTGACAGAGGATGGACGGTATGGGATCGAAAGACCGGCTTGCCCATTTGTGGGCGCGTCTCGGACTGGCCCTTGCGCTGGGTCTGACCCCGCTGGCGGCGGCTGCCGATCTGCCCATCGAACAGGGCCTTGCGCTGGCGCTGAGTGCCGAACGCGAGGCGATGCGCGGTGTGACGCCGTTGCTGGTGACCCGTGCCACCTCGCCGCTCGACAGCCCGGAATCCCTGCTGCGCTATGACCCCGAGTATCTGCGCGCCTTGCCGCGCAGCGCCGATGAGGCGACGCAATGCTTGGCCGAGGCGATCTATCACGAATCGCGTGGCGAGGATGTGATGGGCCAGTTCGCCGTGGCCGAGGTAATCCTGAACCGCGTCGATCTGCCGAACTACCCCGACACCGTGTGCGGCGTGGTCCACCAGAACGCCCAGATGCGCAACGCGTGCCAGTTCAGCTATGCCTGCAACGGGCGCTCGCGCGCGATGAGCGACGCCGACGCCCGCCGTCTGGCCGAGGGGATCGCGCAGGTTCTGCTGTCAGGCGCGCCGCGTGAACTGACCGATGGGGCGACGCATTTCCACACCACCGACGTGCGCCCGCGCTGGTCGGCCACCTTCCGGCGCACCGCGCGCATTGGTGTGCATCTGTTCTACCGCGAGCCGCTGCGGATTTCCAGCAACTGACCTGTCCGCCGCCGATGCGAAACCTGCCGGCGTCGCTGGGGGGGTGTTTCATGCCGTTCGTGGCTGTGCGGCGCGTCGGTGGCGCGCTATGACGCGCATCTGATCCTTGCACCGAGGCTGGCATGAGCAGCGACATCCATCTGGCTTTTGCCCCCCCCGAAGAACGCGCCGAGGCGACGGCCTCGGCCGATCCGCGCGACCGCATCGCGCTGCGCGACTATCTGGTCGAGGCCGAGATCGGCGCCTTTCAGACCGAGCGCGGCCATACCCAGCGGCTGATGTTCAACGTGGTGGTCGAGGTGCGGCCACAAACCGGCCCGCTGGACGACGACGTGGACCGCATCATGTCCTATGACACGATCACCGAGGCCGTGACGGACGAGTTGGCCGCCGGGCGGCTGAACCTGCTGGAGACCTTGGCCGAGCATGTGGCCGAGCGCATTCTGGCGCATCCGCGGGCGATGCGGGCCTTTGTGCGGGTGGAAAAGCTGGACCGCGGGCCGTTCAAGCTGGGGGTCGAGATCGTGCGCACCCGTGCAGCGGCGCCGATGGAGCAGGCCGGCGGCAGCCCGGTGCATCCGCTGGTGGTGTTCCTCGACAATGCGGCGATTGCGGCCGCGGATTTTTCCGACCGGCTGGACCGGCTGCTGGCGCGCGGGGCGCCGGTGGTTCTGTGCGTCGGCATGCCCGAGGCCACGGTGCCGCGGGTGGCGGTGACAGCGGTGCAGCGGCGCATCGACCTGTTGGCGATCGAGCAGAACGCCTGGGCGCTGGCGGCGCGTGACCGGCGCTGTCTGGTGGTTGAAAGCCGGACCGAGATCGACTGGGCGATCCGGCAGGGCCGCACGATTGTCTGGGCGCCGTCGAAACTGGTGCTCGACGCACCGGACGGCCCGCTGAACCACGCTGGCGACGGTCCGGCACTGGCGCTCTGGCTGGCCGAGGCCCTGGCGGCGCAGGCCTTGCTGATGCCTTGGGGCCTGCGGCTGTCGGCGGGCAGCCGGGTGCCGGTCGAGACCTTTCCGGCCTGAGACGGGGTGCTGCGGGTGGCCCGGCCACGCTCCCGCCCACCCACCCCGCTTGGCCGGGCCACCCCTGCGGCGCGCAAAGGGCGGGTCCTGGACGCAAGGCGAGGGGCAGGCGCAGCGCCATCGGCGACAAACCGCGTGGGAATTGAAACAAACGGCGCTTTGCTGCGCGGGTTTCTTGCCAAGGTTGCCGTGATCTGATTCTGAAAGGGCATGAGTTTGCCCCCGGTTGCCTCTTTGATCGCCCGCACTGACCTGCCGCGTCCGGCGGGTGCCCTGCCGCTGGCGGGTTCGGCGCATGTCTGGTTCCTGCCCTCTGGGCCCGATGCCGCGCGGTTCGCCGCGCCACACCGTGTCTTGCCTGGCCTTCCCGTGGATCGACCGCTGGTGATGGGGATCCTCAACGTCACGCCCGACAGTTTCAGCGATGGCGGCACATTGGGCGGGCTGGCCGATGCCGTGGCGCGGGCACGGGTGATGGTGGCCGCCGGGGCCGACATTCTGGACATCGGCGGCGAAAGCACGCGGCCCGGTGCCGACGTGGTGCCGCTGGCCGAGGAAATCGCCCGCACCGCGCCGGTGATTGCCGCGAT
Organism: uncultured Paracoccaceae bacterium; assembly: GCA_937907485.1. Lineage (GTDB taxonomy): Bacteria > Pseudomonadota > Alphaproteobacteria > Rhodobacterales > Rhodobacteraceae > Pararhodobacter. Next base: position 4,601 of record CALESR010000108.1, on the reverse strand, counting down.
CCGGGCCGAGGGGATCACCACCCCGATCTCGATCGACACCCGCAAGGCCCCGGTGGCCGAGGCGGCGCTGCGGGCTGGGGCGCAGATGATCAACGACGTCTCGGCGCTGGGGTTCGATCCGGCGCTGGCCCGCGTGGCAGCCGAGGCCGGAGTGCCGATCTGCCTGATGCACGCGCAGGGCACGCCGCAGACGATGCAGCAGGACCCCCGCTATGGCGATGTGGTGGCCGAGGTGTATGAGTGGCTCGCCCGCCGGATGGATCATGCCACGGCGGCGGGGATTGCGCCGGAACGCCTGATCACCGACGTCGGCATCGGGTTCGGCAAGACCTTGCAGCACAATCTGACCCTGTTGCGCAGCCTTGCGGTGTTCCATTCTCTGGGCACGCCGATCCTGCTGGGCGCCTCGCGCAAGCGGTTCATCGGCTCGATCAGCGGCGTGGATCAGGCGGCGCGGCGGATGCCCGGCTCGGTCGCGGTGGCACTGCACGCCGCAGCGCAGGGGGCGCAGATCCTGCGGGTGCATGATGTGGCGGAAACGGTTCAGGCGCTGGCGTTGTGGCGCGCATTGACTTTGGAGAGTGATCGATGACTCGCAAGATGTTTGGCACGGATGGGGTTCGCGGGCAGGCCAATACCTGGCCGATGACCGCCGAGGTGGCGTTGAAGCTGGGCGCAGCGGCCGGGCGGCATTTCCGTCAGGATGGCAAGAACGGTCATCGGGTGGTGATCGGCAAGGATACGCGGCTGTCGGGCTACATGCTGGAGAATGCGCTGACCGCCGGGTTGACCTCGACCGGGATGAATGTGCTGCTGCTGGGCCCCGTGCCGACGCCAGCGGTGGGATTCCTGACGCGCTCGATGCGGGCGGATGTCGGGATCATGATCTCGGCCAGCCACAATCATGCCAGCGACAATGGCATCAAGTTCTTTGGTCCGGACGGGTTCAAGCTGTCGGATCAGGCCGAGGCGCGGATCGAGGCGCTGGTGGGCGAGGGCGCGGCGCTGGCGGCGCCGAGCGAGATCGGCCGCGCCAGGCGGATCGAGGACGGGTTGGGCCGCTATGTCGAGTATGCGAAAACGACGCTGCCGCGGGGGGCGCGGCTGGACGGGCTGAAGGTGGTGATCGATTGCGCCAACGGGGCGGCCTATAAGGCGGCGCCCGAGGTGCTGTGGGAACTCGGCGCCGAGGTGATCGCGCTGGGGGTGGCGCCGGACGGGCTGAACATCAACAAGGGCGTCGGCTCGACCCATCCGCGGGCGGCGGCGGAGACCGTGGTCGCGCATGGGGCGGATGTCGGCATCTGTCTGGATGGCGATGCCGACCGGGTCATCATTCTGGACGAGCACGGGCAGGTGGCGGACGGCGATCAGATCATGGCGTTGATGGCGTCGCGCTGGGCGGCCGAGGAGCGGCTGAACGACGGCACGCTGGTGGCGACGGTGATGTCGAATCTGGGACTGGAGCGGTTCTTGCAGGGGCAGGGGCTGCGGCTGGAGCGAACCTCGGTCGGGGATCGCTATGTTGTCGAGCGGATGCGCGAGCGGGGGTTGAATCTGGGTGGCGAGCAGTCCGGGCATATCGTGATGACCGACTATGCGACCACCGGCGACGGGTTGATCGCGGGGTTGCAGTTCCTGCTGGCGATGGCCGAGACTGGCAAGCGGGCCAGCGAGTTGACGCGGCAATTCGAGCCGGTGCCGCAGATGCTGCGGAATGTGCGGTATGGGGCCGGGCAGGCGCCGATGGAGGCGCTGTCGGTCAAGGCGGCGGTGGCGGCGGCCGAGGCGCGGCTGGTCGGGCTGGGGCGGCTGTTGATCCGCAAATCGGGGACCGAGCCGCTGGTGCGGGTGATGGCCGAATGCGAGGATGAGGCGCTGCTGGAGCAGATCGTCTCGGGTCTGGTGGCCGAGATCGAAGCGGCGCTGTGAGGGCAGGTCCGCGTGGGACAGCGGTGTCCCACGCATGGGACATAGCCGTCACATAAGCAATATCAAGGGCTTGACCCGCCGCGTTAACGATTTGGCAAGATGTCTCACGGGGGGACATTCCCCCCACGAGGCGCCGGATCAGGCCGCGCGGCGGCTGAGCGCCAGCCCGCCAAGGATCAACGCCAGTGCCAGCAGAAAACTGGGCGGCAGCGATTCTTGCAAGATCAGCGCGCCAAAGATCATCGACCAGACCGGCACCTGATAATTGGTCAGGGTCAGGAAGGTCGGCCCGGCGCTGCGGATCACATGCACCATCAAGAGCGTGGCAAAGGCCGTCGGCATCAGGCCCAGATAGGCCAGCGCCGCCAGTGAGGCGGGTTCGGGCAGGGTCTGCGGCAGCCCGTCGACCAGCAGCGTCACCGGCAGGATCATCACCATCGCGGTCAGCAACGAGGCGGTGGAATAGGCGATCGGATCGACAGTGGGGCTTCGCCGGGTGATGATCGCGCCGATGGCATAGCTGAGGGTGACGCCGACGCAGGTGAGGCGGGCGAGCAGGTCGCCGCCCTCGCTGGCCAGGGCACCGGGGCCGATCAGCACGACCACGCCGATCAGGCCGAGCGCCACGCCGGCAAGGCGCGGCAGGGTCATGCGCTCGCCCGGCAGGGCAGAGTGCGCCAGAACCAGCGTGAACAGCGGCACCAGCGCCATGGAAATGCCGACAAAGCTGGAGGGCACCTGTTGCTGCGCCCAGGCGATCAGGGTGAAGGGCAGCGCATTGGTGAAAAAGCCCATGCCCATCGCGTGCAGCCAGACCCGGCGGTCATGGCGCAGCGAGGGCAGGCGCTGGCCGATCACGAGGCACAGCAGCGTCAGCGCGACGGCGGCAATCACGATGCGCCCGCTGGCCACGAAGAGCGGCGTCATGCCGTCGAGCGCGATGCGCACGCTGAGGAACGAGGCGCCCCAGATCACGCCGAGGGCGAGGATCTCGACCCAGTTGGTCAGTGTCGGGCGGGCGGGGTGGGCAATGGTTCTCATGGCGCTGCGGTGACAGAAATACTGAACCTGTGCAAGACCTCTCGCACCCACTGGGCAGCGGGTTCGGGGCGTGGCAGGATGGGGTCATGCAGGACGCGGCGATGCACGACAGGGTGGCGGCGATGGCCGGGGCGGTGCCGCTGCGCGCCGCCGGGCTGATTGTCACGCTCTATGGCGATGTGGTGGTGCCGCGTGGTGGCGAGGTCTGGATGGGGGCCATTGTCGAGACCTGCGGCGGGCTGGGGATTTCCGAGACGCTGGTGCGCACGGCGGTCTCACGCCTGGTCAGCGCCGGGCAGTTGGAGGGCTGGCGGCGCGGGCGGCGCAGTTTCTATCGGCTGACCGAGCGCGCCGGGGCGGATTTTGCCGAGGCCGAGCGGCTGATCTATGGCCCGCCCGAGGATTGGCGCTGGCGGTTCGTGCATCTGCCCGAGGAGGGCGCCGAGGCGGCGATGGCGCGGCTGGAGCGGCAGGGCTATGCGCGGCTGCGGCCCTTGCTGGCGGTCGGTCCGGCGCGGGGGGCCGTGCCGGGGGGGATGTTGGGCTTTGACGCCGAGGCGCTGGGCGCGGTGAGGCTGCTGGCGGATTTCACGGCGCGGACCTGGGATCTGGCGCCGCACGCACGGGCCTATGCCGAGATGTTGGCGCTGTTCGCGCCGCTGGAGGGGGCGGTGATCCGGGGGGCCTCGGCGCTGGCGGCGCGGGTCTTGCTGGTGCATGTCTGGCGGCAGGCGTTGTTGCGCGACCCGCGGTTGCCTGCCGAGGCGCTGCCCGCCGACTGGCCCGGCCATGCGGCGCGGGCGCTGTTTCACCGGCTCTATGCGGCGCTGTCTGCGGCGGCCGATTCGCATGTCGGCGCGGCGTTCGAAGGGGCGCAGGGGTTGCTGCCGGCGGTGACGCCGGCCACCGAGGCGCGGCTGGCGGCGGGAAAAGTGCAGGGGAACCAACAGTTTTGCGCCGGGGCCGGGGTGCGGGGCTGACGTGTCACAAAGCGACGGAACAAATGCGTTGATTTGTGACGTATTGAAGCATATACAGTGACCGAGCGGTCAGCGAATGGGGAGTAGCCAATGACCGAAGCCTATCTCTGCGATGCGGTGCGCACGCCTGTGGGTCGTTACGGCGGCGCGCTGTCGGCGGTGCGGGCGGATGATCTGGCCGCAGCCCCCCTGAAGGCCTTGATGGCGCGGCATGCGGGCGTCGATTGGTCGGCGGTCGATGACGTGATCTATGGCTGCGCCAATCAGGCGGGCGAGGACAATCGCAACGTGGCGCGCATGGCGGTGCTGCTGGCCGGGATGCCGGTCGATGTGCCGGGGGTGACGATCAACCGGCTCTGTGGCTCGGGTCTGGATGCCGTCGGCTCGGCCGCGCGGGCGATCAAGGCGGGGGACGCCGATTTCCTGATCGCGGGCGGCGTCGAAAGCATGTCGCGCGCGCCCTTCGTGATGCCAAAGGCCACCAGCGCGTTTTCGCGCGACAACGCGGTCTATGACACGACGATCGGCTGGCGCTTCGTCAATCCGGCGATGAAGGCGGCACATGGCATCGATTCCATGCCGCAGACGGCGGACAATGTGGCGGCGGATTGGGGCGTGTCGCGCGCCGATCAGGACGCCTTTGCGCTG
>CALESR010000107.1 GCA_937907485.1 uncultured Paracoccaceae bacterium | reverse complement strand
GGGCTCAGAACTCGCCCGCCCACCAGACTTTGCCGCTCTTCGGGTCGGTATAGATCGGGATCTGCGACCCCACCGGCGGCAGGTCGCTCTCCTTCACCGCGCCGGTTCGCCGGTTGATGTCGCCATCCGCCCATTCGACGCTAAAGGTCTTCTGGCTCTTCTTGCCGACCTGACGATGCCCCAGCACCGGCACCATGCGCGGCGCGCTCTGCGCCGCCCGGCGTTGCGCGCCGATGCCGCGCTGCATGACCCAGCCAAAGCCCAGCGCCACGACCAGCAGCACCGCGGCGATGATCGTCTTCAGCTTGGCCGTTTGGGCCGTGTCGCCCGCCACCGCCTCGGCCACGTCGGGCTGCGAGGCGGAATAGCGCACCGGCACCGACGCGCCGACCTGCGTTGCGGAATAGACGTTGCGCGGGACCGAGCGCCGGTCACTGTGGGTGCTGCCGTCCTGCGCCTGATAGCGGACGATCAGGTAATAGTTGCGCGTGCGCGAGCCATTCGAATTGCGGCGGCTTTCCTCGGTTTTGTCGGCGACGGTTCCCACCGTATCGACACCGTCGCGCGCCAGCAGGGCGGCGTCGCGCGAATCGACCCAGGCCATCGGCCCGACGATGGCGAGAAAGATCACAAAGAGCGCGAACATCCAGGCGGAGACTCGGCGCAAATAGGTTTTGAAGGTGATTCTGGGCTGGTCCATGGCGGTCCCGATTTGCAAGGCATGGTTGAAAAAACCGACCCCGAGCGACTCGGGGCCGGTGCTGACCATCTTGCATGCGCCGTGAAACGGTTCAATCGGCTGCCAGGGCCCGCGTCGCAGCCTCCAGCGCGCCTTGGCCGTGGGCAATGCCCAGCGCCTTCAGCCCGGTGTCGATCACCGCCAGCACGCCCAGCGTCATATGGGCGTTCACATGCCCCATATGCGCGATGCGGAAAAACGCGTCGCCCCCCGGCTGGCCCGGATCGACCATGCCCAGCCCGATGCCCAGCGTCACCCCGGCCTCGGTCTCGCACCAGCGGCGCAGGCGGGTGCCGTCGTCGCCCGACAGCCGCACCGCCGTCACCGAATGCCCGCGCCGCGCCGGGTCGGTGATGTTGAGGGCAAAGGCCCCCTCGCGGCCCCAGGCCTCCACCGCGGCCCAGACCGCCCGCGCCAGCCTTGCGTGGCGGGTCCAGACGGCCTCCAGCCCCTCCTCATGGATCATCGCCAAGGCCTCGCGCAGGCCGAACAGGTGATGCGTCGGCGCGGTGCCGAACCAGTTTTGATAAAAGAACTCGGCGTCGGTGCGCGGCTCCCAGTCCCAATAGGGGGTGCGCAGGTCCGAACTCTTTGCCACCTGCCGCGCCTTGTCCGAGAAATAGACAAAGGCCAGCCCCGGCGGTGTCATCAGCCCCTTCTGGCTGGCGGCGACCATCACATCGACGCCCCAATCGTCCATGCGGAACTCGTCACAGCCCAGCGACGCGATGCAATCGACCATCAGCAGCCCCGGATGGCCCAGATCATCCATCAAGCGGCGGATCGCCGCGATGTCGTTCTTGGCGCTCGACGCGGTATCGACATGCGTCACCAGCACGGCGCGGGCCTTGGGTTCGGCGCGCAGCGCGGCCTCGGCGCGGGCCAGATCGACCGGCGAGGACTTGCCGAAATCGGTCAGCGCCACCTTGACCCCCAGCGCGCGGGCGTGCTCGGCCCAGCCGTGGCCAAACCGCCCGGTCGCCAACACCACCGCCGTCTCGCCACGCTTCAGCGCGTTGACATTGGCGGCTTCCCACGCGGCATGGCCGTTGCCGATATAGATCGCCAGATTCTGCGCCGTGCAGGCGACGGCCTTCAGCCCGGCGCGCAGCGGCGGCACCGAATCGATCAGATCGCCCTCATAGATGTTCGGCGCGGCGCGGTGCATCGCGTTGAGAACCCGGTCAGGCATGACCGAAGGGCCGGGAATCGCCAGATACGGCCGGCCATGGGCGAGGGACATCGGAAGGCTCCTGAACATGTGCAATTTCGCGGCGATCCTAGGGGGGCGCCGCGGCATGTGCAAGGGCGGGGGCTGGGCAAGCCGCCTCTCGCGTCCTATATCCGCCCGTGATGGAGGCCCCGATGACCGCACCCGCCCTGCACCCGCTGACCCGCTGCGCCCCGGCCGAGGGGCGCGCGCTGCTGCGGGTCGCCGGGCCTGACCGGGTCAAGTTCCTGCAGGGGCTGGTCACGCAGGACATGGGCCGCGTCGTGCGCGAGGGCATCGGTTACGCCGCGCTGCTGACCCCGCAAGGCAAGCTGATCGCGGATTTTTTCCTTGTGACGCAAGGGGATGCGCTGCTGATCGACGTGGCCGAACCGCTGGCCGCGGATCTGGCGAAACGCCTGACGATGTTCAAACTGCGCGCGGCGGTGACGATCGAAGCGGTGACCCTGCCGGTGACGCGCGGCCTTGGTCCGGTGCCTGAGGGGGCGCTGGCCGATCCGCGCGACCCCTCGCTGGGCTGGCGGCTTTATGGTCAGGCGCTGTCGGCGGGCGAGGCGGTGGACTGGGACGCGCTGCGCATCGCCGCGCTGGTGCCCGAAACCGGGATCGAGGTGCTGCCCGGCGACAGCTTCATTCTGGAACTGGGGTTTGCCCGTCTGGGCGGCGTCGATTTTCGCAAGGGCTGTTATGTCGGGCAAGAGGTCACCGCCCGCATGCACCACAAGACCGATCTGCGCCGCGGGCTGCGGCGGCTGGCGGTGGACGGGGTGGTGCCGCCCGGCACGCCGGTGGTGCTGGCCGACGGGCGCGAGGCCGGGGTTCTCTATACGCAGGCGGGCGGGCAGGGGTTGGCGCTGATGCGGCTGGACCGGCTCGATGGCGATCTGACGGCGGCGGGGGTGGCGGTCCGGGTTCTGTGACCGGGCGGGGCGGGGTTTGCG
>CALESR010000106.1 GCA_937907485.1 uncultured Paracoccaceae bacterium | reverse complement strand
CCGCGATGGGGGGCGCTGCCCCCCTCGGCCTGCGGCCTCACCCCCCGGGATATTTTCAAGCACAAAGATGCAGTCGAGGGTGAGTCGGCTCACCATCTTTGCTCTTCAAATATCCTCAGGGGGGTGAATTTCGCGCAGCGAAAGAGGGGGGCGCGAGCGCCCCCCTTGATTCGGCGTCAGCCGTTGCCGCGCACGAAAAGCCCGGCGCCTTCGGCGGCGGCACGCAGGGCCTTGGCCTTGTTGACCGATTCCTGCCATTCGGCCTCGGGGTCGCTGTCATAGACCACGCCGCCCCCCGCCTGAGTATAGAGCACGCCGTCCTTGACCACGGCCGTACGCAGCGCGATGCAGAAGTCCATCTCGCCATTGGCGGCGAAATAGCCGAGGCCCCCGCCATAGAGGCCGCGTTTTTCCGGTTCCAGCTCGTCGATGATCTGCATCGCCCGCACCTTGGGCGCGCCGGACACCGTGCCTGCGGGCAGGCCCGCCAGCAGGGCGGACAGGGCGTCTTCCCCTTCGGCGATCTCGCCCACCACATTCGAGACGATATGCATGACGTGCGAGTAGCGTTCGATGATGAATTTCTCTGTCGGGCGCACGGTGCCGATCTTTGCCACCCGTCCGACATCGTTGCGACCAAGGTCCAGCAGCATCAGGTGTTCGGCGAGTTCCTTCTGGTCGGCCAGCAGATCGAGTTCCAGCGCCTTGTCTTCTTCGGGCGTCGCCCCGCGTTTGCGGGTGCCGGCGATCGGGCGGATCGTCACTTCGCCGTCGCGCAGCCGCACGAGGATCTCGGGCGAGGCGCCGACGATGTGAAAGCTGCCGAGGTCGAAATAGACCATGAAGGGCGAGGGGTTGGTCCGGCGCAGCGAGCGGTAGAGGGCAAAGGGCGGCAGCGGGAAATCCTGCGCCCAGCGTTGCGAGGGCACCACCTGAAAGATGTCACCGGCGCGGATGTAGTCCTTGGCGCGCTCGACGGCGGCCATATAGCCGTCCTTGGTGACGTTCGAGGTCGCCTCGCCGACGCAGGCCACTTCGCCCAGCGCGCGGCCCGAGCCTGCCGCCTCGCGCTCGAGGTCGCGCAGGGCGTCCATCACCCGTTCGGCGGCCTGAGCATAGGCGGCGCGGGCCGTCAGGCCGCTGCTGACCCAGGCGGGTGAGACCAGCGTCACCTCGCCGCGCACGCCGTCCAGCACCGCCACCACCGAGGGGCGCATCAGCACGGCGTCCGGCAGGTTCAGCGGGTCAGGCCGGGTCTGCGGCAGGGTTTCGACCAGCCGGATCATGTCATAGCCCAGATAGCCAAAGAGCCCGGCCGACACCGCGGGCAGGTCGGCGGGCATCGCGATGCGGCTTTCGGCCAGCAGCGCGCGCAGTTCCTCCAGCGGATGGCCGGGCAGGTCGGTAAAGGCAGTGTCGTCAAAGCGCGCGTCGCGGTTGATCTGGCTGGTGTCGCCGCGGCAGCGCCAGATCAGGTCGGGCTTGGTGCCGACGATGGAATAGCGCCCGCGCACTTCGCCGCCGGTCACCGATTCCAGCATGAAGCTGTCCTTGCGGTTGCCGACCAGTTTCAGCATCAGCGAAACCGGCGTGTCCAGATCGGCGGCCAGCCGGGCATAGACAACCTGGTTCTCGCCCTGGTTCCAGCCGGATTCGAACGCGGCAAAGGACGGGATCAGCGCGGCGTGACTCGACACGGGCAGGGGCCTTTCAGACGTCAGCGGAAGGACGCGTTGACCGCGTCGATGGCGGGCTGGTTCAGGGTGATGCCCGATTCCGCCTGCAGCGCGCGGGCGAAATGGGTGAAGACGTCCTGCGCCAGCGCCTGACCGATCTGTTCGTCAATGGCAGCGACCAGATCGCGGGTCTGCGCGTCCTCGGTATCGGCAGCCGCGATGTCGCCGGTCAGTGCCAGCAGCACACGGGCGCCGTCGTGGTGCACGACGGCGGTGCCCGGTTCGGCGGCAAAGAGTTGCTCGGCCATATCGTCAGGCACCTGCGCCAGCCGGTCGAGGCGGGTGACGCCTTCGATGCGTTCGGGCGTCAGCAGGCGGGCCTCGGCAAAGGCCAGCGTGCCCTCGCGGGAGAGGTCGGCGCTCAGCGTCTGCACCATCGACAGCAGGGCGACGCCGACGGCCTCGGCGCGGGCACCGGTGGCGGCCTCGTCGCGCACCTGATCCAGCGGGCGCGGGGTCGGCGGGGTCACGGCGTCCAACCGGAGCGCCATCAGGCCGCCATCCGACAGCGCGACCAGTTCGGGAAAGTCATCGGCGGTTGCGGCTGCCGCCGCAGTGGCGAATTCGGTATAGGCGGCAATGCCTTCGTTCGAGTCCGTGGACCAGTCGATCTGGCCCAGTTCCATCGGCGTTTCGGCGGCGAGATCCTCGAGCGAGGCGCCCCCGGCCAACAGGTCGTCAAAGCCTTCCTGTTGTTCGGCGATGACCCGGCGGGCGCGGTCGGCGGCCAATTCGCCGTGCAGGGCCTCGCGGGCCTCTTCGAACGGGGTTTCCTGCGCGTTCAGGATGGCGTTCATGCGAAACAGCGCCGGGCCAAGGTCGGACATCAGCGGCCCGGCGACCATGCCCGGATCGGCCAGCGCAAAGATCGCGGCGCCGGCGGCGCCCAGTTCGGCCTCGCTGACATCGCCCATGTCGGCGTCTTCGAGGGTCAGGCCGCGTTCGCTCACCAGATCGTCAAAGCTGGCGGTGCCCGCGGTCAAGCGGTCCATCGCCGCCTGGGCCTCGGCCTCGGTGCCAAAGACCAGACGCTCGACGAGGCGGCGCTCGGGCTGGACGAATTCCTCGATGCGCTGGTCATAAAGCGCACGGATCGATTCGTCGTCGACCTCGACGCTGTCGAGGATCATCTCGGGCGTGATCCAGGCAAAGGTGATCGACCGCTGTTCGGGCGCGGTGAAGGCGGCGATGTTGGCGGCGTAATAGGCGACAATCGCCGGTTCATCGACGGCGGGCACCGGCGCGGGCAGATTGGCCTCGGTCAGGGTGAAGAGGTCAAAGGCATGGCGGCGGGCGTAGAAATCCACCAGCGCCGTGCGCAAGTTGGCGGGGGTTTCGATCCCGGCGGCAGTCGCAGCCTGCAGGATCCCGCGCGAGGCTTCGCGGCGGGTGTCTTCTTCGAATTCGGCGACGGTGAGACCGGCGTTCTGCAAGGCGAACCGGTAGGTATCCATGTCGAATTGACCAGTCGGGCCCTGGAAGGCGGGATAGGCGGCGACGGTGCGGCTGACATTGGCGTCGCCCACAGAAATGCCCACGCGCGCCGCCTCGTTTTCCAGCGCGGCGGTGGTGATGAGCTGGCCGCGCACCTGCGCGTCGATGCCGATGGCCTGCGCCATCGCAAACGTCAGCGGCTGGCCGATCTGGCGCTCGAAGGCGCGCATCTCGGCTTGCAGGGCGCGCGAATAGGCGTCGGCGCTGATCGGACGACCGCCGACACTGCCGATGCTGGTGACCCGTTGGGTCAGGAAGCTGTCAAAGCCGAAGCCGCCAAGCCCGGCGACGAGCAAGGCCATCAGGATCCATGCGAGAATGGATTGCGCGCTCGATTTCTTGGCCATCGTATGTCTCCGGCAGGCTGGGCTGGCCCTGTGTAGGGCCAAGCGGGGGCAGGGGCAAGTCGGTAGCGCGGGGTTGCAAAGCGGTTCGGGGGGGGCGGTTTGTTCCGGCCCCCCGGGATACTTAGGGCGCAAAGATCAAGGGCGATCAGCGCAGCGTGGCGAGACGGGTCATCAGGTCGCCGATCTGGCTGGTGTCTGCATTGGCAAAGGCGATGCGCAATTCGCCCGCACCCGCCGGGTCGTCGGTTGGGCGGAACATTGTGCCGGGCAACATCAGCACCGCCGCGCGGGCCAGCAGGTCGCGGGCGACCTGTGGCGAGGCGGCGTCGAACGGATGGCGGGCATAGGCGAAATAAGCGCCGCAGCCCAGCAGTTCCCAGCCCGGCAGTTGTGCAAAGCCCTGAACCATCGCGTCGCGGCGGCGCAGGATTTCCTGCCGTTCACCCGCCAGCCAGTCGGTCAGGTTCTCAAGCCCCCAGAGCGCCGCCATCTGCCCCGGCCCGGCGACGCAGATCGTCATGGTATCGAGGAATTTCTCGACTTCCGCCAGTCGGGTGGGTGAGGCGGCGATGGCGCCGACCCGGTGGCCGGTCAGGCGGAAGGCTTTGGAAAAGCTGTAAAGGTGGATCAGGGTTTCATCCCAGTCGGGGTTCTGAAACAGGTCATGCGGTGCGCCGTCGCGGGTGTGAAAGTCGCGGTAGGTCTCGTCGAGGATCAGCGCGATGCCGTGACGCTGCGCTAGCGCGACAAAACCCGCCAGCAGCGCAGGCGGGTATTCCACCCCGGCCGGATTGTTGGGCGAAACCAGCGCAATGGCCCGGGTGCGCGGGGTAATGAGTGCGGCGGCGCGGTCGAGATCGGGCAGCAGGTCGGCGCCGGTGGGCAGCGGGATCGCCTGCACCCCGGTCATGCTGAGCCACATCGCGTGGTTGAAATACCACGGCGTCGGCAGGATCACCGCGTCGCCCGGCCCGGCCAGTGTCGCCACCGCAGCGCAAAACGCCTGATTGCAGCCCGAGGTCAGGGCGATCTGCTCGGCGCGGATCGCACCGCGATAGATCGCAGAGGCGCGGGCGGCGAGGCGCTCGCGCAGGGGCATGTTACCCAGCACCGGGCTGTAAAGGTGCAGTGCCGGATCGTCGAGCATCGCCTGCGCCATCGCCTGCCGCATCGCCGGGTGCGGCGGGTCAACCGGGGCCGCCTGCGACAGGTTCAGCAGGGGCAGGCCCGGCGGCAGGGTGGTTTCGGTCAGCCAGCGGCGGGCCTCCATCACCGGGGGGGCGAGCGTGGCGGCGAGGGCAGGGTTCAGGAACATGGGGCCATCCGGGGCTGAGGTGGCGCCAGACTGCCGCAAGGGCCGCGCCGGGGCAAGGGACCAGCGCAGGCGGGGTTCAGCGAAGCCGGGACGCGCCCAGCAGACCGGCGAGGCCGAGGGCCAGCAGATAGGCCAGCGGCAGCGGCCGCCCGTCCAGCGCGTGCAGGGCACAGGCCAGCGCAACGCCAAGCCCATAGCTGGCAAAGCCTAGCGCCACGAGGGGCTGCAGTGACGCGCGCGCGCGGGCCTCGGCTGCCATCAGAGCCAGCGTCAGCAGCATGGCGCCGATCAGTTGCGAGGTCAGCGCATCCTGCGGCCAGAGCCAGAGCGCGGCGTTCGGCCCCTCCGGCGTCAGGAACAGCCCAAGGCCCCAAAGGCCGAAGACCACCGCTGCGAGTGCCCAGAGCAAGCCACGCCCAGGCGGGGTTTCGGGGGTCACCGCTTGTATCCGCGCCAGCGCCACCACCGCGCCCAGCGCCAGCCCCCCAGCGATGGCCACAAAGCCCCAGGCGATCGGCGCCGACCAGTCGAGCCGCTGTCGGTGCAATCCCAGCAGGGCGACAACCAGAGGCAAGAGATAGAGCGCCAGCATGCGCAAGATCAGCCGCAGCCGGGCGGGTTGGGGCCGGGCCATAACCGACAGCCCGACCAGCCCAAAGGTCAGCCCTGCGACCGCGAGAAAGCGGAAGGCCAGCGGCGCGAGGGTCCAGGCAAAGCTGGCGGGCGCGGCAGACCACCAGAACGGCGCACCCAAGAGCCCTCCCGCCGTCGACAGCAGCAGACACAGCCGGGCCAGCAAAGGCACCTCGGCAAGGGATCGAGCAAACCACCGCGACAGCGTGGCACTGACGGCCAGCAGCAAGGCCAGCGCCAAGGCATTCAAGGCGAGCGGGTGCATCCTATCCCTCCGGATGCGTCAGCCTGCACCGGCAAACGCCCGCGGGCAAGCGCCTCTTGCCAAGGGCACGGCCCTGGCCCAAGACGGGGGAAACGAAGATGGGGAAATCCCCGAGGTGCCATGACCCCCGACGCTCGCCAGTCCGCCGCAATTCTCGTGCTCGACCGCTGGCTGGAAGGCCAGCCGATCGAGGCCGCGCTGACCCAATGGGCGCGCGCCAGCCGATTTGCCGGTTCGGGCGACCGCGAGGCCGTGCGGGATCTGGCGTTCCGTGCGGTGCGCCAGCGCCGGTCACTGGGCGCGCTGGGTGGCAGCGAAACGGGTCGGGCGCTTCTGTTGGGCATGGCGCGGGCAGACGGCAGGGTTCCGAGTTGGACTGGCGAGGGTTATAGCCCTGAGGCGCTGACACCGGGCGAGGCCGCGATGCTCGCCAGCCCGATGCCAGCCTTGACGCGAGGCGAGGCGCTCGACTGCCCGGACTGGCTGTTGCCGCTGTTTGACGCGGCGTTGGGCGGGCAGGCGGACGCGGTGCTGACCCTGATGCGCCAGCGCGCGCCGGTCTTTGTGCGGGTCAATGCCGCACGAGCGACGCTTGCGGGCGTGGTGGCCGAATTGGCCGCCGAAGGGATCATTGCCCAGCCGCATCCTCTGGCGCCGCAAGCATTGGAAATCACGGAAAACGCACGGAAACTGCGAAACAGTACCGCGTGGGACGACGGCCTTGTCGAGATGCAGGATGCCGCCAGCCAAGCCGTCGCGCAGCGCTTTGCCGAGCAGGCAGGGACGGGAAAGGTGCTCGATTTCTGCGCGGGTGGTGGTGGCAAGGCGCTGGCACTGGCAGCGCTGGGGCTCAAGGTTTCGGCCCATGATGCCGACCCGCGCCGGATGGTCGATCTGCCTGAGCGCGCCCGTCGGGCCGGGGCACGGATCGAGGTTCTCGGCAGTGCGCGCGGGGTGTGGCCGGCGATTCTGGCCGATGCGCCTTGTTCGGGCTCGGGCAGTTGGCGTCGCGCGCCCGAGGCGAAATGGGTATTTTCCCCTCAACGTCTGGCGGCACTGACCGAGGTGCAGGACCAGATCCTCGCCCGCTGCGCCAGCCTGACCGCGCCGGGCGGCCTTTTGGGTTATGCTACCTGCTCGGTGCTGCGGGCCGAGAATGAAGAGCGCATCGCTGCGTTTCTGTCCGCGCACCCTGGCTGGACCTGCGAACAGAGCCTGCGCCTCTCGCCGCTGGACGGCGGCGACGGGTTTTTCCTTTCGACGCTGCGTCAGGGATAAACGGGCGATTCTGCGTTTGATTTCACAACCCTCGGTGGTAACGTCCCGTCGTTAATCCGGTGTTAACCCGTATGGATGACAAAGACGCATGACTTCGCCCGACCTGCCGCCTGGGACGCCGCCCTTGGACACAAGCCTTGCCTTTTCAATGCCCCGCAGGCGCAAACCCACGGCGGTTCCGGGGCGGTTGACCCTGCTGGCGCTGATTGCGGTGGCAATGGGGTTTGCGGCGCTGTTGCTGGGCTGGCTGGGCCATCTCACTGCGGCGATGGTGCTGGCGACCTCGGGCGTCACACTGCTGCTGCTGGCGGGCGCGCTGGCCGTTGGGGCGCGGCGTGGGCGGCGTCGGCGCAAGGCCTTGGGCGAGGTGTTGGCACAGGCCTTTGCCCAGGACCCCGACGCCATCAGCGTCACCGATCGCCGCGGACGGGTCAGTGCCGCCAATGCCCAGGCCGCCGCCGTGCCCGGCCCTGCGGACCGGCTGCTCGGCTGGTGCGTCGAACCAGACCGTATGGTGGCCAGCCTTCTCGCCGAGGTCGGTGCGAAAGCTGCCGTCACACGGGAATTTCATAGGCAAGACAAAGGCCTACGCGTTTCCGTCCATGCAGTTCAGGACGAGGGGGAGCTGCTGATCTGGCGCTTTTCGCCGCTGGTGCAAGGCGGCGGGCGCGGCCTTGATGCCCTCGGCCTGCCGATCGTCAGCCGCGGCGCGCACGGCCTCAGCCTCAATGCCGCCGCCAGTGCGCTTTTCGATCCGGCCGAGGACCTCGGCGCCCTGCTGGCCGCCGCGGTCGAGGGGCCGGCCGATGTGGCGCTGCCGGGTGGCGCGACGATGCGCGCGCTGGGCGTTTCCGCGCGCGACGGTGCGCTGGATCTGGTGCTGCTGCCCCCTGACCTGACGCTGCCCGCCGCGCTCCGCCCGGCTGCCAACATGCCGGATTTCGACGAAATCCCGGTTGCGCTGGCGCAACTCGACACAGAAGGACGCATCGCTGGCACCAACCGGCTGGCGCGCTCGCTGTTGGGGCTGGGCGCCGAGGATCGGCGGTTTTTCTGGGAGGTGGTCGAGGGACTGGGCCGACCGGTCGCCGATTGGCTGGTCGATGCGCGCGCCGGCCGGGCTCTGGGCCGCCCCGAGGTGCTGCGCGCCACCCTGACCGGGCAGGAAGCCTTTGTGCAGATCATCCTGCGGCGGGGAAACGGCGGCGGACTGGTCGCCGTCATTTCCGACGCGACCGAGTTGAAATCACTCGAGGCGCGCTTTGTGCAAAGCCAGAAGATGCAGGCCATCGGCCAACTCGCAGGCGGAATTGCGCATGATTTCAATAATTTGCTTACGGCCATTGCCGGGCATTGCGACCTGTTGCTGCTGAACCGCGACCGCTTTGATCCCGATTACGACGACCTATTGCAGATCCACCAGAACGCCAACCGTGCCGCTGCGCTGGTGCGCCAGTTGCTCGCCTTTTCGCGCAAACAGACGCTCAAGACCGAGGTTCTGGCCCTTGAGAGCCTGCTCGAGGATCTGACCCATTTGTTGACCCGTCTGGTGGGCGAGCGGATCACGCTGTCCCTCGAACATGACCCCGAGCTTGGCACGATCCGCGCCGACCGGCGGCAACTCGAACAGGTCATCATGAATCTCGTGGTGAATGCGCGCGACGCAATGCCGATGGGTGGCACGATCCGCATCGAGACCCGGGCGCTGCGCTTGAGCGCCGAGATGGACCACGGACGCGTGCGCGTCCCGGCTGGCGACTATGCCTTGATCCGCGTCGTCGATGAGGGGATCGGCATTCCTGCCGATATCATCGACAAGATATTCGAGCCCTTCTTTACCACCAAGAAGGTGGGCGAGGGCACGGGTCTGGGACTGTCCACCGCCTATGGTATCGTCAAGCAGATGGGCGGTTATATCTTTTGCAACAGTGTCGAAGGGTCAGGCACGGTCTTTACTCTGTATTTTGCTCTGACCGAGGCACGTGGGGCAGGGCTTCGCCCCAGCGCCGACGACCTCGCGTCCGCGACGCCGCGCCCGGCGCGGACCCCTTCCGTCGCTCGACCGGCGCCCGCCGCGCCACGCATGACCGCCCCCGACCCCGCGGTCGCAATGGGCAATCGGGGCCGTTCGATCCTGCTGGTCGAGGATGAGGCCCCGGTGCGCGCCTTTGCCGCGCGGGCCCTGCGCCACCACGGCTATCAGGTATTCGAGGCGCAAGACGGCGAGCAGGCGCTGGAATTCCTGCAAGATACTGCAGTGCCGATCGACATCTTTGTCACCGATGTCATCATGCCTGGCATTGATGGCCCGGGCTGGGTGGCGCAGGCGCTGGCCAGCCGACCGGGAACGCCAGTGGTTTTTGTCTCGGGCTACACCGAGGATACGCTCAGCGCCGCGTTGGTCCGCATCCCGCGCGCGATCTTCCTCGGCAAGCCCTTCTCGCTCCAGGACCTGACCAGCACCATCGCCCGCCAACTCGAGGGCTAAATCTGCGTCGGCGCAGGGCCGGGCGATGTCGGTTGCAGTGCTTGCATCGCCGGAGAGCACTGCTAGGAAGGGCCCATCCCCCGCGCACAGGATGGCACAATGACCCAGACCCTCGCCGACCGCATCCAGCAGACCATCGATTCCAAGACCAAGCCGCTGGGCGCGCTGGGCCGGATCGAGGCGCTCGCGGCGCAGATCGCCGATGTGCAGGGCACGGTCGCGCCAGTGATGGGGCAATGCACCCTGACAATCTTTGCCGCTGACCACGGGATCGCCCATTCAGGGGTTTCGGCCTTTCCGCAGGTTGTGACTGGCCAGATGGTGTTGAACTTTCTCGCCGGGGGCGCGGCGGCCAATGTCTTTGCCAAGGTCAACGGCGTGGCGCTGCAGGTGGTCGACGCCGGGGTGGCCGGCGAACCGATCCCGCACCCGGCGCTGATCTCGCGGCGGATCGGGGCGGGAACGCAGAATTTCCTCACCCGCCCGGCGATGACGGTCGAGCAGGCCCGGCAGGCGATCGCGGCCGGACGTGACGTTGCCCGCGCCGCGCCGGGCGAGGCGCTGGCCTTTGGCGAAATGGGCATCGCCAATACCGCCACTGCCGCCGCCCTTGCGCACAAGTTGACCGGTCTGCCGCTGGCCGATCTGGTCGGCCGGGGCACCGGGCTCGACGACGCCGGTTTGATGCACAAGCGCCAGATCCTGCAAACCGCGGTCGACCGCACCGGTACCCTGACGCCCGAAGCGGCGATGACCGAATATGGTGGCTTTGAAATCAACATGATAGCGGGCGCGATGCTCGAAGCTGCCGCGACACGCCGGATCGTGCTGGTCGATGGCTTTATCGCCACTGCCGCCGCTGTGCTGGCCGTCGCTCTGGAGCCCAGCGCGCGTGCGGCGATGGTTTTTGCCCATGCCTCGCACGAGGCTGGGCACCGGCATCTGCTGACCTATCTTGGCGCACAGCCGCTCCTTGACCTCGACATGCGGTTGGGCGAGGGGACGGGGGCGCTGTTGGCCTGGCCGCTGTTGCGCGCGGCGGCCGCGATGATGACCGACATGGCCAGCTTCGAGCAGGCTGGCGTCTCGGGCGGCTGAGCGATGCGGGGCGCGCGCGCGGCACTGGTCTTTTTGACCCGGCTGCCTGGCGGGGCGCTGGCGGCCGAAGATTTCGCCCACGCGCCCGGCTGGTTTGCGGCGGTCGGGCTGGCACTGGGGGCTGCGCTGGCCGGGGTCTGGTTTATGGCGGTGCTGGTCTGGCCGCCGGTGGTGGTGGTTCTGCTGGTGGTGGCACTGGGCCTCTTGCTGACCGGCGCATTGCACGAGGACGGGCTGGCCGACACCTTTGACGGCCTCGGCGCACCGCGCCCGGTCGAGCGCGCGCTGGAGATCATGCGCGACAGCCGGATCGGCACCTTTGGTGCGCTGGCGCTGGGGCTGGCGCTGGCCCTGCGGGTGGTGGCGCTGATGGCGCTGGGACCGCTGGCACTGATCGCCGGGCAGGGTTTGAGCCGCGCTGCGATGACGCTGATGCTGCGCGCCGGTCCCTATCTGCGCGCCGTCGGGGCGGGCAGCGGCATGACCGGACGTCTGGGCGCCGGGATCTGGCCGCTGGCGGCGGCCGCGCTGGCGGCGGGCGGGGTGTCGCTTTGGGGCTATGGTTGGTCGGCGCTCGGCGGCCTCGCCGGTCTGTCGTTGGCGGTGCTGGCACTGCGGTTTTGGGCGTTGCGCCGCTTGGGTGGGATCACCGGCGACATCCTTGGCGCGGCGCAGGTGCTGGGCGATCTGGGTTTCTTGCTGGGGGTGCTGGCATGGCAGTGATCCTGTTGCGCCACACGCGGCCCGAGGGCGCCGCAGGCCTGTGTTATGGTCGCACCGATCTGGCACCCGCTGCCAGTTTCCCCGAAGAATTGTCCAGCATCCTCAAAGCCCTGCCAGAGGTTTGCCGCATCCACAGCTCGCCGTTGACGCGCTGCCTGACGCTGGCGCAGGCGCTGGCTCAGGCGCGCGACTTGCCGCTTTCCATTGATCCCCGTCTGATCGAGATGGATTTTGGCACCTGGGAAAACACCCCGTGGGACGATGTTCCGCGCGATCAGCTCGACGACTGGAGCGCCGATTTCCTGCACGCGCGCCCACATGGCGGCGAGAGCGTCGCCATGCTGGCCGCCCGCACGCGCGACGCACTCGACGCGCTGGCGGGGTCTGAGACGGTGCTCGCCGTCACCCATGCCGGAATTATCAAGGCCGCGCTGGCTGCCAGCGGTTCCCCCGACCCCTGGCGCAGCGAAACCGCCTTTGGTGCCTTTGTCACGCTGGAGTGGCCATGCCGGTAACCCTGGTCCTTGGCGGCGCGCGGTCGGGCAAATCGGCGCTGGCCGAACGGCTGACCTTGGCCGCTGGTGGTCCGCCGGTTTATGTCGCCACCGCCGAGGCCTGGGATGACGAGATGCGCGCCCGCATCGCCCTGCACCGCGCGCAGCGCGACGGGCAGGGCTGGCGCACGATCGAGGCGCCGATTTCCATGCCACAGGCGCTGGGCGAGACCTCTGGCCCGGTGCTGGTCGATTGCCTGACGCTGTGGCTGACCAATTTGATGCTGGGCGAGCATGATATCGAGGCCGCCACCACGGCGCTGCTGGCCGCGCTGGACCGCCCCGCGCTGACCGTGCTGGTCGCCAACGAGGTCGGACTGGGGATCGTGCCCGACAACGCCCTCGCCCGCCGGTTTCGCGATGCCGCCGGTCGGCTCAACCAGACCATTGCCGCGCGCGCCGACACGGTTGTCTTCACCGCTGCCGGCCTGCCCTTGGTGCTCAAGGGCCAAATCGCCCTCTGACCCGTCTCACTCCCACCAACGATCAATCCGGGCGATGTCGTCATCCGACCAGCCCAGATGATGTGCCAGTTCATGCACATAGACATGCGTGACCAGCGCCCCCAACGTCACATCGCCGCGCGCCGACCATTCGTCCAGAATCGCCGCGCGGAACAGCCAGATCACATCGGGCTGCTGCGCTACCTCCATCAGCGATTTCTGCGTCAGCGGCACCCCGTCATAGAGGCCTGTCAGCTCCAGCGGATCGTCGATGCCCAGATCGTCGAGCATCGCATCGCTGGCGATCTCGTCCACCTGCACCACCACTTCGCGCGCTGCCCTTGCAAAGGGCTCGGGCAGGCTGTGCCGCGCGGCTTCGGCCAGCGCCTCGATCTCGGCGAGCGACGGCGCCAACGCCCTTGCCCAGTTCACCCCTGCCATCCCGGCCCCCTTGCAGCGATATGGACAAATCCCGGCCCGTGGTTCAATACCGGCGCCAACAGGAGAGAACCGATGATTGTCACCCGCTTCGCCCCGTCGCCCACCGGATACCTGCATATCGGCAATTTGCGCACGGCGCTGTTCAATTATCTGATCGCGCGCAAGTCGGGCGGGCAGTTCATCCTGCGGCTCGACGATACCGACCAGGAACGCTCGAAAGAGGAATATGTCGACGGCATCAAGGCCGATCTCGAGTGGCTGGGCCTGCATTGGGACCGGGTCGAACGCCAGTCGCATCGGATGGACCGCTATGCCGACGAGGCCGCAAAACTGCGCGCCGCCGGGCGGTTCTATGAGTGTTTCGAGACCCCGACCGAGTTGGATCTGAAGCGCAAGAAGCAGCTCAACATGGGCAAGCCGCCGGTCTATGACCGCGCGTCGCTGGCGCTCGATGACGCAGGCCGCGAAAAGGCCCGCGCCGAGGGACGCGAGGGCTATTGGCGTTTCCTGCTGGACCAGCAGCGTATCGAATGGGCCGATGGCATTCTGGGTCCGATCTCGATCGACGCCGCGTCGGTCAGTGACCCGGTGCTGATCCGCGCCGACGGGCAGGTGCTCTATACCTTTGCCTCGTCGGTCGATGACGTGGACATGGGCGTGACGCATATCGTACGCGGCGCCGACCACGTGACCAACACCGCCACGCAAATCCAGATCATGCAGGCGATGGGTGGCACACCGCCGTCCTTTGCGCACCATTCCCTGCTGACCGGCGCGCAGGGCGAGGCATTGTCAAAACGGCTGGGCACGCTGTCCTTGCGCGATCTGCGCGCGCAGGGGGTCGAACGCATGGCCCTGCTCAGCCTGATGGCGCGGCTGGGGTCCAGCCAGCCGGTCGAGTTGCGCGCCTCGCTCGATGAAATCGCCGCGGGCTTCGATCTGTCGCAGTTCGGCGCCGCGCCGACCAAATTCGACGCCGAGGATTTGTGGCCGCTGACCCGCGCGCACGTGCAGGCACTGCCGGTCGAGGCGGTGGCCGAGGCCTTGGCCGAGGCGGGCGTGCCCGAGGATCAGGCGCCCGCCTTTTGGGCCGTGGCACGGGAAAATGTGACCACGATCAAGGACATCGCCCCTTGGTGGACGCTGTGCCGCGACGGCGCGCAAGCGCTGGTCGCCCCTGAAGACGCCGAGTTCATCGCCGAGGCATTGACCCTGTTGCCGTCGCAGCCTTGGGGCGCGACCGCTTGGTCCGACTGGACCAATGCTGTCAAGGAGGCGACGGGCCGCAAAGGCAAAGGTCTGTTCATGCCGCTGCGCAAGGCGCTGACCGGCATGGATCACGGTCCGGACATGAGCGCGTTGATGCCACTGCTGCAGCAGCCGCCGCGTCTGGGTTGAAGGAAAGGGGGCCGCGAGGCCCCCTTTGACGATCAGGTCTCGGGCACTTCAGGCGTCAGCGGCAAGCAAAGCGGCACGGCGGCGCACTGAGTGACATGGCCATAGTCGATCTCACCGGTGATCTCGCGCTGACTGAGGGGTGCGAGGTCGAGGGACTCGCCCTGCGCCACGCCCGTAATTGCCTGCACCGGGGCCGCGATCGACCGGCTGGCCAGCACGCGCGGCCCCTCGGGTGAGGGAAGGGTGCGACGTGGCGCCCAGCCTCGGGTTGTTCCGGCACGCCAAAATGTTCAAACAGACGGCTCAGTCGATGCGGCGAAAGGTCGATTCCGGGCCGGAATTGTCAAAAAAGGGCACCGATTGCACCAAAGCGCCCTGCAAGACCGCTTCGGCTTCGGCCAAAACCACCTCGGTGATGAAGGGCAGGTCCAGACTGCGCGCCTCGCTGAGGGCGATCCAGTGCAGGTGTCCCAACTCGTCGGCAGCGGCGGAAAAATCATCCGGGTTGCCGATCAAATCCTCGGCCATCGCGAGGAAAAAGCGCGCGTCAAAGCGGCGACTGCGGCCGGGCGGAGTGACGGCGCGAAACAGGAACTCCAGCCCCTGCGCGGCAGGGCGCAAGCCCGCGCGGGCGAAGGCCTGCCAATCGTCGGGCGCCGGGCCTTCCCAGGCCCCCGGGCGCGCCAGCATCAGCCCGGCCTCTTCCCAGAGTTCGCGGATCGCCGCGGCGGCCATGGCCTCGGGCGGTGGGGTCATCGGCGTGACCGGCAGCGCAGCCAGTCGCGCCCGCGTGGCCGGGTTCAGTGGTGTGCAGAGGGCGATGTCGCGGTCGCCCGCGTCGATGGCGCCGCCCGGAAACACGTATTTCGACGGCATGAAGGCCGCCCCAGCGCCGCGCTGCCCCATCAGGACGCGCGGTTCGCCCCCACCGTCGCGGCGCACCAGCACCACGCTTGCCGCGTCGCGGATCGGCAGGGGGGCGGACCCGGTCATCGCGCCGTCACGCGTCGCCGCCAAAGCCATGCATCCGGCGCGACCATTGCAGCGCTACCAGGGCCCCCTTGAAGCGCGGCAGCAACCACAGCGCCAACGCCAGCGCCACGCTCCAGCACAGGGCGATCATGATCCAAGGGCTGGGTGCCCAGGCCAGATAGATCGCAAGATACAGCGCCATGATCGATTTGCCGACCACCAGAATCGTCAGATAGGCGGGGCCGTCGTCGGCGCGCTGATGGCTGAGATTCTCGCCACAGGTCGGGCAGGCGGGCGCGACCTTCAGAAAGCCGGTCATCAGATGCCCTTCGCCACAGGCGGGACAGCGGCGCGCCCAGCCGAGACGCAGCGCGGGGCCCAGCGGGCGGTCGTCGTCGGGCAAGGCGGTGGACGTGTCGCTGATCGTCATGGTGGCCTCGAAGGGAAAGAGCATCTCGCCGGTCCGCGCTGTGGCGGCCAGCCATATCGCGCGACCTTGGGCGATGTGCCCGCGCGGGTCAAGGTGCCGAATGCCGACAAAACCTGCGACGGAATGCCCGGCCTCGCCCGTTAGAGAGGTATCAACGCGCCAAGGCCGACGGTCGACAGCGCCCCGAAACGGAGAGATTTCAATGAGCCTCAAGACCCTGACCGCCGCTGCCCTGATCCTCGCCACTCTGCCGGGCTTGGGGCTTGCGCAGGACCGCCCGGCACGCCCGGTGCCGGTGCTCGACTTTGCCACCGCCGATGCGAATGCCGACGGGGCCATCTCGGGCGAGGAATGGTCGGCCTATTCGGCCAGCCTTATGCAGTCCATGCGCGCC
The DNA here is from genome assembly GCA_937907485.1 of uncultured Paracoccaceae bacterium. Classification (GTDB taxonomy): domain Bacteria; phylum Pseudomonadota; class Alphaproteobacteria; order Rhodobacterales; family Rhodobacteraceae; genus Pararhodobacter. The sequence goes on along the minus strand of CALESR010000106.1, from coordinate 32,813 downwards.
GAAGGCATGGGGATGCGCGCCGATGCGCTGATCGCCTCGGGTGACGCGAATGCCGACGGGCTGCTGTCGCGCGACGAACTGATCGCCGGGATGACGGCGCAGAGAGGCGAGCGCGGCGAAGGCCGCCGTAGCGGGATGCACGGCGAAGGTCGTGGTCATCATGGCGACGGCGAAGGTCAGGGCTGGGGCCGTCACGGCGACGGCGAAGGCCATGGCTGGGGTCGCCACGGCGGCGAGCGCGGCGGCGAGCGGGGCCGCGATGGCGGGCGTCGGGGTGAAATGCGCGGCGACGGCCCGATGGGCGGCGACCGTGGCTTTGCCCGCATCGACGACAACGGCGACGGGTCGATCTCGCCCGAGGAACTGGCGCGCGCGCAGGAGTTCCTGAACTGGATGGCGCAGCGTCCCGGCCGGAACTGAGTTGCACAGGCGGCGGCCGGGGGTTAGCCCTGTGGGCGGACCCGGCCGCCGCCATCCTTGAAGTTCGGGCCGTCACACGATGCCGAGGGATACCGCCCTGACCCAGACCACCGCCGATGGCCCCAGCGACGAGGCCTTGCTGGCCCGCTATGCGGGTGGCGAGGCGTTGGCTGCACGGCTGTTGATCGAGCGTCTGGCGCCGCGCATCTTCCGGCTGGCGCGACGGCTGTTGCAAGACAGCGCCGAGGCCGAGGACGTGACGCAAGAGGCGTTGCTGCGCCTGTGGCAGATCGCGCCGCGTTGGGTGCCGGGGGGCGCGCAGCCCGCGACATGGCTGCACCGGGTGGCCGTCAATCTGGCGACTGACAGGCTGCGCCGTCGGCGCGGGGTGGGGCTCGACACTATCGACGAGCCTGACGATCCGACACCGGGGGCGCTGGACGGCATGATCGAGGGCGACCGGCGCCGTGCCCTCGACGAGGCGCTGGCCCTGCTGCCCGAACGCCAGCGGGTCGCGGTGGTCCTGCGCCATCTCGAAGGGCTGACGAATCCCGAGATCGGTGCCAGCATGGGCCTCGGGGTCGAAGCGGTCGAAAGTCTGACCGCGCGAGGAAAACGGCGCCTGACCGAGTTGCTCTCGGGGCGGCGCGAAGACTTGGGGTATGAGCGATGAACCGAGACAGCGATCCGATGGACAATGCCGGGCTGGACGCCCTGTTCGCCGAGGCGCGCGCGGCCGAGCCCGAACCGGTGTCGCCAGAGTTTCAGGCGCGGTTGATCGAGGCTGCGTGGGTGGCACGGCCCCGGCGCCCGGGCTGGTGGCAGCGGCTGAGCGCGGCTTTCTCCGACCCCTTGGGCCTGCCGGGCCTCGCTGGGGTGGGGGTTGCCGGATTGGCGGGCCTGTGGATCGGCGTGGCGGCACCCGGCCCGACCGCAGATCTTGTCAGCACCTTCTGGCAAGGCGCCGCCGGCGTTGCCCCGGCCGCCGCCCGGCTGTCGGCGAATGAAAGCGACATTTTCTCAAGCTCTGGCAATGAGTTGCTGTCGCTTCTTGGCGATGGAATCGAGTGAGGACATCATGAATGAACCGCTGCAGCCCCCGCAATCGCCTCGTCGGCCCGGCCGTGGTCTGCGTCTGGCATTGATCTTGTCGCTGATGGTGAACGTGCTGGTCATCGGCGTGCTGGCCGGCGGCGTGCTAAGGGTGGCGCGTTTTGATCCGATGGTGTCAGGCCAGCCCGACATGCGGGCGCTCTGGCGCGCGCTACCCGGCGAAGTGCGCAGCGACATGCGACAGATGGCGCGGACGCAGGGTTTTGGCGCAGCGCATGAGGCGCGAGAAGACCACGACGAACGGCGCGCCAGAACGGCGGCCTTGAACGCGCGGATGATCGAGGCCCTGCGCGCTGAACCCTTTGACCCTGCCGGGTTTGTGGCGATCATGTCGGGCGAGCGCGATCACATGACCAGTCGCCTTGACGCAGCCCATGGTGCCCTTGCCGAGCGGATCGGCACCCTGACCCAGGCCCAGCGACAGACCATGGCCGAGGCCTTTGCCCAAGGCCTGCGCGAACCGCTACGCCGCTGATGGTCGGGGTAGTTGCCTTCGGGCGATAAGAGGCCCTGATCGAGGCGCGTCACGCACGGGGTCTTGCAGCTTGACCGAGGCGGTTGATGGCCTCCCGTTCCTGCGTGCAAGGGGCCTTGGGTGGTTGGTCTGGCCGCCGTGACGCTCGCGCCGAGGTCTGGTAGATGGGCTCGATGGTGCCAAACCGGCAGGTGATTTGGCGCCGCCGCGGTCGGCTAGGGCGATTGCTCTGGCCAGAGAACATGCAAAGCAAACGCCATCGACCTTGCCTGATCCTTTTCGAACCACGAAGAGCCGGCCTGACCACCGCTTCGCCGCTCGGTGCAAGACCTTGGCGCAAGGGCGGTGACGAAGTCATCGCGCCGGTTCTGCTCCACCGGGGACTCGGATAGCGTGACGGAAGCTTACGAGAGGCGCGCAGCCCAAAGAACGGGCGCAGCACCCGTCAGCGGCCTTACCGGTTCATATTCCGAGTCTTGCGCGGCCGCATTGACCACGCGCTGCCGCTCGGCGCTAGGCCCTGGTGCGGGAGTGGCGGCGCAGCAAGCCGCTGATTCCTGCGAAATTGCGGGTCCGACCAATCGGCGCGTGGCGAGGACCGTTGCATTGCCCCCTTGGTCAGCGCAGCAATCGATCAGGGGCATTGCCGGATCGCCTTCTGAACGTCGCGACGCTGGCGCCTTATGCTGACAGATCAGGCGGCGCTCGAAATGGTTACCTGGTTGCGCCCTTCAGATTTGGCGGCGAGCAAGGCTGCGTCGGCGCGAGCAATGGTGTCGCGTGCGGAAGACCTCTCGCCGTCGGGGGCGAGGCGGGGCCCCAGCGCGAGGCCCACCGAGATCGTCACCGAGACCTGATTGCGCCCGTCCGGCAGCAGCACGGGCGTTTCGCCAACCACGCGGCACAGCCGTTCGGCCGCGATGCGCGCGGCGCCGATGGTGGCGTCGGGCAAGGCGATAAGGAACTCCTCGCCACCGATTCGGGCGACCAGATCTGTGGGCCGCATGTTCTCGCGCAGCCGATTGGCGACGGCTTCGAGCACAGCATCACCCGCCGCGTGGCCCCAGGTGTCATTGACCGATTTGAAGCGGTCGAGGTCGAGCACCATCACGGCAAAGCGGCGCCCGGTCTCGCGTGCGCGGTCGGCAATCCGGTCCAGATGCGCCAGTGCATAGCGCCGGTTGAACAACCCGGTCAGCGGATCGGTCACCGCCAGTTTCAACCCCTGGCTGACCGCACGCCGCAGCGAATCGGCCCGGCGTTTGCGCTGGATGTGCAGCGTGATTCGCAGCGCGGTTTCCTGCGGGTCCAACGGCAGGGTCAGCAGGTCGCTGGCCCCGACATCGAGCGCCATGGCAGCCGTCTCGGGATCGGCTTCGCGCAGGGCAAGGGCGATGGCGGAGTGACGGCTTTGCAACCGCGAGCGCAAGTCGGCAACCAGCCGTTGCCCCGATCCATGCGCACCCAGATCGGCGGCGATCATGTAGAAATCGGGCACTGCGCCCTCAGGTGCGTCGCCGAGCGCGGCGGCGGGTGTCAGGATCGTCACCCGGGCATTGAGATGGGGGGCAAGCGCCGCGCGCCAGCCCATCGCAATTGCCGGATCGGCGGCGATCAGGCCAACTCGGCCCGGCATGGCAAAGACGCTTTCCCCCTCGGCGAGATCCATCGCGCCCCAGGTTTCCGAGCGCAGGCGCAGTTCGGATTCTGTCTCGCGCGCCCGCATCAGGCTGCGGATCCGGGCCAGAAGGATCACTTCATTCAAGGGCTTGGTGAGGAATTCATCGGCGCCGGCCTCCAGCGCGCGCAGCCGGTTGGCCCGGTCGCCCGAGGCGGTGATGATGACGATGGGGATATGCTGGGTCGCGGGGTCCTCGCGCAGGCGTCGGCAAACCTCGATCCCCGAGAGATCGGGCAACATCATGTCGAGGAGGATCAGCTTTGGCTGTTCGGTGCGCGCAACCTCCAGCGCCGCAAGACCCGAGGACGCCTGCACCGTGTCATGACAGGCGGCGTTCAGCTTGACCTTGAGAATGATCCGGTTGGTAGCCAGATCATCGACAATGAGTATTTTACCCGACATTCACCATCACCTTGCCCTGTCCCGCTGCGAGGGCTATCGCTGAAAGCCGAACACCTGCGGCCCTTGACCCTCTAGTCTAATGCCAAAAGGTTAATGAAGTCTTTAATTTTCCCGATAGGCCGCCGATGAAGCGTGACGCTGCCGAAGCTTTTGCTGCCCGCCTTCTGGCCTGGATGGCCGAGGATGCCGAGCGAATCGGCGCCTTTCTGGGCTGGTCCGGCGAGTCGCCTTCGACCCTGAGCGCCCGGATCAACGATCCTGACCTCCTGCTGGCGGTGATCGACTTCCTCATGCTCGACGAGGCGCAGTTGCTCGAAGCCTGCTCTGCCCTCGGCTTGCCCCCTGAAACCCCGATGCGCGCGCGTGCGGCCCTGCCCGGCGGCGATGACCCTCACTGGACGTGACCCATGCAGCAGATTCGCGCGATTCTCTTTGACAAGGACGGCACGCTTTTTGATTTTCAGGCGACCTGGGGGGCCTGGGCGCGCGGATTTCTGGCCAGCGAGACTGGCGGCGACGTCGCCCTGGCGCGGCGGTTGGCCGAGGCGATGGATTATGACATCGAAGGCGGCCGGTTTCGGCCCGAATCGGCGGTGATCGCCGGTACCGGGCGCGAGGTGGCCGAAATTCTCGCGCCGCTGCTGTCGCGTGATGTCGATGCGTTGGAGCGGCATATTGCGGTGACGGCAGCACAGGCCCCGCTGGTCGAGGCGGCGCCCTTGGCCCCGCTGTTGGCCCGGCTGCGCGCTGCGGGGCTGCGGCTGGGGGTGGCCACCAACGATTTCGAGGCCGTCGCGCATCGACACGTTGCCTCGGTGCACGATCAGTTTGATTTCATTGCTGGATTTGACTCGGGCCACGGGGCAAAGCCGGGGCCGGGAATGCTGCTGGCCTTTGCGCGCAGCTGCGGGCTGGCCCCGCATCAAGTGCTCATGGTGGGCGATTCGCGGCATGACCTGATGGCCGGGCGTGCGGCGGGAATGTCGACTCTCGCAGTGCTGACCGGCGTGGCCTGCGCCGACGATCTGGCCGACCTCGCCGATGCCGTGCGTCCCGACATTGGTCATCTGCCTGAATTACTGGGGCTCGATTGACGCTGTTTGCGAAATCTTAGGGACTTGGCGTCACGCTCGATCCGTCCGAGTGAAAGTGGCGGCCATGCACGGTCTGATCAACAAGTCCCTTCAAGCGTTTCTGAGCGATTCCTTCGGCTCGGCCCTTTGGCATGAGATCGCGCAGCGGTCGGGCGTGGCGCAGGCGATCGGGCCGGACGGATTCGAATCGATGCAGACCTACGACGACAGCCTGACCGAAGCCCTGTTGCTGGCCGCTGCGGCCGTCTTGCGGCGCCCGCGCGACTCGCTGCTTGAGGATATGGGGACCTATCTGATCTCGAATGAACGGATGGAGCCGTTGCGCCGCCTGTTACGGTTCGGCGGCGTCAGTTTTACCGATTTTCTGTACTCCCTCGATGATCTGCAGGGGCGTGGGCGGCTGGCCGTGCCGGACTTGGCCTTGCCTGAATTCACGCTGGACGAACGCGGCATGGGGCGGTTTACGCTGGTCTGCCGGGGCGGGATTTCGGGTTTTGCGCAGGTCATGGTCGGAATCTTGCGCGCTTTGGCGGATGACTATGGGGCGCTGGCGGTGCTGGACCACAGCGACAGTGCCGCCGAGGGCGAGGAGCGGATCTCGATCGAAGTGCATGACCCCGCCTTTCATGCCGGGCGGCGCTTTGACCTGTCGGCGGAGGCGCGGTGATGGACGGCGATCTGCGCTTGCCCCCCTTTGGGCTCAGCGCGCAGGCGCTGGGTCAGTTGATGCCGATGCATCTGTGGCTCGACACCGCGTGCCGCATTCGGGGTGCCGGCCCCACGATGTTGAAACTCATGGGGCCGGATGTGTTGGGTCAGGGGCTCGACAGCGTGTTTTCGCTGCGTGTTCCCCGCCGCGCTGACCACGCCGGCGCACTGCTGCGGGCACAAAGACTGCTGATGAAGCTGCGCGCTGCACCGGGAACCGGGTTCAAGGGGGTTGCTGTCCCGCTGACTGGGGATGGCGGCGTACTGCTGAATCTGTCTTTTGGATACGCGGTTCATGACGCTGTGCGCGACCATGGTCTTTCCGCGACCGATTTCGCGCCCACTGACCTCGCCATCGAACTCCTTTATCTGCATGAGGCCAAGGTTGCCGTGATGGGCGAGGTCACGCGGATGGCCGACCGGTTGCAAGGCGCCAAGGTCCGGGCCGAGGCACAGGCTGTCACAGACGCGCTGACCGGTCTGGGCAATCGTCGCGCGATGGAGGCAGCTCTGGACCGGCTGCTGGCTTCGGAATCGGGCTTTGCGCTGATGCATCTCGACCTCGACTACTTCAAGCAGGTCAATGACACGCTGGGTCATGCCGCCGGTGATCATGTGCTTGTTGAAGTCGCCGCACGCCTGCGCGCCAGCGTGCGCGGCGGCGATCTGGTCGCCAGGGTTGGCGGGGACGAGTTCGTGATCCTGCTCGCCGGTGTTCATGATCTGTCACCTTTGCAGCGCGTCGGGGCGTTGATCTTGCACCGAATGTCTGAGCCTATCGTCTTTCAGGGGAATCCCTGTCGCATTGCAGTGTCGATGGGCGCGGTCCTGCGAACGCAGGGTGAGGCTGTTGCGGGCGATCACTTGATGGCGCGCGCCGATGCGGCGCTCTATGCCTCCAAGGGGGCGGGACGGGCGCGCCTGACCCTTGCCGAGGTCGATGGAGGCTGCCAGCCTTTGTGCAGTGCCGACAGTCAGGACCCGGTCGACAGGTGATGACTGGCGCAAGACGATTCTCTCGGGTTGGCGGGTTACAAGGCAAAAGGCGGCGGTTTCCCCCCCCTTTGCCTTGCTCAGTAGCGATTGAAAGCAGCACCAGCAATGGTCGGCTGCCAGGAATGCTTCTTCTCGTGATATCAGGCCTTTATGAACAGCTTTCCAGGGAGGTCGCTCAGTTTTTCCACACCGGTTTCGGTGATCTGAATTGGCTCAGTGGTCTCGATGCCGCCATCATCCAGCCAGAGCGCCGGCATGAAATGGAACACCATGCCTGGGCGCAGAACTGACACGTCGCCGCGACGAAGCGTCATTGCGCGCGCGCCCCAATCGGTTGGAGAGCTGAGGCCGATCGAATAGCCGGTGCGGCTGTCCTTCTGAAACCCGTGCCGCGTCAGCGTCTCGTAAAAGGCGACGGCCAGATCACCGCAGGTCGACCCGGGGCGCGCCACAGCGAGGACGGCGTCAGTCGCCTCTTGCGCCGCAGCCTCGGCGCGGCGGTATTTGGTCGGCGGCTCGCCAAAGAACATGGTGCGCGATTGCGGGCAATGATAGCGCCGGTAAACACCAGCAAATTCGAAGAAATGCGCTTCGCCGCGCTGCATCGGACGATTATCCCACGTCAGATGCGGCGCCGTGGCATCCATGCCCGAGGGTGCCATCGGCACGATGGCCGGATAGTCGCCCCAATGGCCGCCGGCACCCAGAACGCCGGTGCGCAGGAATTCGGCGACCAGCACGTTCTTTGGCAGGCCCGGTTCCGCCACCTCCAGGATGCGCCGATGCATGGCTGCAACGATGGAGGCCGCCCGGCGCATCCGCAGGATCTCGGCCGGCGATTTGACCGCACGCTGCCAGTTCACCAATCTGGTGGCATCGACCAGCGTCAGTCGCACCGCCAGCACGGCTTGGGCCTTGGCGGAATAGGAGTAGTTGTCCACCTCGACGCCGACGCGCCCGCCTGCCCAGTCGTGGTCGGCCAAGAGGTTGGCCAGTGTCGTCATCGCGTGATGTCCGGGTTTTGGACAAAGCTGTCGTCGTAGCCAACGATCGCCTCGTCGGGCATCCGGACCGTACGACGCGCAGCGGCAGTGTCCATCCCTCGGCCCCACCAAAGCGGATCGCCCGAGGGTCCGATCACCACCGCGTGGTGGACATAGAACGACCAGCCGTCACATGTTCGAGGGGTCGGTGATAATCAACGTGTCGAGCCCGGAGGCCTGCATCGCCTGGCGGACACCGGCAAGGCGCGTCGCATGTTCGTCCCGGGTAAACTCGGCTGCGTCCATGGTCACCTCCTGTCCCCGACTGGGTGGCACGCCGCCGCGCGAGGGGGAAAGGCCACAATGACGGCGCCAGTGCAACTGGTTCAGCGGTGGGTGTCTGCCGGGTTATTGGTCCAGCCAGATGGTCATCGGCCCATCGTTGACCAGCGCGACCTGCATTTCCGCGCCAAAGACTCCGCGGCCGATGGCCACGCCCTGTGCCGCCAGATGATCGGCGAACACCTCATACAGCGCTCGGCCCTGATCCGGCGGCGCCGCGGCGGAAAATCCCGGCCGATTGCCGCGCGAGGTATCGGCGGCGAGGGTGAATTGGCTGACCACCAGCGCCTCGCCGCCTACGTCGGCGAGCGCGCGGTTGGTCTTGCCCGCTTCATCACGGAAAATGCGCAATTTCAGGATCTTGTCGGCCAGAGCGCGGGCGCGGCCTTCATCATCGCCTTGCATGGCGCACACGAGGATCATCAACCCGGGCCCGCAGGCGCCGACAACCGAACCGTCGACCGAGACCTTGGCCTCGGTCACCCGCTGCACCAGCGCCCTCATCCTTGCAACTGCGAGACGTAGAACACCGCAGCCGCAATGACGACGGCGACCACGATGGCCCCGGCGATCTTCCAGGCTGACCATGGGCGTTCGCCTTGAACCTTGCCGGTTTGCCCATTGACGACAAAGCGATAAGTCTTGTCGCGATACCGGTACGCGGCCATCCAGATCGGCAGCAGCAGATGCTTGAACCGCTCGTCCTGATGATCGGTATCGACCGAATGCACACGCTGCTCATCGCCGCCAATATCGCGCCGCACGTCCTGACGGATCACCTCGTCCATGCGCGACAGCGCCTGAACATGGCCCTCGGGCAGTTGCACCGTATAGCCCTCGGCGCGAAAACCCGACAGGAATTCGGGAGCATAGGGGGCCAGTTCGCCCAGCATCCAAGGCTCGAGGTTGCGGGTATAGGCGGGCGGCAGCGACTGTGCCGCCATCACTAGAACGTCGTTGAACCGGCGCTGAACGCGGCCCGACACCCGGGTCCAGCGGATCTTGCGCACTTGTTCGGTCTGCGTCTTACCATCGCGGGTGACACTGCGCGTCTCATAATAGGCGTCGCCGCGCTCGCCGGAATAGCGACTGTGGGTGTCGGAATCAAAGGCCCAATACGGCACATAAAGCCCGTCAAGCCGCGAACCATCCGAGCGCGCGTAGTCTTTCAACTTGTTGGGTGCAAACCACAATCTGCGCAACCAGGTGCGCATTGACTCATGCGCCTGCCGTTCGGTCAGCTTGAAGGGCAGCACGGCGGCGGGCTTGATCTGGCGTTGGGTGCCGGTGTCGGTGACCACCGGCGAGCCACAAAATGGACATTGCGCGGCGTGCTGGGCCGGGTCGAATTCGACCTGTGCGCCACAATTGCTGCAGCCGAGAACCCGGTGCTCCTCCATCGCCTGAGGCGGCAGATGGTTGGACAGCGCGTCGCGCAGATCGAGCGTGGTCAGCGCGATTTCGCGTGCGGCTTCTGACTGCGGGATATCCTGTTCGTGGCCGCAATACTGGCAGGTCAAATGGCGCTGGCCGGGGGCAAAGCGCAACTGCGCCCCGCATTGGCCACAGGGAAAGCGGTGCTCGTCCTGCGCCACCGTCGGTTCGGCATCGTCAGCCATCGCCGATCACCCGGCGGGCGGCGGGGGCGGCGGCACAGCGGCGAAAAGGCTGGCCAGCGCCGGCACCTCGGCGGCCTTGACCCAACCGGCCATGCCAGCGGCCCAGACCATGCTGTCGCGGCCAAACTGCCCGCTGACCAGCATCTGCTGCAACTTCGCGGTGCCAAAGGGGCCGCTGGTCTGGCCGTTCACCGCGACATGGAACTGCACGGCGGCGGGGGGCGGCGGCGGGGGCGGTGGGGCCGCCGCGGCGGGAGCGCCCATGCCGCCCATCGCATTGGCCATCGCCTGAGCCATGCCCATGCCCATGCCCATGCCCATCCCGGTTCCCATCGCGCTGTCACCGCCTGCAGACCCTGCGGCCTGAATCGCCTGAGCGGCGGAAAACTGGGTGTATTTGTTCAGATCGCCAACAATCCCCATCGACGAACGCTGATCGAGCACCTTCTCGACCTCGGGCGGCAGTGAGATGTTCTCGATATAGAGTTCCGGCATCGAGAGGCCGTAATCCTTCAGCGTCGGCTCGATCGCCTGCGCCACGATGCGCGACAGGTCCTGCGTATTCGCCGCCATGTCGAGCGCGGGAATTCCACTGGCCGCCAGCGACTGGCTGACCTTTTGCACAACGATGTTGCGGATCTGGCCCGAGATTTCGTCCTGCGTGAATTCACCGTCGGTGCCGACGATCTCCTTCATGAAGACGCCCGGATCGGTCACCCGGATCGCATAGCTGCCAAAGGCCCGCAGACGCAGCGCGCCAAATTCGGGGTCGCGCAGCATGATCGGGTTTTGCGTGCCCCATTTGAGGCCCGCGAACCGCCGGGTGTTGACGAAATAGATCTCGGACTTGAACGGCGAGTTGAAGCCGTGGCTCCAACTTTGCAACGCCGTCATCAGCGGCATGTTGTTGGTTTGCAACTCATAAAGGCCGGGGCCAAAGATATCGGCCATCTGCCCTTCGTGGATGAAAACGGCGGCCTGCCCCTCGCGCACGGTCAGTTTGGCGCCCATCATGATGGTGTTGCCATAGCGCTCGAAGCGGTAGACCAGCGTATCGCGGCTGTCGTCGAGCCACTCGATGACGTCGATGAACTGGCCCTTAAGGAAACCGAAAACCATGGGAAACTCCTGAAATCCGTTCTGGGGATATGGGCTCAGATTGCACCGCCCACAAGTTCCGAGGCAATGGAAAAAACGACCGGCCGGGCGCGGCTTTCCGTCATCCCGGGGCTGAGGCGGGGGTCATAGTGCATCCGCAGCAGCAAAAGATCGTGATCGGTGATCAGCGCGAATTCCTGATCGTCGTTGAAGATTGACGGATGTGCCATGTCGCTGTCGGCGGCCAGACCGAGGCCCTGCGTCAGTTCCTCGTGATAGCAGGCGAGGCGGGTCAGGTCGGGGTGCTCGGCGCGCACCACGGCAACCGCCTCGGAATAGAGAGCCGAGCCGTCGCGCGAAAAGGCGATGACCATGCAGAAGGTCTCGCGCGGCAAGTCGGTGATGAGGCGGATGGCGCGTTCGTCAATGCCAGGGACCAGCGCGCGCAATCGAGGGGCGATGCCGCGGCGCTCACTTTCGGACAGCACAAGGACGTGGAAATTGCCCTCGGCACCGGCGGGTGCCAGGCTGATCGGGTGGCCCGAGGACGCCGCCAACCGCCCGGCCAGCGCGGTGACCTGTGCGCGGTCGGCGGCGCGGGTGGCCTGTGGCACTGTCGCGCCGAATTCCAACGCATAGCGCACCGGGGCGGCCCAGCGGCGCAGTACCGAGGCGTGCGACACGCCGCCCGAGGGGGCCTCGTCGCGCAGGGCGACGGCGACATAGGTCTCGGCCAACAAGGCCGGGGCAAGGGCGCGGTCAGCCCCCGCATCGCGGCGCATCAACCCCTGCGCAACCCGCCGCGCCTCGACCTCGGCGAAAAACGCCGCGACATCAGCGGAGAGCGGGTCAACGGCCAACACTTCGGGCTGCGCCACCACGACGGCCGGGCGCGCTGGGGCCGGGCGTGCCGGCCCCAGCGAGGCGCATCCGCTCACGAGCGCAAGGCCTGCGATCAGCGCCGCCGCGCCGGAGGGGCGAAGGCGCGCCAAGGGGTCACGCGGCCGGAGCAGCGGGCGGCGTCTGGGCCCGGGCCCGCGCCGCCGACAGCGAATCGCGCAGTTCGGCCTCCATCTTGCGCAGCTCCTCTTCGGCGGCCGCGCGTTTGGCCTTGCCCGCATCGGCAATCTGCAGGCTGTCCTGAATGGTGGCAATCAACTGCTCGTTGGCGTGTTTCACGGCCTCGATGTCGAAAACGCCGCGCTCCATCTGCTCGCGCACTTCGCGATTGGTCTGGCGAAGGTTGTCGGCATTGCGGGTCAACAACTCGTTGGTCAGGTCATTGGCTTGCTTGATCGACTCGGCCGCCTCGCGCGAGCGCTGGATGGTCAACGCCTGAGCCAACTGGGTTTCCCAAAGTGGAACCGTGTTGACGAGGGTCGAATTGATTTTTGTTACCAGGGACTTGTCGTTTTCCTGCACCAGCCGGATCGACGGCAGCGACTGCATCGTGACCTGACGCGTCAGCTTGAGGTCATGCACCCGGCGCTCCAGATCGTCGCGGGCGGCGCGCAGGTCACGCAGTTCCTGCGCCTTGATGATCGTTTCATTGGCATCGGCAGCGGCGACCTCGGCCTCCTTGGCGGGGATCGTCGTGCTGTCGAGCTCCTTCAGCTTTTCTTCACCGGCGGTGATGTAGAGTGCCAGTTCGTTATAGAAATCGAGGGTCTTTTCATACAGCAAATCCAGGGACTTGATGTCCTTCAACAGCACCGTCTCATGACCGAGGAGGGTCTCGCTGATCTTGTCGATCTGGCCTTGCACGGTCTCATACCGAGCCATGAAATTGGCCAGCGGCGCGGCCTTGCCGGTCAAGCGCTCCCACCAGCTGCGTTCGCGGCGGGTATCGAGTTCGCTGACCGAAAAGCCGCGGATCGTGGTGACAATCTGGCGCAGGCTGTCGCCAGCCGGGCCGACGTCCTTGTTGCGCACATCGGTCAGCATCGCCTGACTGATGGATTGCAGTTCCAACTGGGCGCGAGCGCCGAACCCGATGATCGAACTGCTCGAGTCGATGTCGATCTCGCCCATCCGGCTGCGGATCGCCGCGGCGGCCGGGGCGTCGGCCTGGTCGAGCGTAATCAGTTCACCAACCGGTTCGGGCAGGCGCATCAGAGCGGTTTCCTCGATCGCGGTGGCCAGGTTGGTTGCCTGCTGGCGGATTTCGTCGGTCATGGGTCGTTCCTTTGTGGCACTCGGCTCTGGCAGTCAGGGCTGGAGGGGTGTCGGGTTGGCAGTCGCAGGGCGCAGGCCCTCACGGTCGAGCCGCTCGCGCAGCACGTCGATTTCGATATCCATCTGCTGGCGGTCATTGGCGCGCAGCGCCTCGGTGCCCAGCAGGAAATTGCGCTCCAGATCGTCGAGCAGTGCCAGATAGGCGCTGCGTGCGCTCTCATCGCGATTGCGTTCATAGAGGTCGACGAATTTCACCGTCGCGTCGCGGGCCCCCTGCAGATAGACCCCCAGATAGCGCCGCGCGGCGCTCAGGTCCGAGGGGTCATCCTCGACCGCGCGGAGCAGGGCGCGGGCATGGGTCTGGAACGTCGTCAGCCGCTCTTCGACCTTGCGGTCGCGGGCACGCAATACGGCGTCAGACATCGCGCTCAGGTGGCCCTCGGCGGATTCGACGGCGCGAGCGACACGGTCATTGGCGAATTGGTCAATACCCTCCATCCCCTTGTCGCGCAGAGGATCGGGGCCGAAGGCGGCAAAGTGCAGCGCGGTGCCGACCAGACCAAAGATCACTGGCGCGGCAAGACCCCAGGCGGTGCCCCAGCCCGCCAGCGCCAGGCCGAGGCCCATGAGAACCGAGCCAAAGATCTTGCGCGGGATCGCCGGGCGGCGCGCGACACGCCGTTGCTCCCAGGCGTCGGCGGCGATCACCCCGTCGCGGGTCAGCCAGGCCGAGAGCATCAGCACGGCAAAGACGCCCAAATGCTGCACAAGGCCTGCCGGATCGCGAAAGAACGCACTGCCCGCCCAGAGGAACGGCAGCATGAACAGCAGATTGACCCTTGCGCCCACGGGATTGACGCGCGGCGTGGGCCGCGCGACCGGGGTCTGCCCCTGAGAAGGGACGCCCGGGCTGTTGGGACCGCCGAACCGCCGTGCCATCACTCAGCCCCCCACGACCCAGACATAGACCACAAAGGCCATCAACAGCAGGTAGGCTGTTTTCTGAACACCACTGACACTCACTGGATTTCATCCTGTCGGGCGCCAGCGGCGCGGTTGGTTTTCCCCGCAATATAGGGGCGTTTTGCGAAACTATAAGACAGGATTGTGCGGATTGGAACGCCTTGCTGGGTCAGCGGTCGCCCGAGGGGCGGCGGGGCGGGCGCGGTCCGGTCGGCGGGGTGACGGGCTTGGCGGTTTTGGTCCCCCACGAGCGCGGTTTGGCGGCCTCGCCATCCGGGCCCTTGCGGCCACCGCCATGCGATTTCATGCCCCAGGATTTCAGCAAGGGCTTGCCGTCGTCGCTCTCGCGCGGGGCGGCGGTGCGCGGTGCACGGGTCTTGGCCGGCGCCTTGGTGGTCACCGCATCGGGACGTTCGCCCTCGAAGGCGGCCTCTGACAGGCCCAGCTGGTCCTTGAGCACCCGCGGGCGCAGTTCCTCGACCGCGCCGGGCTCCAGATCGCCCAGTTGGAACGGGCCATAGCTGGTGCGGATCAGCCGGTTCACCGTCAGGCCCACGGCGTCCAGCGCGCGTCGGATCTCGCGGTTCTTGCCCTCGCGGATGCCGACGCTGAGCCAGGCATTGGCGCCCTGCTGGCGGTCCAGCGTCACCATCATCGGCTGGAACCGCTCGCCGTCCAGCACCAGCCCCTGTTTCAGCGGCGCCAGTTGTGCGTCATCCGGGCGGCCATTGACGCGCACCCGATACTTGCGCAGCCAGCCGGTCGAGGGCAATTCGAGTCGCCGTTTCAGCTCGCCATCGTTGGTCAACAGCAAGAGCCCTTCGGAGTTGAGGTCGAGCCGACCGACCGACATCACGCGCGGCATCCCCTCGGGCAGGGTGTCGAACACAGTCTGGCGGCCCTTTTCGTCGCGCTCGCTGGTCACCAGCCCCAGGGGTTTGTGATACAGCCAGACGCGCACCGGCTCCTTGGCGGCCAGCGGGCGGCCATCGACGGTGACCTTGTCGCGCGGGGTGACGTTCAACGCCGGGCTGTCGATCACGCTGCCATTGACCGCGACCCGGCCCTCGGCGATCAGCGCCTCGGCCGAGCGACGCGAGGCGACGCCGGCGCGCGCCAAAACCTTGGCGATGCGCTCACCGGCGCCAGCGGGGCGGGTCAGCGGTTTGGGTGACGCGGCGCGCGGTTTGGCGGTGGCGCCGCGCGGGGCAGGGGGCTTGGTCATCATCGGCCTTGGTTTTGGAGGTGGCGCACTTGCGCGCGCGGCCCGGTGCGGGCATCAAAGCCCCATGAACAGGGATGCACGCCCCATGTCAATCGCGCTGGACGAGGCGCGCGCCGCTGCCGCCCGTGGCGAGGTGCCAGTGGGCGCGGTCATCACCGATGCTGCGGGCCGGATCGTGGCGCAGGCTGGCAATCGCACACGCGAGTTGGCCGATCCGACCGCCCACGCGGAAATCCTAGCCTTGCGCGCGGCTTGCGTGATTTTGGGCAGCGAGCGCCTGCCCGGCCATGATCTTTGGGTGACGCTGGAACCCTGTCCGATGTGCGCCGCCGCCATCGGCTTTGCCCGCATCCGCCGGGTCTATTACGGCGCGTCCGATCCCAAGTCCGGCGGCGTCGCGCAGGGGCCGCGGATTTTCAGCCACCCGCAGTGTCACCACACGCCCGAGGTGTATGACGGCATCGACGAGACCGCCTCGGTCGCGTTGCTGCGCGATTTTTTCGCCGGGCTGCGCTGAAGAACGGGGCAATATCTGCCGTGGCATTGGGCAGCCTGCCGCAATCTGTAGCGGTTGGCAGGGTCTGCAACGCCCTCGGACAGGGCATTCGAATCGCCTTGAAACAAAGTGGATTGCGCGATTCCTTCAATTTCTCTAAACTCATAGGCAAAAGAAGAACCGAGGCAGTGGCAGTCGTTCGGTCGAAATCAGGGGCAATCGGGGCGCATGACGCCTTGGGGACATCCTGAACGGCATCGTTCGAGGCCTTTGTCACCGGACAAAAGGCAGAGCAGGCACAATGATGGACATTACCGGGGTCAAGCCCCTCGAGCGGCGTGATTCGCGCCGTGGCATGCTGGGCGCAGTCCTCGCGGCGGCGCTGCTGGGCGGGTGCTCGCAGTCGAGCGGCGATCAGACGGCAACCGGCCTTTACCGGCTGATGAACCAGACGCGCAATCCGGGCATGGAGACGCTGGAGAACACCGTCGAATACACCATCGTCCAGCCGACGCGGGCGATGGTCAGCGCCCCGCAGGCGCTGATGGTCTTCGAGCGCAACCTTGGCGGCGCGCTGGAGCAAAGGGTGATCCTGCCGAACGAAACCGCGGTCAGCGGCGACAACGTGATCCACATCCGCGCGCAGACGACGGCAAGCACCGAACTGGGGCGGTTCAACTTTGCCGAGATTTCGGCACGGTTCGGCGGCATGCCTGCGCCCTTCGAGCGGCTGACCGAAGGTTCGCTGACCTCGGGCAACGACGAACTTGGCACCTTTGTCTATGCGCGCGAATCCGTCGGCACCAATACGACCTGTGTTCTGGTCCTGCGGCGTATGGGGCTGGGCGCGCGCCCGCTGCCGCGTGGCACGCAGGCGCTGGATGTGGTGATGCGCAACTGCGCCATTGGCACGGTCGAGCAGGCGCTGGCGCCGATGAGCGCGCGTGCCTTGGCCGTCACTGGCACTGTCGGGGCGACGAACACGCTGTCGCCCTATGCGGCGCCGGGCGGCTGACGACTTTATTTATTGCGCGATTACAGGGCCTTAAAGAGTTATGCAGGATAGAGTGAAATGAGCAAAATGATCGGAACCCGCCGTCTTTCGATGGGCGACAGGGCCAATTTCCTCGTCTGGTTCCTGCTGGTCATTGCGGTTGCCGGGATCGTCAGCGTGCCAACCTCGATTCAGGTGCAGGCAACACTGGGGATTGCCGCCGTGCTGGCGGTGATGTTGCTCAAACCCTTGGTGATGGACAACATGGTGGCGCGCTTCACCATGATGGCAATCGCCTCGACGCTGGTGATGCGCTATTGGGCCTGGCGCGTGACGGAAACGCTGCCGCCGGTCGAGGATGTCATCTCGTTTGTCCCTGCGGTGATCCTGTTCATCGTCGAGACCTATGCCATCGGCGTGTTCTTCTTGTCGGGTTTCATGACCGCCGATCCGGTCCGGCGTGGCCTGCCGCCAAAGGTGGCCGCGCGCGACCTGCCGACGGTGGACATTCTGGTGCCGTCCTACAACGAGCCGGTCGAGATGCTGTCGATCACGCTGAGCGCGGCGAAAAACATGCATTACCCGGTCAACAAGCGCACGGTTGTGCTGTGCGATGACGGTGGCACCGATCAGCGCTGCAACCACGAAGACCCCAAGATCGCCGAAGGTGCCCGCAAGCGCCGTCGCGATCTGATCCAGTTGTGCAACGAACTGGGCGTGATGTATTCGACCCGCGCGCGCAACGAGCACGCCAAGGCCGGCAACATGTCGGCGGCGCTGGAAAAGCTGGATGGCGAGTTGGTCGTGGTGTTCGACGCCGACCACGTTCCCAGCCGCGATTTTCTCGCGCGCACGGTCGGTTTCTTTGTCGAAGATCCCAAGCTGTTCCTCGTGCAGACGCCGCACTTCTTCCTCAACCCCGATCCGATCGACCGCAACGTCGGCCTCCGCACCGACTGCCCGCCGGAAAACGAGATGTTCTATCACCTCAGCCACCGGGGTCTGGACCGCTGGGGCGGGGCGTTCTTTTGCGGCTCGGCCGCGCTGCTGCGGCGCAAGGCGCTGGACGAAGCGGGCGGTTTCGCCGGTGAGACCATCACTGAGGATGCCGAAACCGCGCTGGGGATCCACCGCAACGGCTGGAAATCGCTCTATGTCGATCACGCGATGATCGCCGGGCTACAGCCGGAAACCTTTGTCTCGTTCATCCAGCAGCGCGGCCGCTGGGCGACCGGCATGATGCAGCTCTTGATCCTGAAGAACCCCTTGCGCGGCAAGGGACTGAGCATGACGCAGCGGCTGTGCTACCTGAACTCGATGACCTTCTGGCTGTTCCCGCTGGTGCGGATGACCTTCATCCTGGCGCCACTGGCGTATCTGTTCTTCGGCCTGCAGATCTTTGTCGCCACCATTGGCGAGGTCGCGGTCTACATGACCAGCTACATGGCGGTCAACTTCATGATTCAAAACGCACTTTACGGCAAGGTGCGCTGGCCGCTGGTCTCGGAAATCTATGAGACCGCGCAGGCGCCCTATCTGTCGAGCGCGATCTTCAAGACCCTTGCCAACCCCCGCGGTGCCAAGTTCAACGTGACGGCCAAGGACGAGGTTCTGGAAGAAGACTTCATCTCGCCGATCTTCAAGCCGCTGCTGGCGATCTTTGCGCTGACCCTGCTGGGCGTCGTCGCGGCGGCCGTGCGTTGGGTGATGTTCCCCGGCGACCACAACATCATCATGGTCGTGGGGGGCTGGGCGGTCTACAACTTCCTGCTGGTCGGCGCCGCGATCCGCGCCGTGGCCGAGCGACAGCAACGCCGTCAGGTGCCGCGGGTGCCGGTCAATGTGCCGGCCACCATCGCATTGGGCCACGATCATCCGGTGTTTCTGGCCGCCACCGTCGTCGATGCCTCGACCTCGGGCTGCCGGATCGTCGTGCGGCCGCGCGCTGCCGAGGATGGCAGCACACCCGAGATGCCAAAGCCGGGCGAGACCTTCTATTTCACCCCCGAATTCCCCAAATCTCCGCATCTGGAAAACGCCGTGCGCGTGCAGGTCAAGACCGTGACGCGCGAGGGGGATACGCTGGCGCTGGGCGTCAGCTTTGATCCGACGCAGCCGATGATCGTGCGGGAATCGGTCGCGCACATGATCTTTGGTGATTCCGCCTCGTGGGAGGCGATCCGGGCGACCCGCAACAAACGCATGGGGCTGCTGCGCGGCATGATCTATGTGCTGGGCCTGTCAGTGCAAGGCATCTGGCACACGATGCGCGCCCTCGCCGCCGAGCCCGCGCGTCTGGCGCGCCAGCGCGAGCGCGAGCAGGAGGTCGTGGTGGTGGATTCGCAGCCCGCGCATTTGCTGGCCTTTGGGGAAGCTTTCGATCCGCCGCCCGCGGCGCGCCCGGTGTCGCTGCTGCAGGCCGCCATCGCGCAAAGCGCGCGGCGCGGCGAGCAGGGGCATCCCGATGCCGCCGATTTGCAAGGGGGGACGGCATGACGGTTGTGTTCAGACATCTGATGGCGCCGTTGGCGCTGGCCGCGCTGCTGGCGCAGGGCCTGCCCGCGCTGGCACAATCCAGTGCGATCATCCCCTTGCCCGGCGCGGGCGATCCGGCGGGCGCGCTGTCGCCCGTCGACTTCGACCGTCTCAACGCCGACCGTCTGGACGCCGAGCGTCACCGCGGCAATTTTGTCGAGGAGATTGCCGAGGCGCCGGCGATCCTCAGCCCGCTCAGGCCCATCGAGGCGCGCGGCCGCCCCGCCGGTTCGGCGATCCGCTTTGACGGCGAGCGCCGGGTGCTGCAATTCGCGCTCTTTGTGCCGCAGCCCGATCAGGTGCGCGCCCTGCGCATCGCCACGCTGTCGTCGATCAACGTGCTGCCCGAGCGCTCGCGCTATCGCGCCTATGTCAATGACACCTTTGTCGGCGAGGGACGGCTGGAGAACTTCACTGGCCCGGTCGCCGTTGATTTCCCATTGGGCCCGGCGACGCTGCTGCGCGGGCAGAACAATGTTCGCATCGAACTGGTGCAATATCACCGTATCTATTGCGGCCCGGAAGCCTCGTTCGCGCTGTGGTCGGATATCGATCTGGCCTTGTCGGGCGCGGTGCTGGCCTCGGCCGAGGGGCTGACCGGCACCGACGGCTTCATGA
Organism: uncultured Paracoccaceae bacterium; assembly: GCA_937907485.1. Taxonomy (GTDB): domain Bacteria; phylum Pseudomonadota; class Alphaproteobacteria; order Rhodobacterales; family Rhodobacteraceae; genus Pararhodobacter. The sequence goes on along the minus strand of CALESR010000106.1, from coordinate 12,876 downwards.
TGGGGCTGGCCGGTGCCGCCGCCATTGGCTCGGGTATCGAGATCCGCGGCGCCGAAGGTCTGGGAGATTACCGCGACGAATGGGTCTCGCAGATCACCCAGCGCATCAGCTCCGCGCTGGGCGGCGACCCGATCCCGTTCCGCTTCACCGACTATTGGAGTGTGCAGGGCACCGCGCGGTCGGCCTCGCGGGTGACGTTCCTGCCCTCGACCGTCAACAGGTTGAGCTTTCGCGCGTCGGGCGACGGGGCGCAGGTGATGGTGGTGGAATTCATCCCCGGCCAGCGTCCACAGGCGCTGCCCGAGTTTGAAACGCTGCTGCCGCGTGTGTCTGCCCGCGCCCAGCCGACGCTGATCGCGACGCAAGAGCCGGTGCCGCTTGCCGATTTCGGCTTTGAAACCACCGAAGTCTATGACCGCTATGCAAGGATCGAGCAGCGCTTTCGTCTGCCTGACGACTACATCGTGCTGACCAACGACAAGGCCGAGATCAAGCTCGACTACATCTATGTACCGGAATTGCCGCTGGGCTCGATGATGCTGGTGCATATCAACGGCACCAACATCCGCCTGCTGCCGCTGACCGGCGAGGCGGGCGAGTTGATCGAGCAGTTCCCGGTGCGGTTCGAGGCGCGCCATCTGCGCGCAGGCATCAACACGCTGGCCTTCGAGGTCATGGTGCCCGGTGCCCCGGCCGACATGCCCTGTCCGACCGCCGAAGCGCCGGTGCTGGCCATCGGGCAAAGCTCGACGATCCAGGTGCCCTATAGCCCTTCGATGTATCTGCCCGACATGCATATCGCCTTTGCCGGGCTGACGCCGCAAAGCGTGGTCGTCAACGAAATGTCCGACCGCGCCTTTGACCAGAACGACGTCGTCACCCTGCGCGCCGCCCTCAGCGGTGGCGAGCGGTCGGATGCGGCGACGCTGGGCGCCCGGCTGCACCTGCTGGCAATCGACGATCTGGGTTCGATCCCGACCGGCGGCTATCAGATCAGCCGCGCGGCCATCGAGGCCGCGATGCTCGACGACACGCCGCTGGCGGCCGCGCCGCTCGACGCGCCCAGCGGCCATGCGCTGCTGCGTGTGCAAGAGCGCGGCGAGTCGACGGCCGTGCTGGCGCGCGGCTGGGATTGGCTCAAGAGCGGCTTTGCCACCGCGCTGCAATGGCTGCAGCCGCGCTCGGGCGCCTTGTTGGAAACCTGGCTGGCCGAACAGGACGCGCAGGCGGTGCTGCTGCAACTCGACCCGGCGCGGCCGACGCAGGTCTGGCTGGTGCGGGCACCGGGCAGCGACATCAGCGCGCTGGCCTCGGCCATCGTCGCGGCGCGCACCACTGCCGAAGGGCCGCGCGGTCAGGTCGCCGTGCTGGACCGTCAGGGCCGCTGGCAAAGCTGGACCGCGCCGGACCGTCAGCCGGTGCTGCTGGAACCCGTCACGCTGGGCAACATCCGCCACGTTGTCGGCAATTTCGTCTCGGCCATGCCGATCCGCTATGTCGTCGGGCTGTTCTTTCTGGCCCTCGTCTCGGCGCTGTTCGCGCTGCGGCTGGTTATCGCAACGCGGGAGCATCGCGCATGAACCGTCGTCTTTTCCTGACGCTGCTGGGGGTGTCCCCGGTGCTGGCCGCGGCCGGGGCAGGCGGCGCAGGTGCGCAGGGCCTCTTGACCACCGCCGATCTGGCACAAACCGCCATGCCTTTGTGGGAGGCGTGGAAATCCGCCTATTTGCGCCCTGAGGGCAGGGTGGTGGACGGGCTGCAACGCAGTGCCAGTCATTCCGAGGGGCAGGGCTATGGCGCTGTTCTGGCGACGGAATTCGGCGATCTCGCGGCGCTGACACGCATTCTGGACTGGACCGAGACCAACCTGTCGCTGCGCGGCGACGGGCTTTTGGCCTGGCGCTATCTGCCAGACGAGGCCAACCCGGTGCCCGACCTCAACAACGCGTCCGACGGCGATCTGTTCTTTGCCTGGGCGCTGGTGCGGGCCGCGGCGCGGTTTAACGAGCGGCGCTATCTGGCCCGCGCGCAGATCACCGCGCAGGCCCTCGTGACGCGCTGCATCGTGCCCAACCTTGCCACTGCGGGCGAGATGATCCTGATCCCCGGCGCGCAGGGCTTTGTCCACGCCGACCGCGTCGTCTTCAATCCCAGCTATTTCATGCCGCGCGCCATGCGCGAAGTGGCGACGGCGACAGGGGTGGTGGAACTGGCGCAGGCTGCGGGCCACGCCGAGCAAATCCTCGCGCGGCTGGCCCAAACCGGCCCCGTGCCCGACTGGGTGCAGGCGAGTGCCTCCGGCCTAGGCGCTGCCGAGGGCTTTGCCGCGACCTCGGGATACGAGGCGATGCGCGTGCCGCTCTATCTGGTGTGGTCCGGCCTGCAGCGTCATCCCGCCGTCACGCAGATGATGCAGGTCTATGACCGCAATGTGCTGCCCGGCGCGCCGGTGCCGACCCGTATCGACCCGGCCACGGGTGCCGTGCTCGAAGCCTCGAACGACGCAGGCTACCGCGCGCTTGCCGCGCTGGTCAGTTGCGCCGGAACCGCGGGACAGGCGGGCTCGGATATGCCCGCCTTTGACCCCAATCAACCGTATTACCCGGCGACGTTGCAGATGTTTGCAATGCTCGCGGCCAATCAGGTGAGCCCCGAATGCGTGCCGATCTGATCTCCCCCCGTTTGTATGCGGTCGCGTTTGCCGCGGCGTTGTCACTGTGGTCGGCGCCTGCTGCGCTGGCGCAGGCTCCCAATGCCGAGGATCTGCGGGCGCTGATCTACTACCTCGACCATGACGACCAGCGCGCCGTGCAGGCCGAAATGCGCCGGTTGCGCGGGGCCTTCCCACGCTGGACACCGCCCGGTGACGTCGCCGAATTGCGGGCCATGGCCAACACCTCCGTGGCCTCGGTGGATGTCCAGCCGATCTGGGCGCGCATCCAGCGCAACGATTATGTCGGTGCGCGGGCCCTGATCGACGAGTCGCGTGGCCGGGTGCCCGGCTGGTCGCCGGACGCCGAGATGCTGCGCGTGCTCGAAACCAACGAGTCGCAGGCCGCCTTTGAAGCCGCCTACGCCAGCCGCGACGCCTCGGCGGCGCTGGCGGCGGTGCGCCGGACCCCGGCGCTGCTGCGCTGCGACCGGATCAACAACGCCTGGCAGATGGCCGAACTCTATCATGGCGCCGGTCAGACGCCGAATGCCGTGACCACGTATCGCGGTGTGGTGCAGGCCTGCACGCGCTTGTCCGATGTGGTGCCGACGCTGGAAAAAGCCAATGAAGTCACGACGATCGAGGAACTGACCGGGCTGTTCGAAGTGGCGCGCACCGCCGCCCCGGCGAACCGTGCAAGCCTTGACGAATTGGAAGCCCGGCTGCGCGCTGGTCGCGGGCAGGGCGCACGTCCGCGCGCCGCCGCCCCGGTCGCTGCGGCAGCCCCTGTGGCGCGAGCCACTGCGGCACCCGCCCCGGTCGCCGTGGCTGCCGCACCCGTGCCTGCCGCACCCGTGCCTGCCGCACCCGTTGCGCCCGGCCAGTTGCCGGTTCAAGGTGACAGCCGTATTGCTCAGGTCCGGGCGCTCAAAGAGGCGGGAAACTGGGCCGGCTGCCTCGCGGCCTCGGCCAATCCGCGCTCGCTCGAGGTGCTCTATGAGCGCTCGTGGTGCGCCTATAACCTCGACCGCGCGGGCGAGGCGCTGGCCGGGTTTACCGCCACCGCACAACGCGGCGCCTCGCTGGGCGGCACCGTGCCACGCGATTCGCGCTTTGGTATGGTCCTGTGCTATCTGAACATGCAGATGACCGAAGAGGGCGCCCGCCTGGCCGCCGCTACCGACCTGACCCGCCAGCAGCGCGTCGAGGTTGAGGCGACGATCCTCGACCAGCGCGGCGTGCGGGCCTTCCATGCGCAGGATTATCCGCAGGCCATCGCCTATCTGACCGCGTTGGAACAGCTCAACGGCTCGCTGCGTCGCGACCTGTCGATGCTACGCGGCTACTCTTATCTCAACAATGGCCAACATGCGCAGGCGCTGGCCGAATTCACCCGGCTGAACGACGCGCTCAGCACCGAAGAAACCCGCGCCGCGCTGCAATCGGTGCGCGGCATCGTGAGTGGGCTCTGAGCCGATGACGCATCTGGTCCTCCACGTCGGCGCGCATGGCACCGACGGGGGGCGGATCGCCGGTTGGCTTGCGCGCAATCGCTCTGTGCTCGAAGGGCAGGGGCTGGCGCTGCCGGCGCCTGGCCTGTTCCTGCGTCGGATCTCCGAAGCGCTGGATCTTGGCCGCGACGAAGACCCGGCGACCCGCGAGGCCGCGCTGATCGAATCGCTCGGGGCGGGTGGCAAGCGGCTGGTGGTATCGGCGCCGGGGCTGCTGGGCGGCTCGGCCGATGCGCTGGCGTCGGACGGCTTTTATCGGCGCGACGTTGCGCGGCGGCTTTATGGCCTGCAGATGCTGTTCGGGCACAGCCGAATCACCGTCTTGCTGGCGGTCGCGTCTGCGGCGCAGGTGATTCCGGCGCTTTTGCCGGATGAGCCGGGTGCGGCCGAGGCCCTGATGGAGGCCGTCGGCGACGAAACCCTGCCCTGGGCGCGGCTGGCGCAGTCGATCCGAACGCAGTTGCCGCGCGCCGACCTGCTGGTCTGGCGGCACGAGGATCTGCCGCGGGTCTGGCCGCAGGTCTTGGGCGCGCTGGTCGGGCCGGGAGTGGTGCTGCCACCGGCAGGATTGCTTGACCTCGCGGCCAGCGCGTTGGGCGCCGAAGCCCGGCTGCGTCTGCAGCGGTATCTGGGCGGCAATCCGCCCGCCAGCGCGCGCCATCTGCGCGATATCATCGAGGCCTTTGCCCGCCGCTTTGGCCGGGCCACCGAGGGTGACGCTGTGACACAAACACTGCCGGCATGGCTGCGCGCCCGTCTTGCCGGTTTGGATCAGGGCTATGCCACCGAATGGGGCGATCTGGCCGGGCTGAAGGGCGTTCGCACGCTGACCGGCGACGCCCCAGACCCCCGCGCAACTGACTGAGCCGACCGCGCGGTTGGATCACCCGCCGCCCTTTCAGATCAGCGGTGATGCGGCCACCCGGGCGCGCAGCAGATCGACCAGCGGGCGGCTATTGCCGGTTTCGCGCGCGAGATTTGCGGCTTCGGACAGCGGTTTGTCCTGCAGGCTGAGGCCGATCGAGGCCAGAAACTGCCCAGCATACCGCAGACGCTCAGGATCAGCCGGGCCGTTGAGCAGATCGCGCGCCAGCATCAGATCATCGCGCAGCGCCAGCGGATCGGCGCCGGCGTTTCGCTCGCGCCAGATATCCGTGTCGAGGGCGTCAAAGCCTTCCGCAGGTTCGCCGGTCAAAGCCAGCAGATGATGGGCGATCGACAGCGGTTTGAGCAAAAAGGCGTCGGCACCGGCGGCGATGGCCGCGCCCTCCTGACCCGGATCGCCGCTGATGGCCAACAGGCGGTGCGGCCGGGTGCCCGAACGGCCGAGGGCGCGGATCAGTTCCACCCCTGACCCATCGGGCAGCCCGAGGTCGATCAACGCGATATCAGGCCGGTAGACGCGCAGGTGCAGCGCCGCCCCGGCCAGCGACTCGGCCCGGCGCAGGCGGATGCCCAGCCGTCGGCAGACGAGGCGCACCGCTTCGGCAGCGAGGCGGCTGTCCTCGACCAGCAGCATGGTGCGCGGCGGGATGGCAAAGGCCCCGCCTGGCCGTGCCGGCATCGGTTGGGCTGGCATCGACGGGGCAAGCTGGTGACGGGCGACGGGTTGGCAGGCGGGGCTTGGCATGGCGGCGACTCCTTGTCCTGTTCGCAGTCTGCGACCGATTGGCTAAGGGTCGGTTAATCGCCTGCGTCCCCGCGACACTTGCATTTCGCCCGTTGCCCGCTAATGAAGCTGCAGTGCAGCACAGGGAATTGCCATGATCGGACGCCTCAACCATGTCGCCATCGCCGTGCCGGACCTGACCGCCGCAGCCAATCAATACCGTGCGATGCTGGGCGCCGAGGTCGGCGCACCCCAAGACGAGCCCGACCACGGCGTCACCGTGGTCTTCATCACCCTGCCGAACACCAAGATCGAACTGCTCTATCCCTTGGGGGACGCGAGCCCGATCAAGGGTTTCCTCGACAAGAATCCCGCAGGTGGCATTCACCACATCTGCTATGAAGTCGACGACATCCTCACTGCCCGTGACCGGTTGAAAGCGGGGGGCGCGCGGGTTCTGGGCAGCGGCGAGCCGAAGATCGGCGCGCATGGCAAGCCGGTGCTGTTCTTGCATCCCAAGGACTTCAACGGCTGCCTCATCGAGTTGGAGCAGATCTGATGCCGATTTTTTCCGCCTTTGTCCTTTATGCCTTCATCTGGTTCTTGACCTTGCTGGCGGTCTTGCCGCTGCGGATGAAAACCCAAGGCGAAGCGGGCAGTGTCACCCTTGGCACGCCGCAATCGGCACCGGCGAATCCGCAGATTCGTGGCAAGATGATCGTCACCACGATCATCGCGACCGGCCTCTGGGCGTTGGTCGTCTGGGTGATCGTCTCGGGCGCTGTGACGGTCGAGTCGATGGATTTCGTCAACCGCTGGATCAACGGCTGATCAGCGGGTCATCCGGTGGAACAGGTGGGTGAAGGTCGCCGCGCCGAACACCGGGATGAACAGATTGACCAGCGGCACGCTGAGCGGGATCGCCATCAGCACTCCGGCCAGCCAGAGGCGGCCCAGATTGGCCCTGCGAAGGTCCTGCGCGGCCTGAGGGGACATGCGGCGCAGGGCGACCATGGTGAAGTATTCGCGCGACAGCAGATAGCCGTTGATCAGCCAAAGGCCCAGCATGCCGACCCCGGCTGAAACGACAAACAGCAGCAATCCCAACAGGTTCAGCGCCACGAGGACGCCAAAGTAGCGCAGCGAATCGACCAGCGCGGGCCAAAGAGGCGTGCGGGTCGCCGCGGCCAGTCCGGGGTAATGTGCCGCCTCGACGGCATCGGCCACGTCATCGAGGAACAGTCCGGTAAAAGCCGAGGCCACGGGCACCATGAGGAATACCGACAGCACCAGCATGAACAGGATCGAGGCGAAGGACAGCAGCGTCGCCAGCCCGGTCACCTCGCCGATCCATGGCAGCGTCAGGGCATCGGGCGTCACCCACTGCACCACCATCAACACCAGCGCATACATGGCAAACAGCAATGCGACCGCCAGCGCCAGCCCGAACCAGATCGCCCGGCGAAAGCGCGGGTCGCTGAACTGGCCCAGCGCGGCGAGGAACGCCGACAGGATCATGCCGACACCCGGCGCGTCAACCGGGCCAGATCAGGGCGCGGTCGGTCGGGAACCGGGGTTTCGCAACTGCCCAGATGGATGAAGCCGGCGATCGATTCCTGCGGCGACAATCCCAGCCCCTCTTGCACAAAGGGGCGGTCAAAGGCCGCCCAGCCGGTGATCCAGGCCGCGCCCCAGCCGCTGGCGAGGGCCGCGTTGACCAGACTCACACAAACCGCGCCGGACGAAAGCACCTGCTCGATCTCGGGCGCCTTGTCCGAGGGGACGGGCGCGCTGACCACGGCCACGATCAGCGGCGCGTTCAGCCAGCTTTGTGCCGATTTCTCGATCTTTTCCGGCGGTATGGACAAGGCCTCGCCGCGCGCCTGCAGCAGCGCCGCCAGCCGGGGCCGCGCGCCGCTTTCGATCAGCAGCAGCCGCCAGGGTTCCAGCGCGCCGTGATCGGGCACGCGCAGGGCAGCGGTCAGCAGGGTGTCCAGCGCCGCACCCTCTGGGGCAGGGGCCCGCAGCGCAGCAGCCGGGCGCGAGCGGCGCGTCAGCAGAAAGTCCATCACGGGGTCAGTTTGCGGCATTGGGCACCTCCAGTCCCCCAGATCGCAACTTTGCCGCGCAAGTTCAAGGTCAGGACGCCGTCGCGCCGAGGCCGGGGCGTGGCGTCACCCATTGCCGTTGTCTGGGAAACGTTCAAGGATGCGCGCGACTGCTGAGGAGGGCTTGCCATGCCGATGGCCGATCTGGGCGATTTGGGCCTGCATTATGATCTGACCGGCCCCGAGGGCGCGCCGCCGCTGGTGCTGATCCACGCGTTGGGCACCGACCTGCGGTTGTGGGATGCGGTGTTGCCGCTGTTGCCGCCCGGGTTGCGCGTGCTGCGGTTTTCGCTGCGCGGGCACGGGCTGTCCGATGCCCCGCCCGCGCCTTATGCGATGGGGGCGCTGGTGCGCGATGCCGAACGGCTGATCGACCATCTCGGGCTGCGCGAGGCCGTGGTGGTCGGTCTGTCGATTGGCGGTCTGGTGGCGCAGGGGTTGGCGGTCAAGCGGCTCGATCTGGTGCGCGCCTTGGTGCTGTCGAACACCGCGGCGCGGATCGGCAATGCCGATGTCTGGGCGCAGCGCATCGCGCTGATCGAGGCGCAGGGTCTCGACTCCATCGCCGATGCGACGCTGGAACGCTGGTTTGCCCGACCGTTCCGCACCTCGGCACAGGCTCGGCTTTGGCGCAACATGGTCACCCGCACACCGCTGGCGGGGTACCTGGGTTGCTCGGCGGCGATTGCCGGGACGGATTTCTACACCACGACCGCCGGATTGCGGCTGCCGCTGCTGGGGATCGCCGGGTCCGAGGATGGCTCGACCCCGCCCGATCTGGTGCGCGAAACCGTGGATCTGGTGCCCGGCGCCCGCTTTGTGCTGATCCGCGGCGCGGGGCATCTGCCGGTTGTCGATCAACCCGAGGCCTGGGCAGCGCATGTTGGTCAGTTCCTGCGAGACATTGGCCATTGTTGAGAAAGTGCTAGATGGTTCGGGCTTTATGCTGCACTCATCGGGTGAAATTAATGTCAGACGTTAGAAAAGTGATAGACTCACCGTGACAACGCACCGGTTGCCCATTCTGTTCATTCTGACGACGCTGACCCTGGACGCCATCGGCTTTGGCCTCATCATGCCGGTGATGCCGGAACTGCTGCGCCAAATCACCGGGGGCGATCTGGCACGGGCGGCCCTGTGGGGTGGGGCGCTGACCGGCGGGTTTGCGGTCATGCAGTTCCTGTTCGGCCCGGTGATCGGCAACCTCGGTGACCGCTTTGGCCGCAAGCCAGTGTTGCTGGCCTCGCTGGCGGTGCTGACGGCGGATTATGCCGTTTTGGCGCTGGCGGGGTCGGTCTGGATCTTCTTTTTCGCCCGGCTTGTCACAGGCATCGCCTCGGCGACCTACAGCACCTCGACCGCCTATATCGCCGATATTTCGACCCCGCAGGAAAAGGCGCAGCGCTTTGGCCTGATCGGAGCAGCCTTTGGCGCGGGCTTTGTGCTGGGGCCGGCGGTCGGCGGAATGCTGGCGGAATTCGGCCTGCGTGCGCCTTTTGTTGCCGCCGCGCTGGTGGCCGGGGCGAACCTGCTGTTCGGCGCGGTGGTGATGCGCGAATCGCTGCCGCCGGCACAGCGTCGACCCTTTGAGTGGCGCCGCGCCAACCCCTTTGGCGCCTTCCGTCATATTGGCCGACTGCCGGGGCTGGGGCGCTATCTGGGGATCTACACCGCCTATGAATTCGCCTTTACCGTCTATCCGGTAATCTGGGCCTATTTCGGCATCGCGCGGTTTGGCTGGACTGCGGGGCAGGTCGGGTTGTCGCTGGCGGCCTACGGCGTCGGGTTTGCCGTCGTGCAGGGCGCGCTGATCCGCCCGGCGCTGCGGTTCTTCGGGCGCGGAGGCGTGATGGTTGTGGGGTTGGGCGCGGCGGTGCTGTCCTTTGCCGTGCTGACCTTTATCGACAGCGGGACACTGGCACTGGCGATGATCCCGGTCAGCGCGCTGTCCGGGATGGTGATGCCCGCGCTTCGGGCCCAGATGTCGGACATGGTGGCCGCCAACCGGCAGGGCGAGTTGCAGGGCGCGCTGTCGTCGCTGCACGCACTGGGGATGATCGCGGCGCCGCTGGTCTATACGCAGGTCTTCGCGCTGTTCACCGGGGCTTCGGCGCTGGCCGATCTGCCCGGCGCGGTTTTCGTCATTCCCGCCGTCCTCAGCCTGTTGGCGCTGGCGCTGGTGCTGCGCAATCCCCCTGAAAGGAGCCTCGCATGAACCTGTCTTCGCTGGCCCGTGCGCGGGCCGACGCGGGCCGCCCGGTGCGGGTGGCCTTGATCGGCGCGGGCAAGTTCGGCTCGATGTTTCTGGCGCAAGTCCCTCATATCGCGGGGCTTTCCGTCACCCATATCGCCGATCTGGACCCTGAGCGCGCCCGCGCCGCCTGCCGCACCGTGGGTTGGAGCGCCGAGCGAATCGCTGCGACGCGGTTCCTCGATGACGGACTCGAGGCCGTGCGAGCCGAAGTCGATGTGGTGATCGAGGCCACCGGCGCGCCCGAGGCCGGGCTGAACCACGCCCGCGCCGCGCTCGATGCCGGGAGCCATGTGGTGATGGTCAATGTCGAGGCCGATGTGTTGGCGGGCCCCGTCCTGGCGGCACAGGCGCGGGCGGCAGGACTGGTCTATTCCATGGCTTACGGCGACCAACCGGCATTGGTGGCCGAAATGGTCGATTGGGCGCGCGCTGCCGGGTTTGCCGTCGCGGCGGCGGGCAAGGGGACGAAACACCTGCCCGAGTATCACGCGGTGACCCCCGATGGTGTTTGGCCCCATTACGGGCTGACGCCCGAGGCCGCCCGCGCCGCCGGGATGAACCCGCAGATGTTCAACAGCTTTCTCGACGGCACCAAATCGGCGATCGAGATGGCGGCGATCGCCAATGCCTGCGGGCTCGACGTGCCCGATGCGGGGCTGGCCTTTCCGCCTTGCGGGGTTGACGACCTCGCGCAGGTGCTGCGCTCGCGTGCGGTGGGCGGGCAACTGGACCGCGACGGGATGGTCGAGGTGGTCTCGTCGCTCGAGCGCGACGGGCGGCCGGTGTTCCGCGATCTGCGCTGGGGTGTCTATGTGATCCTCAAGGCGCAGAATGACTATGCCGCCGCCTGTTTCGCGCAATACGGGCTGCGCACCGATTCGACCGGACAATACGCCGCGATGCACAAGCCCTTTCATCTGATCGGGATGGAACTGTCGATCTCGGTGCTGTCGGCGGCGCTGCGGGGCGAGGCGACGGGCAGCACGCGCGAATGGCGCGGTGACGCGGTCGCGGTGGCCAAGCGTGGCCTGAAGGCCGGCGAGATGCTGGACGGCGAGGGCGGATTTACCGTCTGGGGCCGCGCCTGCCCGGCGGCAACCTCGGCGGCGCGGGCGCTGCTGCCGATCGGCCTTGCGCATCGGGTCCGGCTGCGGCGCGACGTGGCGCAGGGTGAAATTCTGGGCATGAGCGATGTCGATCTGGACGAAACGCTGACCGGCGTGCGTCTGCGTCGCGAGATGCTTGCCGCAACGCTGGCGGGACGCTAGGCTTTGATTTGGTTGACTGCGGGGAATCCCGGCCCTCGGGCTTTGCCCGTGGTCGGTAAAATCCGCGCTTGAGATTTTGATCAAAACTTCGCACAGTTCTCGCAAGGATCTTCAGAATCCACTCGACAACATGCCCTCTCGCGGGCCCAACGGAGAAGATGACCGCATGACGAAGCTTATGACCACGACCGCACTGACCGCACTGGCGCTGACCATCTCAGTGGCGCAGGCGCAGACCGTCAACGTTTTCAACTGGTCGGACTATATCGCCGAGGACACGCTGGCTGGCTTTACCGCCGCCACCGGGATCACCGTCAACTATGACGTCTATGATTCGAATGACACGCTGGAAGCGCGCATGTTGGCCGGTTCGTCGGGCTTTGACGTTGTGGTGCCGACGGGCAACTACCTGCAGCGCCAGATCGGCGCTGGGGTCTATCAGCCGCTGAACCGCGACCTCCTGCCCAATCTGGCCAATATGGACCCGGCGCTGATGGCGCTGGCAGACTCGTTCGATCCGGGCAACGTGCATTCGGTGATCTATCTGTGGGGCACCACCGGTATCGGCTATAACGTTCAGGCCGTGGCCGACCGCATGGGCGCCGATTATGTGGTCAACTCGTGGGATATCCTGTTCAACCCGGAAATCGCCGCGCGCTTTGCCGATTGCGGCATCGCGGTTCTCGATGACCACACCGAGATCATCCCGCCGATGTTGCGCATGCTGGGCCGCCCGCCGGTAACGACCTCCGAGGAAGATTTCGAGGCCGCCGTGACCGCGCTGGAAGCGATCCGTCCGCATATCCGCTATTTCCACTCGTCGCAGTACATCTCGGATCTGGCCAATGGCGAGATCTGCCTGGCCATCGGTTGGTCGGGAGACATCCTGCAGGCTGCAGCACGCGCCGAAGAGGCCGGCAACGGTGTCGAGGTCGCCTATGCGATCCCGCAGGAAGGCGTCAACATGTGGTTCGACATGCTGGCGATCCCGGCGGACGCGCCCAACCCCGAGGCCGCGCATGCCTTCATCAACTACATGATGGATGCGCAAGTGGCGGCGAACAACACCAACTATGTCGCCTATCCCAACGCCAACGCCGCCTCGAATCCGATGATCGACGCCGAGATCCTGAACGATCCGACGATCTATCCGCCGGACGAAACCAAGGCCAGTTCCTGGACCATGCGTCCCTATGACAGCCGCACTGACCGGATTGTCACGCGCCTGTGGACGCGCCTGCGCACTGGGCAATAAGCCCAAAGGCCCCGCCCGCGGCGTCGCGGGCGGGGCCGGTTCGATTGGAGGCCCAGTGACATGACCAGCAATCCCGCAATCGCCGCCAATACCCGCCCCTGGCGATCATACATCTGGGCCGTGATTTCGCTTTCGGTTACATCCCAGAGCAGGATGAGTCCTTCGCTGCTGCCCAGGGCAAGCTGTTTCCCGTTTGGGCTGTAGACCAGGCTGATAAT
>CALESR010000105.1 GCA_937907485.1 uncultured Paracoccaceae bacterium | reverse complement strand
GCCCTTTTTCATTGACGATCTTCAGAACCCGCTCGGCGCTCATACCCCGCAGCCTCCGCTCATTTCATAGGAATCGATGTATTTGCGCGCGGCGTCCAGCGCCAGAGCCGAGGCCTCGGGAACCGAGAGACTGCGCGATTTTGCCAGTTTTATCAGCATCGGCAGGTTGGCCCCATAGAGGATGCGGCGATCCGGGGCGCAACAGGCGGCAATCGACAGGTTCGAGGGCGAGCCGCCGAACATGTCCACCACCATCACCACCCCTGCCCCGCTGTCGACGGAATCGGCGGCGGCGCAGATCTCGGCCTGCTTTGAGCCGCGATCATGGTCATATTCGATGGCGATGGCGCGCACCCCGGGCTGCTTGCCCACGACATGCTCGACCGCCGCGAGATACTCGCGCGCCAACCCACCATGCGCGACGATGACAATTCCGATCACCGGCTTACCCTTGCTCGACTGACACCAGGGCATTCTGGCCGCGATCCAGCTCCCTGTGCCTTTTTGCCACCCGCCAGCCCAACTGTGCAAGCGTTGCCGACAGGTTTTCTGCAACGGCAACCGACCGATGCCGCCCGCCGGTGCAGCCAAAGGCAATGGTCAGGCTGCTTTTGCCCTCATCGACATAGGCGTCGAGCAGGGACAGGATCAAGCCCTGCACGCGCTCGATGAAATCGGCATGGCGCGGGTCGGCCTGCACATGCGCCGCCACCGCCGGGTCACGGCCGTCGAGGTCACGCAGCGCCGGGTCCCAGTGCGGATTGATGAGAAAGCGGCAGTCGAACACCATGTCGACGCCGCGCGGCAGCCCACGTTTGTACGAGAACGACTGCACCGACAGCGCCAAGGGCCGCCCGCCACGCGGGGCAAACCAGCGCCCGACCTCGGCCCGCAGGCTGTGCGGGGTCAGGTGCGTGGTGTCGATCAGCACATCGGCGCGGTTGCGCAGCGGGGCGAGCAGTTCCATCTCGTGCAGGATGCCCTGCATCGGCGTGTCGTCCGGGCTGAGGGGATGGCGGCGCCGGGTCTCGGAATAGCGGCGCACCAGCGTATCGACGTGGCAATCCAGATAGAGCAGTTCCGAGACCACGCCGGGGGTGCGGTGCAGATGATCGACCAGTTCGATCAGCCACAAGGACGAAAAATCGCGGTTGCGCACGTCCAGCCCCAGCGCCAGCGGGCGCGGCAGCGGCGGGCCTTCGAGCAGCCGGGGGATCAGCGACATCGGCAGGTTGTCGATCGCCTCATAGCCCAGATCCTCGAGCGCGCGGATCGCCGAGCTGCGGCCGGCGCCCGAGGGGCCCGTCACCATCACCACCTTGAGCGCGCGCGTCTCGTCCATGCCCTAGACCGCCACCGAACTGCCGGTGACATAGCGCGCCAGCGCCGCGGCAAAGGTGGCGTCCGGGGCGCCGGGCAGACAGGGCACGCTGACCCCGGCCAGCACGCGCGGTTGCGGCAGCGACAGGCGCGGCGAGGGGGCTTCGAGATCGATGGCCAGCACGATCCTTGCCAGCCGGATATGGCCCAGATGCAGGATGCCAAGGCCGCGCACCTCGATCAGGCCAGCGGTGCTGCGCGGCGCGCGGGCAAAGAGCGCGCCGTTGTCCACTGCCAGAAACACCTGATCGTCAGCGACCAGATGCGCGCCGCGGTCGATCAGCGCCAGCGCCAGCCGCGATTTGCCCGCGCCCGAGGCGCCGAGGATCAGCACGCCACGCGAGGGGCCAAAGGCGATGGCCGAGGCGTGGATGTTCGCCGCGCTCACAGCGGCAGCCCGACGACAAAGCGCGCGCCCAGAGGGGGCGAGTTGCGGTCGGCGTTGGTGGGGCGGATGTTCTCGGCCCAGATCACGCCGCCATGCGCCTCG
>CALESR010000104.1 GCA_937907485.1 uncultured Paracoccaceae bacterium | reverse complement strand
GCTCTCCAAATATCCACGGGGTTTCCAAAGGGGGGCGTGCCCCCCTTTGGGCGGGTGTGGGCGCCAGCCCACCGGCGCGGGTGAGTGGCCCCCTCGGGGGCCCGAACCCGCGCCGCCTCCGTTACAGCATCCCCGGCAGCACCTGATCCGGTGGGCGGTGACCGTCGGCGAAGGTCTTGATGTTCAAGATCACCTTCTCACCCATCTCGATGCGGCCCTCCAGCGTCGCCGAGCCCATATGTGGCAGGAGCACGACATTGGGCAATTCGCGCAGTCGCGGGTTCACCTCGGTGCCGTGTTCATAGACATCGAGCCCGGCACCCGCGATCTCGCCGGCCCGGAGCATGCGGGTCAGGGCGTTCTCGTCGATCACCTCGCCCCGCGAGGTGTTGACGATCACCGCCGTCGGCTTGAGAAGTTTCAGTCGACGGGCATTCATCAGGTGGAAGGTCGAGGGCGTGTGCGGGCAGTTGATCGACACCACATCCATCCGCGCGACCATCTGGTCGAGGCTTTCCCAATAGGTCGCGTCGAGCGGTCCTTCGACCTCTGGCCGCAGGCGGCGGCGGTTGTGATAGTGGATCTGCATGCCGAATGCTGCCGCGCGCCGGGCCACCGCCTGGCCGATGCGGCCCATGCCCAGAATGCCCAGCCGTTTGCCGCCGATGCGGCCGCCCAGATGCGCCATCGGCGACCAGCCCTGCCAGGCTCCTGCCTGCATCTGCGCCAACCCCTCGGGGATCTTGCGCGTGACCGCCAGCATCAGCGCAAGCGCCATGTCAGCCGTGTCATCGGTCACGACGCCGGGGGTGTTCGACACCAGAATTCCGCGCTGGCGAGCCGAGGTGACGTCGATGTGGTCGACCCCGGCCCCATAGTTCGCGATCAGTTTCAGCCGCTCGCCGGCCTGTCCCAGCATGCCTGCGTCGATGTGGTCGCTGAGCGTGGGCACCAGCACATCCGCGCGGGTCATCGCCGCAACTAGCTCGTCACGGGTCATCGGGGTATCGTCGTCGCGCAGTTCGGCGTCGAACAATTCCTTCAGCCGGGTCTCGACCGGCGCTGGCAGGCGTCGCGTCACCACAACAACCAGGCGCTTGATGGGCATCGAGGTCTCCTTGGGTCTTTCAAATCGGGTCGCTTTTTGGCAAAGTGACCCAGAGCGAACCGAGGCACAAGCCATCCGCACGATCCGACGCGAAATATAATTGCGCATGGGTGGGGTGGCGATCACAGATCCGCGTCGAGCGGGCGGGCAGGAACAGAAATGCGGGCATGGCTTTTGACGGCCGGGCTGGTGTTGGCACTGGGGACCAGCGGCGCGGTGCAACCGGGCGCGGCACAGGTGCCTGCGCCGGTGGCCTTGGCCAGTGTCCCTCCCCCTCCGGCGGCAATCCCACCGATCGGGCCGGAATCGGGTCTGCCGCTGCCGCGTTTTGTCTCACTGAAAAGCGCGCGGGCCGAGGCGCGGCGTGGGCCGTCACGCACGCATCGGCTTGACTGGGTCTATTCCGCCCGCGGATTGCCGGTCCGGGTGACGGGCGAATTCGAACATTGGCGCCGGATCGAGGATTCCGAGGGTTTCGGCGGCTGGGTGCATTATTCGCAGCTTTCAGGCGTGCGCACCGTGCTGGTGACGCAGGACATGGCGCCGCTGCGCAGCCGACCGATGGACAACGCCCCCGAAGTCGCCCTGCTGGAACAGGGCGTGGTGGCGCGGATCGTCGAATGTGCGCCGGTCTGGTGCCGGTTGAACCTCGACGGCACACGCGGCTGGGTCCTGCGTGAGGCGCTCTGGGGTCTGGCGCCTGACGAGGTGCTGGACTGAGCCGCCCGCTCGGCGCTAGGGTTGGCGCATGCAGGCCGATGCCATAGCCAAGATGACCCGCGCGGGTCTGAACCTGATCCAGCAGGCGCTGTCGATCTTTGACAGCGACCTGCGCCTTGTGCTGTGCAACCAGCGTTATCAGGAGATGTTCGGTCTGGCGGACGCGCTGGTCAGCCCCGGCGCCTCGTTCGAGGAAACGATCCGCTTTCTGGTGGCGCGGGGCGAATACGGCGAGCAGCCTGACCCGGAAGAGGCCGTGCGCCTGCGGGTCGAGACCGCGCGCGACTTTCGCCCGCATTACATGGAGCGCCAGCGCGCCAATGGCCGCTGGATCAGCGTCGAGGGCGCCCCCCTGACGCAGGGCGGCTGGGTGACGGTCTATACCGACATCACCGAGATCAAGATGCAGGAGCAACTGCTGCGCGCGCGGTCCGAGGAATTGTCGGGCCAGTTGGTCGCCCATGCCGAGCGCCTGAGTCTGGCCAACCGCGAACTGGCCGCCACCAATGCCGCCCTGCAGGAAGCCAAGCGCGAACTGACCGAGATGGAGGCGCGCACCCGGCTGGTGACCGAGATGATGCCGGCCCATATCGCCCATCTGGACAGCGATCTGGTCTATACCTATTCGAACCGGCGGCTGTCGACACTGTTGCCGGGGTTGCCGGTGAATGTGGTGGGCATGCGCTTTGCCGAGGCCGTGGGCTCGCAATTGCACGAGCATCTTGGGCCGCACATGCACCGCGCGCAGCACGGCGAGGCCGCAGCCTGCGAATTGACGCATGAAGCCAGTGGCCGGCGCATTCGCGTGGTGATGACGCCAGACCCGGCCACCGCGCGGGGCAGTGCCGGGGGCCGGGGCACGGGGGGCGGCGGGGTCTATCTGCTGACCACCGACATCACCGGCGAAACTCAGGCCCGCGCGGCGCTGATGCAGACGCGCAAGCGCGAATTGGCAGCGCAACTCACCTCAGGGCTGGCGCATGATTTCGCCAATCTGTTGACGATCATCATGGGGTTGCAGGGCAAGCTGGCGCGTCAACCCGGTCTGGGCGATGAGGCCGCCGAGGCGGTGCGCGCGACGCTGGCGGCGGCGCGGCGCGGCGGCACCTTGCTGCAGCGGATCGGCGAGATTTCCGGCGCGCGCGCGCTGCATCCCGAACCCAGCGATCTGGAAACCCTGCTCGACGATCTGCGGATGATGGCGTCACCTTCGCTGCCCGAACAGACACGACTGACCATTTCGCTCGAACCGGGCTTGGGCCCGGTGATGCTGGACACGGGGGCGGTGCAGGATTCATTGCTGAATCTGGTGCTGAATGCCCGAGACGCGATGGGCGCGCGCGGCGGCCTGATCCGGCTGACCGCGCGGCCGGTGCGCGATACCTGGCTGGAGCTGCTGGTCGAGGACGACGGCCCCGGCTTTACCGCCGAGGCGCTCAAGCGCGGGCTCGACCCGTTCTTTACCACCAAGGGCGGCGAGGGTTCGGGCCTCGGGCTGGCGATGGTGTTCGACCATGCCTCGCTCTGCGGCGGTTCGGTGCGGCTGGCCAACCGGCCCGAAGGCGGCGCGCGGGTGGTGCTGCGGCTGCCCTTGCTGCCCGCCGACCCGCAGGCGGCGGGCGACAGCCGCCTCGTGCTGCTGGTCGAGGACAGCCCGGACATCCGCGCCCATGTGCGCGAGATGCTGGTGGCGCTGGGCCATCAGGTGATCGAGGCCGAATCTGCCTCGGATGGTGCTGCGCTGGCCGCCTTGCCCGAGGTGGGCATGGTGCTGTCGGACATCCAACTGCGCGGCGAGGGCACCGGGCTGGATCTGGCGACGGCGATCGGTGCGGCAAGACCCGGGCTGCCTGTGGCGTTGATGACCTCGCTGCCGCCCAGCCACCCGCTGCATCAGAGCGCCGCCGCGACGTTTGGCGTCTTGCCAAAGCCCTTCGATCCGGGTGATCTGGCCGCGTTCCTGCGTCTCGCCTTTGGCGCGCGCATTGCCGCGCAGTGAGGGGGTCGGATGACGCAACCGCATGTCGCCATTCTGGATGACGAGGCCGAGATCCGCCGCATTCTGGCCGATGCGTTGACCGAGGCGGGGTTTCGCACCTCGACCTATTCGCGCGCCACCGAATTCGAGGCGGCGCTGAAACGCACCGCGCCGGATGTCTGTCTGGTGGACCTGGGTCTGCCCGACCGTGACGGGCTGGCACTGGTGCACCGGCTGGCGCTGGAATCCGGCGCGACGATCATCATCATCTCGGGCCGCGCGGCGATCAACGACCGGGTGACCGGGCTGGAACTGGGCGCCGATGACTATATCATCAAGCCCTTCGAGCCCGCCGAAGTCGTCGCCCGGGTGCGCGCGCGGCTGCGCAAATCGCGCCCGGTGACCGACAGCGCCGGATCCGTTGCGCGGTTCAACGGCTGGGAGGCGCAGTTCGACCGCTATCTCTTGATCGGCGAGCACGGCGCCGAAGTCCCCTTCAGCCATGCCGAGGGCGAGGTGCTGCGGCTGTTTCTGGAGGCGCCGAAACGGCTGATCTCGCGCATGCAGATGCAGGAATCGCTGGGCGGTGCGGCGGGCGAGAGCTTTGACCGCGCGATGGATGTGCGCATCTCGCGGCTGCGCGCCAAACTGGGCGAGGACCCCAAGAACCCGCGCCTTATCAAGACGATCTATGGCGCGGGCTATATCTTCCTTGGCGATGTGGTCTGGGCCTGACAGCGGCGTGCCCCGCGGCCAAGTTCGCAAGGTGAGGGTTCAAGTCAAGATGAACGGGTGCGGTTTGGCGGGAACGGGGGCGCGATGAGCGAGGCGCTGGCACAGGCGACCGGACGGGGCACGCGGCTGGGCCAGCGTGGCCTGCTGGCCGCAGTGTTGGCGCTGGCGCTGGCGCTGGTGATCGGTGGCTGGGGCTATCGCCAGTTGCACCGCGCCGCGTTGGGCGAACTGGCAGCGCGCGGCGCAAACACGCTGAGTCTGGCGGTGGCGGCGCTGAACGGGCAGCTGTTGCGCTTTGACCGGCTGCCGGTGCTGATCGCCCGCCAGCCTGTCGTGCAGGCTCTGCTAGCGGCGCCGGGCGATGCGGCGGGGATCGCGGCGGCGAATGAGTACCTGCGCGAGACCACGACGCTTTTGCAGGCCAGCGACATCTATGTGATGGATCTGGGGGGCACCACGCTGGCGGCCTCGAACTTCGATCTGCCGCATTCCTTTGTCGGCGGCAATTTCGCCTTTCGCCCGTATTTTCATGAGGCCCTGAGCGGCGGGCAGGCACGGTTCTATGCCATGGGCACCACCTCGCGGGTGCGGGGGTTCTATTACGGCGCCCCGGTGATGCGGGCGGGTCAGGCGATCGGGGTGCTGGCGATCAAGATCGACCTCGACGCAATCGAGGCCGGGTGGCGCGGTGCCGATTATGAGGTGATCGTCACCGACCCTGAGGACATCGTCTTCATGTCCACGCATCCCGACTGGACCTTTGGCGCGACGCGGCCCCTGTCGCCCGAGGTGGTGGCGCGCACGCGGCAGGCACGGCGCTATGCCGATATCGTGCCGCACGACCTGCCGATCCGGGTGGTGGCCGGCGACGCGGGCGAGACCCTGTGGCAATTCGGCGGCGGCGCCGAATATCTGGTGCTGGCCGAGCGTATGCCGCAGGCCGACTGGACGGTGCAGGTCTTGCTCGACACCGCGCCCGCACGCCAGCAGGCCCTGACCCGGCTGGCGGTGCTGGCGCTGCTGGTCGGGCTGGCGGCATTGGCCACGGTGATCGTGGTGCAGCGACGCCAGCGACTGGCCGAGCGCCTTGCCCTGCAGGCCGAGGCGCGGGCCGGACTGGAGCGCCGCGTCGGCGCGCGCACCGCCGAACTGGCCGCCGTCAACCGCCAGCTCGCCGCCGAGGTGGCCGAGCGCACCGCCGCCGAAGAGCGGCTGCGTGCAACACAGGCCGATCTGGTGCAGGCGGGCAAGCTGGCGGCGCTGGGGCAGATGTCGGCAGCGCTGAGCCACGAGTTCAACCAACCCCTTGGCGCCGCGCGCAATTTCGCCGAGAACGCACAGTTGCTGATTGACCGGGGCCGGTTGCCCGAGGCACGCGAGACGGTGGGGCGGATCCTTGGCCTCGTCGAGCGGATGGGGGATCTGTCCAAGCATCTGCGCAACTTTGCCCGCAAGCCGAATGTGCAATTGTCGGATGTGCCCTTGCTGGAGGCGCTGGCGGCCGCGCAGGAGATCATCGGCTGGCGGCTGCGCGCGCAGGGGGTGGCTCTGGTGCTCGACGTCCCGCCGCTGGTGGTGCGCGCGGGGCCCGTGCGCCTGCAGCAGGTGCTGGTCAACATCCTGTCGAACGCGATCGACGCCGTTGACGGGGGCGAGGCGCGCGACATCCGCATCGAGGCATGGGCCGAAGCGGACAAGGCGGTGCTGGCGATCACCGATTCCGGCCCAGGCATCGCGCCGCAACTGATCGAGCGGATCTTTGACCCGTTTTTCTCGACCAAGGGGGTCGGCAAGGGGCTGGGGCTGGGGTTGTCGATTTCCTATAACATCGTGCGCGATTTCGGCGGCACGCTGGCGGTGGCGAACGCACCCGGTGGCGGCGCGGTCTTCACGCTGACCTTGCCGCTGGTGTCGGGCGCATGAGCCGCGGCCGCATCCTGCTGGTCGATGACGACGCCGACCTGCGGGCCTCGACGGCGCAGGCGCTGGATCTGGCGGGCTTCGAGGTCAGCGCCACCGACGCGCCCGAGGACGTGCCCGCGCTGATCGGCTATGCCTTTCCCGGCATCGTCGTGACCGACATCCGCATGCCGCGGCTCGATGGCATCAGCCTGATGGAGCGCATTCATGCGCTGGACCGCGAGGTGCCGGTCATCCTGATAACGGGGCATGGCGACGTGCAACTGGCGGTGCGGGCGATGCGGGCCGGGGCGCATGATTTCATCGAAAAACCGTTTTCGGGCAGTCAGTTGGCGGAAACCTGCGCAAGGGCGCTCGACTACCGGCGGCTCGTGCTGGAAAACCGGGTGCTGCGGGCGGCGGCGGGGCAAAAGGATGATCTGGAACAGCGGCTGGTCGGGCGCTCGAACGCGATGATCGACCTTCGCCGCCGGATGCGCACCATCGGCCCGGCAGAAACCGACGTGCTGATTACCGGCGCCACCGGCACCGGCAAGGAAGTGGTGGCGCGGGCGCTGCATGATTTGTCGGCGCGCGCCGCCCGGCCCTTTATCGCCATCGACTGCGCCGCGCTGCCCGAGGCCCAGATCGAAAGCGAGCTGTTTGGCCACGAACCCGGCGCCTTCCCCGGTGCGATGCGGGCGCGTTATGGCCGGTTTGAACACGCGCGCGGCGGCACCGTGCTGCTCGATGATATCGGCTCGATGCCCTTGGCGGTGCAGGGGCGGTTGTTGAGGGTGGTGCAGGAACGGGTCATCACGCCTCTGGGGTCGAACGAGGGGCGGATGGTCGATATCCGCATCATCGCCACCTCGCGCAGCCCCCTGCAGCATGAGGTGGCCGAGGGGCGGTTCCGCGCCGACCTGTTCTATCGCCTCGCGGTGGTCAGTCTGGATGTGCCACCGCTGCACGCCCGGCGCGAGGACATTCCGCTGCTCTTTGCCCGCCTGCTGGCCGAGGCCGCCGCACGGCACCGGATCGAGCCGCAGGTTCCGGCGCCCGCGCAGGTCGAGGCGATCATGGCGCGCGACTGGCCGGGCAATGTGCGCGAGCTGCGCAACGCGGCCGAGCGCGTCGCGCTGGGACTGGGGATCGAGGCCGAGGCGCCCGCCCCCCATGCCGCCGCGCCGACGACCCGTCTGGCCGAGCGCGTCGCGGCCTATGAGCGCGCCGAGATCGTGCGGGCGCTGGTGGCGCATCGCGGGGCGCTGAAACCGGTGTATGAGGCACTGGGGCTGTCCAGAAAGACGCTCTATGAAAAGATGCAGAAACTGGGAATCGACAAGACCAGCCTGCGCTAAGACTGAGCGACACGGGCGGAAAGCGACACAGGCGCCGGTCGAATGGGTGGAAATCCACCCAATACCCCCTCCCTTCCCCCGGTTTTTCGCCGCTGCGACCACGGCGCACTTGATCCTGACAGCATTCGCGCCGTTGATAGGGGCGCGACCTGCGCTTGCCGAGGAGCTGCGCGGGCTCTGCCAAACACGCACTGTCCAAGGGAGGACCCCATGCGTTTCATCACGTCCGCCGCGCTGGCCACCGCCGCGCTGCTCGCTGTCACGCCCGCTGTCGCGCAGGATCGCACCGGCTGGCCGGATTCCATCACCATCGGCACCGCCAGCCAGGGTGGCACCTATTTCGTCTATGGCAATGGCCTGGCCGGGTTCATCGGCGAGGCTCTGGGGATCAATGCCTCGGGCGAAGTGACCGGTGGCCCGGTGCAGAACGCCACGCTGGTGCAGATGGGCGACCATGCCATCGGCCTCGTGTCGATGGGTCCGGCCTATGAGGCCTGGACTGGGCACAGCGAACTGGCGCCGGGGCTCGAGCACACCAACCTGCGCGCGCTGTTCCCGATGTACCAGACGCCGTTCCAGGTCATCACCCTGGCCTCGTCGGGCATCACCTCGGTCACCGAACTGGCCGGGCACCGCGTTTCGGTCGGCCCTGCCGGCGGCACCCCGGGCACCTACTGGCCGCGCTTCATGTCCACGCTGGGCGTCGAGGCCACCGTCTCGAACGCCGGGGCTGCCGATGCTGCCAGCCAGCTCAAGGACGGCCTGATCGACGCCTTCGCCTTTGCCGCGGGCGTGCCGATCTCGGCCTTCTCGCAACTGGCCGCCGAGGCCGATGTGCGCATGTTCGGCTTCAACGAGGCTGAACTGGCGACCATCCTCGCCGCGCACCCGGAAGTCGCCGCGCTGGCCATCCCGGCCGGCACCTATGCCGGGCATGACTATGACCAGGCCTCGGTCGCGATGTGGAACTTTGCCATCGCCAATGCCGACATGCCGGAATCGCTGGCCTATGAAATCACCAAGCTGGTGATGGAAAACAACGAGCGCATGCTGCAGATCCACGCCTCGGCGCGCGAGACGCTCATCGAGAACGTGCTGAACAACGGCTTCATGCCCTTCCACCCGGGCGCCGTGCGGTATTTCGAAGAGCACGGGATCACCATCCCTGAGAACCTGCGCGGCTGATCGGCTGACAGCGAGGATATCGGGCCGGGGCGCGCAACTTTCGCCCCGGCCTTTTTGCAAGCGAGGGAGGGAACGATGACCGCATCACACGAGGCCGCGCCGGTTGACGGCGCGCTGATCGACACCTCGGCGGTGGACGCCGAAGAAATCTCGTCCAACCAGCGGGTCTTTGCCGGCCGACTGGGTCTGCTCATCGCCACGCTCTGCGTGCTGTACACCGGGTTCCACATCGGTGCGATGAACGGGCTGCACGATCGGCTGACCGATCTGTTGGGCCTGCCCTCGATCGACTTGACCGAGCCATGGCGCTATCGGCTGACCCATGTCGGCGCCGGGCTGGCGCTGGGCTTTCTGCTGTTCGCCGCGCGCGCACTGCCGGCCGAGTCCGCCGCCTCGCCGCTGGGTCAGGTCGAGCGGGTGCTGGTCGCCCTGGCGGGGGCTGCGCTGGCACTGGCAGGCGGGCAACTGCTGACCATGCTGGTGACCGGCGATCTGATCGTCATGGGCGCCCAGCGCACCAAGGCGGTGATGACCTATGGCTGGCCGCTGATGGCGGGCACGCTGCTAGCCCTCGCGGCCTCGTGGCTGGCCCCGGCGCGCGACAACCGGCGACTGTCGGCAGCCGATACCCTGCTGGCCGTGGCGGCGCTGATCGTCATGACCTATCTGATCGCCCATGCGTCCTATCTGCGCAATCGCGCCGGGGTCATCCCGCATCTGAACGACATGTGGACCGCCATCGCGGGCATCGTGCTGATCCTCGAATTGACCCGGCGGCTGGCTGGCATGGCGCTGGTCATCATTGTCGGCGTGTTCATCGCCTATGGATTCCTCGGCCCATGGCTGCCGGGCGTGCTGCACCACAACGGCTATGCCCCCGCGCGGTTCTTTGCCTTCATCTATACCGACAACGGCATCCTCGGGCCGACCACCTCGATCTCGTCGACCTATATCATCCTGTTCATCACCTTCGCAGCCTTCCTGCAGGCATCGCGGGTGGGCGAATATTTTGTCAACTTCGCCTTCGCCGCCGCCGGTTCATCGCGCGGCGGCCCGGCCAAGGTGGCGGTCTTTGCCTCGGGCTTGATGGGGATGATCAACGGCACCTCGGCGGGCAACGTCGTGGCAACCGGCTCGCTGACCATCCCCTTGATGAAAAAGGTCGGCTACCGGCCACAGACCGCCGCCTCGGTCGAGGCTGCGGCCTCGACCGGCGGGCAGATCATGCCGCCGATCATGGGCGCAGGCGCGTTCATCATGGCCGAGATCACGGCCATCCCCTACCGCGACATCGCCATCGCGGCGATCATTCCGTCGATCCTCTACTTTGTCTCGGTCTACTTCATGGTCGACAAGGAGGCCCTGAAGAACAACATGAAGGGCCTGCCGCGCTCGGAACTGCCGAAATTCGCCGCGATGGCCCGGCAGGTCTATCTCTTCGCGCCGATCCTGATCCTGATCGGCGCGCTGTTCGCGGGATATTCGGTGATCCGCGCGGGCACGCTGTCGATGGCTGCGGCGGCGGCGGTCTCGTGGCTGACCCCGCACAAGATGGGGCTGAAGGCGATCCTCTATGCCTTTGAGATCGCAGCCAAGATGGCGCTCCAAATGGTCTCGGTCTGTGCTGCCGCCGGGGTGATCGTCGGGGTGATCGCACTGACCGGGGTCGGCACGCGCTTTTCCTCGCTGCTGCTGGATCTGGCAGGCGCCAACCAGTTCCTCGCCCTGGTCTTTGCCATGTTGGTGGCGATCATCCTTGGCATGGGCATGCCGACAACCGCTGCCTATGCGGTGGCGGCGGCGGTGATCGCGCCCGGCCTGATCCGCATGGGCATCGAGCCTCTGACGGCGCACTTCTTCATCTTCTACTACGCCGTTATCTCGTCGATCACTCCGCCAGTGGCCTTGGCCGCCTATGCCGGTGCCGCGATCGCACAATCCGACCCGATGAAGACCTCGATCGAGAGCTTCCGCTTCGGCCTCGCCGCCTTCATCGTGCCCTTCATGTTCTTCTTCTCGTCCGAAATGCTGATGCAGGGCGAGTGGATCGACATCGCACGGGTCTTTGCCACGGCGCTCTTCGGCATCTTCCTGCTCGCCTCGGGGATTCAGGGCTGGCTCTTTGGCCGCCTGAACTGGCCGCTGCGCATCATCACGCTGGCCGCCGCGCTGGGAATGATCGAGGGCGGTTGGGTGACCGACATGATCGGCGTCAGCGTCGCTGCGCTGGTGATCGCGCTGCAAAAGGGCGTTCTTTCGCCGCGAAACGCCGCCCGCGGGCTGGACTGACGCCAAAGGGGGCGGGACTGAAACCCCGCCCCCCATCTTTGCTCTTCAAATATCCTCAGGGGGGTGAGGCCGCAGGCCGAGGGGGGCAGAATGCCCCCCTTTTCGCCCTCAGCGGCCCTGCCGCCTCGCCATGAAGGCCAGCCGCTCGAACAGATGCACGTCCTGCTCGTTCTTCAGCAGCGCGCCATGCAGTTTCGGCAGTGCGTTCACCCCGTCGCGTTTCAGATCCTCGGGCGTCAGATCCTCGGCCAGCAGCAGCTTCAGCCAGTCCAGCATCTCGCTGGTCGAGGGTTTCTTCTTCAGCCCCGGCGTCTCGCGCAGCTCGAAGAACTGCGTCAGCGCCGTTGCCAGCAGCCCCTCCTTGATCGCCGGGAAATGCACCTTGACGATGCGCGTCAGGGTCTCGGCGTCGGGAAAGCGGATGAAATGAAAGAAACACCGCCGCAAGAACGCGTCGGGCAGTTCCTTTTCGTTGTTCGAAGTGATGATGACCACCGGCCGGTGCCGCGCGCGGATCGTCTCGCCGGTCTCATAGACAAAGAACTCCATCCGGTCCAATTCCTGCAGCAGGTCATTGGGGAATTCGATGTCGGCCTTGTCGATCTCGTCGATCAGCAACACCACCTTGCGGTCAGCTTCAAAGGCCTGCCACAGCTTGCCCTTGCGGATATAGTTGGCCACGTCCTGCACGCGTTCTTCACCCAATTGGCTGTCGCGCAGGCGGCTGACCGCGTCATATTCATAGAGACCCTGATGCGCGCGGGTGGTGGATTTGATGTTCCACTCGATGATCTCCATCCCCAGCGCGGCGGCGACCTGCCGGGCCAGTTCGGTCTTGCCGGTGCCCGGCTCACCCTTGACCAGCAGCGGGCGTTCCAGCGTCACGGCAGCGTTGACCGCCATCGTCAGGTCTTCGGTGGCGATATAGCGGGCGGTCGAGGTAAAGCGCATCGGCAACTCCCATGGCACCGGCGAACCCTAGCCAAGGGTTAGAGCAGGGTAAAGGGTGCCAAGGGCGTATCCTGCCCGTTGATGCGCAGCGCCAGCGCCTGTGGTCCGGGGTAATGGCGCCGCGTGGTGACGGCGCGGAAGGGGTGCGAGCGGCGGAAAAGGCGGGTTTCACCGGGCGCCAGGTCCCAGGTCGCGCCCTTGAAAACCTTGGGTTTCAGGCTGCCGTCGGCCTTGCGCAGATGCAGGACATAATCCACCGTCAACCGTTGCGGACCTTGACCTGTCGAGGTGATCGCACAGGAAAACCCCAGCACCTCGCCCTCATGAATCGCCGGGGCCTCGATCACCGGCGCCCCGGCTTGAACCTGCGGCGGCGCCTGGCCAAACACTGCCAGCGCCGCGGGGTCACCCGCCTTGATCCGCCCGCGCATCGCGTGGCGCAACAGCGCGGCGCGGGGCGGCGGGGCGGCTTGCATCCAGTCCTGCGCCACCTGCACCGCCAGCGCCGGATGGTCGCGGGCAATGTCGTTGAGATGGTTGGCGACCGAGCGACGCACATACTCGGACGGATCGTCGCGCAGATGCGCCAGCAACGGCAGCGTCGGCCTGGGGTCGGCGATCAGCCCGGCCAACACCTCGCCCCAAGGCAGCCGGGGCCGGGTGCCCTCGCTCAGCCAGCGGCGGACATGCGGATTGGGATCGTTGCGCCAGCGGCTCAGGATCGCCAGCGTGCCGGGCAGATCGGCGTTCAGAAACGGCCGCACAGCGAATTCCGAGGTAAAGCGCATGGTCATCAGGCGCAAAAGCTCCAGCGCCGGTTCGGGTTCGATCACCCCCTCCCGCGCCACAACCATCGTCAACGGCCAGACCGCCCAGCCCCGCAGCCCCTGCCCGTCGAGTGGCCCGCCCCCCTCGGTCGAAGGATGCAGCATCGCCGCCAGCACCGCCCGCCGCGCTGCAGACTCCTGCGGCAGCGATTCGGCCAGCGCCGAGGCGATCAGTCCGGCCCGCGCCTTGAGTTCCAGCGACTCGAGCGAGGGCAGCACGCGGTCCAACAGGGCCTCGGCGCCATCGCTCGCAATCTGTGGATGTGCGCGCCTCAACTGAAGGGCGATTTCGCACACCACGGCAGGCGACAGAAGGGTCTTGAACGGTTCCATGCCGGGCAATCTGCCACGGCAGCAGCGGCGCGACCAGCCTCTTTCCCCCGTGACAATCCCTTGGGCATGGGGTAATGCCCGCCCCCATAGGGGACCCGGAATGACTGCGAATACCAAGATCGCCAGAACCGACGCCACGCACTCCGGGCTGACAGGGGACTTGACGATGAAACCGGAAATCTTTCTGCCCGACGATTACCGACCCGCCGAGGACGAGCCGTTCATGAATGACCGGCAACTCGAATATTTCCGCCGCAAGTTGCTGAGCTGGAAGGACGAACTCCTCTCCGACAGCAAGGAAACGCTGGCGGATCTGGCCAACAGCAACCGCAACCTGCCTGATGTCGCCGACCGTGCCAGCGAAGAAACCGACCGGGCGCTGGAACTGCGCACCCGCGACCGTCAGCGCAAGCTGGTGTCCAAGATCGACTCGGCCCTGCGGCGCATCGACAATGGCGATTTCGGCTATTGCGAGATGACCGGCGAGCCGATCTCGCTGAAACGGCTGGACGCAAGGCCGATCGCCACGATGACGCTCGAAGCGCAGGAACGCCACGAGCGCAGCGAGCGCGTGCACCGCGACGACTGAGCGCAGCGCGCGAACATGACCGACGACGCCCCCCAAGGCCCGACATCGCGGCGGGTGCTGGTGCTGGGCGCCGGCATCGGCGGGCTGGCGGCTGCGGCCGCCCTTGGCCGCATCGGCCGGGATGTCGAGGTGCTGGAACAGGCGCCTGCCATCGGCGAGGTCGGTGCGGGCCTGCAGATCAGCCCCAATGGCGTGCGCGTGCTGCGCAGTCTGGGCGTCGATCCGCGACAGGCCGGGGACCAGACCGAAGCGGTGGAATTGCGCGACGCCGCCGGGCGGCTGGTGACGCGCATGGACCTGCCCGCTGATCCAGGGTTCTTTCTGTGCCACCGCGCCGATCTGATGAGCGTGCTGGAACGGGCGGCCCGCGCCTCGGGCGCGCAGATCCACACGCTGCAGCGGGTCGAGCGGGTCGATCTGTCAGGCCCACTGGCGCAGGGCGTCACCGCCATCGGCAGCATGCACGAGTCACCGCTGATGATCGGGGCTGACGGGCTGCATTCGGTGCTGCGCGGCGCGCTGAATGGCGCGGCGGCACCCTTCTTTACCGGCCAGGTCGCCTGGCGCGCGCTGATCGAAGGCGACGGCAGGCCACCGGTGGCGCAGGTCTTCATGGGGCCGGGGCGGCATCTGGTCAGCTATCCGCTGCGCGGCGGGCGGCTGCGCAACATTGTCGCCGTGCAGGAACGCCGGTTCTGGGCGGCCGAGGGCTGGAACCACCCCGATGACCCTGCCAACCTGCGAGAGGCCTTTGCCGGTTTCGGCGGGCCCGTGCCGGAATGGCTGGCGGCGGTTGGGCAGGTGTTCCTGTGGGGCCTGTTCCGGCACCCGGTCGCGGCGCGCTGGCACGATGGCGCGGGTCGGGCGGCCCTGCTGGGCGACGCCGCGCACCCCACCCTGCCCTTCATGGCGCAAGGCGCCTGCATGGCGCTGGAAGATGCCGCCAGCCTCGCCAAAGCCCTGCAGCGGCACGAATCCCCGACGCAGGCGCTTGCCCAGTATGGCGCGACCCGCGCGCCGCGCTGCCGGGCCATCGTCGAGATGGCCAACCGCAACGCGCGCAATTACCACCTGCGCGCCCCGGTCGCGCCACTGGCGCAGGGCGCGCTGCGACTGGTGGGCCGCGTGGCGCCGGGACTGGCGCTGCGCCGCTACGGCTGGATCCACGACCACGACGCGACGGCCTGACCGAAAACGCCGAGTGCGGCGTCGCACCCTGATTTGGCGGCGCGGGCCTCCGCGACCGGGCTGGTCAGTCCGGCGGGGTCAGGGGCAGCACCAGCCGGGCCAGCAGCCCGCCATAGCCGGGCGTGCCGCCGCGTCCGAGGTCGAGCCGCCCGCCGTGGCGGCGCATCGCGTCGGCGACGATGGCGAGGCCCAACCCGGCGCCACTGCCGCGCGAGGCGCCGCGCGCCGGGTCCAGCCGCACGAAGGGACGGACCACAGCCTCGTGTTGCTCAGGGTCGATGCCGGGGCCATCATCCTCGACGCCGATCACCGCAAAATCGTCGTCACGCGTCAGGGTAACCCGGGCGCGGCTGCCATAGCGCAGGGCATTGCCGATCAGGTTGTCGAGCGCGCGGGTCAGCAATTGCGGCCGCAGCGCCAACACGGGCAGCGCCGTTGTCTGCGCCAGCACAACCGGGCGGTCACCCCGGCTGGCAGCCTCCACCCGCTGGGCGACCAGCGCTGCCAGATCGACCGGCTGCGCCGCCTCGACAGCCTCGGTGCGGGCGAATTCGAGAAAGCGGTCGATCAGCGCCTCCATCTCGGCGACATCGTCCAGCAGGGCGCGCTGCTCGGGCTCATCCTCGAACAGCGCCAACGCCAGCCGCATCCGGGTCAACGGCGTGCGCAGGTCGTGGCTGACCCCGGACAGCAGCAGGGTGCGCTGCTCGATATGGTGCTCGATGCGGTCGCGCATCTGCAGGAAGGCCACCCCGGCCGCCCGCACCTCGATGGCGCCAGCTGGCCGAAAGGTCAGTGTCAGGCCTCGGCCAAAGGCCTCGGCCGCACGCGCAAGGCGGGCCATAGGGCGAAGCTGGTTCTTGAGATAGATGAACGAGATCATCCCCATGCCCAGCCCGATCACCAGCGTCAGCACCAGCAGTTGATGGGGGTTGCGCGCCGAGATCCGGCTGAGCAGGAAGTCGAGCCGGAGCGGGCCATGCCGAGTCGGCAACCAGACCGCCACATTGCCTGCCCGCAAGTTCACCGACAGCATCTGCGGCAGGCCGCTCTGCAACTCGCGAATCGCCAGCCGTCCCGACAGATCCCAGACCGGCAGCGCGGCGGCGCTGTCGCTGGGCGGCACCTCGGACGCCAGGGTCAGGCCCATGTGAAAGGCCTGCGCCAGCGCAGCGGCCCGCGACTCGAACCCGTCAGCCGGGGTCTCGCTCAAGGTTTGCGCCGAATACTCGGCCACCAGCACGAAATTCGCCGTCATCTGCCGGGTCACGCCGTCATAATGGCGCTGGATGAAGGCCAGCGAGACCACCAGAAGGATGGTCAACACCGGGACAAAAACGATCAGCGCCGCCCGCCCATAAAGGCCACGAGGCAGAAAGGATTTGAGACGGGGCGCGCGCATGGCGATACTCTAGGCATCTCGTCGCCAGATGGCGAGGGTTTCTCAGGATGACCGCGCCGTGACCGATGCCGATTTCGCCCCCCTGCCCGGCCAGCCCCTGACACTGGAGCCCGGCCTGCGTCTGGTGCTGGCGCCCAATCCCTCGCCAATGACCGAGCGTGGCACCAACACCTTTCTGCTGGGCGACGGCGCGGTAACGGTGATCGACCCCGGCCCCGCCGATCCCGCGCATCTGCGCGCGATTCTGGCGGCGCTGCGCCCCGGCGAGCACGTCGCGCGCATTCTGGTCACCCATGCGCACAAGGACCATTCGCCGCTGGCCCGCCCGCTGGCCGAGGTCACGGGCGCAGCGGTCTGGGCGTTTGGCGACGCAAAGGCCGGGCGCTCGGCCCGCATGGCGGCGTTGGGGGCGCAATGGCTGGGCGGCGGCGAGGGGGTGGACGCCAGTTTCTCGCCGGACGAGGGTCTGGCCGATGGCGCGGTGATCGAGGCCGGAGGGCGCGCTCTGCAAGCGATTCACACGCCGGGGCATTTTGGCAATCACCTGAGCTTTCTATGGGGCGAGGTGGTGTTCACCGGCGATCACCTGATGGGCTGGGCGCCCAGTCTGGTCTCGCCACCCGACGGTGACCTGACCGATTTTATGGCCAGCCTGGCCGTGATCGAGGCCTTGGGCAGCCGGCGCTGCTATCCCGGCCACGGCGCCCCGGTGGCCGACGGCGCCGCCCGCGCCCACGCCTTGCGCACCCATCGGCTGGGCCGCGAAGCGGCGATTCTGGCCGCGCTGGGCGACGGCGCCGCAACGCTGGCCGAGATTACCGCGACGGTCTATCACGACGTTCCCCAGGCCCTGTGGCCCGCCGCCGAGCGCAACGTGCTGGCACATGCGATCGACCTTCAGGCGCGTGGCTTGGTCGAACTGCGCCCAAGCCCGGACGGCGCCTTGCGGCTGCAAAGGGTGTGATCCGAAGGCCTTGCGAAAGGTGGAAAAAAACCGCTCTGCCCTCTGGACGTCCCCCTAGGGCCTTGCTATACGGCCCGCGTGTTCCGGCGTAGCTCAGCGGTAGAGCAGTTGACTGTTAATCAATTGGTCGTA
>CALESR010000103.1 GCA_937907485.1 uncultured Paracoccaceae bacterium | reverse complement strand
AACACCCGGAAACCCGCTTTGACTGCCACGCCACGGCTGCGTTCATCACCCAGCGCCTGCGCGAGTTCGGCATCACCGAGATTCACGAGGGCATCGCGCAATCGGGGCTGGTTGCGATCATCGAGGGGCAGGGCGCGGGGCCAACCATCGGCCTGCGCGCCGATATCGACGCGCTGCCGATCGGCGAGGAAACCGGCCTGCCCCATGCCTCGACGGTGCCGGGCAAGATGCACGCCTGTGGCCATGACGGCCATACGACGATGCTGTTGGGCGCCGCGCGCTATCTGGCCGAGACGCGTAATTTCTCGGGCCGCGTCGCGCTGATCTTTCAACCGGCCGAGGAATGGGGCGGCGGTGCCGGGGTGATGGTGGACGAGGGCGTGATGGAGCGCTTTGACATCGCGCAGGTCTTTGCACTGCACAACGCCCCCGGCGTGCCCTTTGGCCGCTTCGAGGGGCGCGCAGGTCCGCTGATGGCTGCAGTTGACACGCTGACCGTGCATGTCACCGGGCGGGGCGGGCATGGCGCGCATCCAGAAGAGACCATCGACCCCATTGCCGCCATCGTGCAGATGGTCGGCGCGCTGCAGACCATTGTCAGCCGCAACCGCAGGGGCACCGATGCGCTGGTTATCAGCGTGACGCAGATCCACACCGGGGTGGCCGACAACATCATCCCCGAAACCGGCTGGTTCTGCGCCACGATCCGCAGCTATGACCCTGCCGTGCGCGATCTGGCCGAGGCGCGCTGCCGAGCCATCGTCGCCGGTGTCGCCGCCGCGATGGATGTGCAGGTCGAGGTGATCTATGAGCGCAGCTATCCTGCCACCGTCAACCACCCGCGCGAGACCGAATTCGCCTTTGAAATCGCCCGCGAAGTGGGCGCCAGCGCCGGGGAATGCGACCCGGTGATGGGCGCCGAGGACTTTTCCTATATGCTCGAGCGCCGTCCGGGCGCCTATCTGTTCCTTGGCCAGGGCGAGGGCGCCGGGCTGCATCATCCGCGCTATGACTTCAATGACGCGGTGGCGCCGGTCGGGGCGAGCTGGTTCGCCCGATTGGTCGAAAGGGCACAGCCGAGGGCCTGACGGATCGGTGCGCGCAAGCACGCACCCTGCAATCGCGCCCTCGTAAGGTGCGTGCGAGCACGCACCCTACCGGCAATACGTGCCGCCGTTGCGATGCTGCGCCAGATCAAAGTGGAAGTGGTCCTGGTGAAAGCGGTCGGCGTTCGGGCCCAGCGTGGTGCGGAAGGTGCCGCAGGCCGAGGCATACATGCGTTCCAGCGCGCGGCGGTGGCGACCCCGGCGGAAATCGGCTGCGACGGTGACCGACTCGCCGTCGGCCAGCCGCCAGCCCATCACGTCAATCGCCCGTCCGCGCCCATGTTCGGAAATCCGCGCGCCGGGCTGGTTGTTGCGGGTCCGGCAAGCATAATGCGAGCCGATGGTGATCCGATCGATGCCACCACCCCGATTGCCCATCTGCGGCACCAGCGCGTCGCGCACCCACGAGTCAAAGGCCCGCGCGGTGTCGCAATCGAGCGTCGCGGCGGGCGACAGCGCGATGCCCTGCACCGAGGTGATGCGCACCGGCTGGGCAATGCCGCAGCCTTGCGTCGATGAGGTGATACGCGGCAACTCCTGCCCGGCCAGCCCGCGAACGCCGCACAGGCCCCGGCCCTGAACCGGCGCTTCGGCGCGCCTCGGTGCCGCAGGGGCTACC
>CALESR010000102.1 GCA_937907485.1 uncultured Paracoccaceae bacterium | reverse complement strand
CCGCCGCCATCGAGGCGATGCACGCCTATTCGCTGGTGCATGACGACCTGCCCGCGATGGATGACGACGACCTGCGCCGCGGCCGCCCCACCGTGCACATCGCCTATGATGAGGCGACGGCGATTCTGGCCGGCGACGCGCTGCAGGCGCTGGCCTTTGATCTGGCGGCGCAGACCGGCCATGCCGGGCTGGTGCGCGCGCTGGCGCAGGCGGCGGGCGCCGGGGGCATGGTGCTGGGTCAGGCGCTGGACATCGCCGCCGAAACCGCCGCCCAGCCGCTGACGCTGGACCAGATCACCGACCTGCAACAGGGCAAGACCGGCGCGCTGTTCCAGTGGTCCTGCACCGTGGGGCCGCTGCTGGCCGGGTCTGACACCCGCGCGCTGGCCACCTATGCCCGCGCGCTGGGGCTGGCCTTCCAGATCGCCGATGACATCCTCGACCACGAGGGCAACGAGGCGACCGCCGGCAAACGCCTGCAAAAGGACGCGGCGGCGGGCAAGGCGACCTTTGTCTCGCTGCTGGGCCTCGAACCCGCCCGCGCCCGTGCCGCAGAGTTGATTGCACAGGCCAACGCCGCTCTGGCACCCTATGGCGAGCGGGCCGAGTCATTGCGCGCGGCCGCCCGTTTCGTTATCAGCCGCGACAAATAGCCGGAGGTTCCATGAGCAACCGCCTCGCCACGCCGCTCCTCGACCGCGTGTCCTCGCCTGCCGACCTGAAGCACCTGAGCGATCCTCAGTTGAAGCAGGTCGCGGATGAACTGCGCGCCGAGACGATCAGCGCGGTGTCGGAAACCGGCGGCCATCTGGGCGCCGGGCTGGGGGTGGTCGAGCTGACCGTGGCGATTCACGCCGTCTTCGACACGCCGCGCGACCGGCTGATCTGGGACGTCTCGCACCAATCCTATCCGCACAAGATCCTCACCGGGCGGCGCGACCGCATCCGCACCCTGCGGCAAAAGGACGGGCTCAGCGGCTTCACCAAACGGGCCGAGTCGGTCTATGACCCCTTTGGCACCGCGCATTCCTCCACCTCGATCAGCGCCGCGCTGGGCTTCAAGGTGG
Source organism: uncultured Paracoccaceae bacterium (assembly GCA_937907485.1). GTDB lineage: Bacteria > Pseudomonadota > Alphaproteobacteria > Rhodobacterales > Rhodobacteraceae > Pararhodobacter. The sequence goes on along the minus strand of CALESR010000102.1, from coordinate 1,980 downwards.
CGCACGATCTGGGCGGCGCGCCGGATCCCGCGCTGGGCGACGCCATCGCCGTGATCGGTGACGGCAGCATGAGCGCGGGCATGGCCTTCGAGGCGCTCAACAACGCGGGCCATCTGGGCAAGCGGCTGTTCGTCATCCTCAACGACAACGAGATGTCGATCGCCCCGCCCACCGGCGCGCTGTCGTCCTATCTCTCGCGGCTCTATGCCGAGAAACCGCTGCATGATCTGAAAGCCGCCGCCAAGGGCGCCCTCAGCCTGCTGCCGCCGCCGCTGCAAGAGGCCGCGCACCGCGCCAAGGACATGCTGAAACACGCCACCGTCGGCGGCACCCTGTTCGAGGAACTGGGCTTTCATTACGTCGGCCCGGTCGATGGGCACGACATGGACGCCCTGCTGGCCGTGCTGCGCACCCTGCATGCGCGCGCCACCGGGCCGACGCTGGTGCATGTGCTGACGAAAAAGGGCAAGGGTTACCGCCCCGCCGAACTGGCCGCCGACAAGGGCCATGCGACGGCGCGGTTTGACGTGCTGACCGGCAAGCAGCACAAGGCGCCGTCGAATGCGCCCAGCTATACCAAGGTCTTTGCGCAGGCGCTGATTGCCGAGGGGCTGGCCGATGACAAGGTGGTCGCCGTCACCGCCGCCATGCCCGATGGCACCGGGCTGAACCTGTTTGCCGAACGCTTTCCCAGCCGCTGTTTCGACGTCGGCATCGCCGAACAGCACGGCGTGACCTTTTGCGCCGGGCTGGCGGCGGGCGGGTTGAAACCCTTCTGCGCGATGTATTCGACCTTCCTGCAACGCGGTTATGACCAGGTCGTGCATGACGTCGCCTTGCAAAATCTGCCCGTGCGCTTTGCGATTGACCGCGCCGGGCTGGTCGGGGCGGACGGCGCCACCCATGCCGGGTCGTTCGACGTGGCCTATCTGGCGAACCTGCCCAACTTCGTGGTGATGGCCGCGGCGGATGAGGCCGAGCTGGTCCACATGGTCGCCACCGCTGCCGCGCATGACACCGGCCCCATCGCCTTTCGCTTTCCGCGTGGCGAGGGTGTCGGCGTCGAAATGCCCGAACGCGGCACCCCGCTGCAGATCGGCAAGGGCCGGATAGTGCGCGAGGGCGGGCGCGTGGCGATCCTGTCCTTTGGCACCCGTCTGGCCGAGGTGCTCAAGGCCTGCGAGGCGCTGGAGGCACGCGGCATCAACCCCACGGTGGCCGACGCCCGCTTTGCCAAGCCGCTGGACCGCGACCTGATCCTGTCCCTGGCCCGCAGCCATGAGGCGCTGATCACCATCGAGGAAGGCGCGGTCGGCGGCTTTGGCTCCCATGTCGCGCATCTGCTGGCCGAGGACGGCGTCTTCGACACCGGCCTCAAATACCGCTCGATGGTGCTGCCCGACACCTTCATCGACCAGGCCTCGCCCGAGGAAATGTATCAGACCGCCGGCCTGACCGCCGCCGATATCGAGGCCAAGGTGCTGGCCGTGCTGGGCGTGGCGATGGTGGGTGTCAAGCGGGCGTGAGATAAGCGAAACCCCGCGAGGACCTTTCGGCTGTCGCGGGGCTCTGACAATGTGAGGGCTTAAAGTTGCCCTCGGCCCCGACAATATAGCCATGCGTGCGTGTATAGACAATTAACTTCTTGACTCGCGCGATGATATAGTCGTGATGGATCGCATCAATCTCTACATGTAGCGACCCGGTGTCGATTTGGTCATAGATGCACTGTCGCGAGAACGGTTGATCCCCTACCTTGTCGCCGTCGGCCATCACGACAAGGCTGCGATCGATCTCTATGCGTGGTCTCTGCGGCTAAGCGAATCGTTCTATCCACTGCTCAGCGTGACGGAAGTTGCCCTTCGCAATGCGATTGCCAACCGGATTCGTGCGATCCATGGTGATACTTGGTGGGAGAATGCCGAGTTTCACGACAACATCGGCAATCAAGCCAAGGGAAATGTGCTGAAAGCGCGCAAC
>CALESR010000101.1 GCA_937907485.1 uncultured Paracoccaceae bacterium | reverse complement strand
CGATGGCCTCCATCGCGGCGGCCACCGCGCGCCCTTCGGCCAGCGCCGGACCCAGCGCGCCAAACGACACCGCAAAAGCGGCGCTGAGAATGCTGGCAAGGGCGATGTAATCCATTCAGGACTCCTGTTGATCGGGGGCGCCCTTTTCGACAGCCGCCGTGATGAACACCATCGCCAGGATGGCAAAGATGTAGGCCTGCACGGCACCGGTCAGCAGATCGAGCACCATCAGCGGAATCGGCACGATCAGCGCCGCCAGCGCGCCGACGATGGCGATGACGAACACGCCGCTCATCACATTGCCAAAGAGGCGCACGAACATGGAAAAGCTGCGTGTCAGGCTTTCGAGGATGTTGAGCGGGATCATTACCGCATTGGGCCGGGCAAAGCCGCGCAGAAAGCCGCCAACGCCGCCGCTGTGCACCCCAAAGCCGACGATCGACACGAACACCAACAGCGACAGCGCGGCTGGGGTCTCCATCCCGGCGGTGGGCGGGTCGATGCCGGGAATCAGCGAGGACCAGTTGGCCACCAGGATGAACACGAACAGCGTGCCGACAAAGCCGCGATAAGGGGCAGGCGCGGCCCCGGTGACATCGCGGATCTGGCTGTCCACCGTGGCAACCAGCAATTCGGCGGCGGCTTGCACCTTGCCCGGATGCAGGGTCAGGCGGCGGGTCAGCAGGATGGCACCGGCAACCAGCACGGCCATGATGACCCATGTCACAACGACTGACGCCATGATCGGCACCGGACCCAGCATGAACAGCGGCAGCGATACCAGCGGGCTGTCCATCAGACCGCCCCTCGCATCACTGCGAACCGCCCGGCCAGAACGCCAAGCGCCACGGCCAAGAGCGGCCCGGCACCCTGCATCGCCGCTAGAAACAGCACCGCCGCCAGCCCGCCCAGTCGCGCAAGGCCGAGGCCCAGCGCCAGCCAAGCCCCGCCATCCGGCGCCAGAATCAGCGCGGCGCTGCGGCGGATCAGGGCGAAATAGGCCAGCCCCAGAACCACCCCACCTGCCAGCCAGAGGGCCAAGACGCTCATGCGCTGCCCATCCAGCGCCAGGCGAACCAACCGCCCAGCGCAAGGCCCACCATCAGCAAGGGCGCCGTCCAGAACAACCCGGTGTCAAACCGCGCATCCAGCCAGCGGCCCAGAAACACGCCGCCCAGCATAGGGGCGACGATGATCCAGCCCAGCACGCCGATCTGCGCCAGCCGCCGCGCGACCGAGGCCTCGCCGTCGCGCAGCCAGGTCGCGCGGCGGGCCTGATGACGGCGGATTTGGCGGATCAGGGGGTCATCGTCGGGTTTGGTCATGGACCCACCCCCTGCGTCCGGGGTTGCAGCCGCGCCAGCATTCGCCGCATGGCCGCCAGATGCAGCCGCGTGGTTTCGACATGATCCACCCGTTCCTCGTCCAGATCGGCGTGGAACCGGGCCAGCACCTGATGGTCCAGCGTTGCCAGATCCTCGCCCACCACGGCCTCGCGCGTGGTGATGGTCACGCGCCCCGCCTGCACAGTCAGCGCGCCACCGCGCACGGCGCAGAACCTCTCGGCCCCCTCGGGCGTGGTCCAGGCCACTACCGACACCTCCAACCGGGTCAGGAAATCGGCATGGCCGGGCAGTAGGCCGAAACTGCCGCTGGCATCGCGGGCGGTCAGGGCCAGTGCGGGTTGATCGACGATCACCGTCAGCGGGGTCAGGATGCGCAAGGCCAGGGTCATGCGGCCTCGCGCGCCCGCGCATCGGACAAGGGACCGATCATGTAGAGGCTGGCCTCGGCCCAGTCATCGGCAACACCCTCCAGAATCGCGTCACAGCCCGCCAGCGTGTCGGACAGGCTGACCGACTGGCCCGCCATGCCGGTAAAGGCCTCGGTCACGGCAAAGGGCTGGGTCAGGAACCGCTGCAACCGCCGCGCGCGGGTGACGATACGTTTGTCGGCGGCGCCAAGTTCATCAATGCCCAACAGCGCGATGATGTCCTGCAATTCGGCAAAGCGCGCCAATGTCTCGCGCACGGCGCTGGCGGTGGCGTGGTGCGCGGGGCCCACCAGCGACGGGTCCAGCAGGGTTGATGACGAGGCCAAGGGATCGATCGCCGGATAGAACCCCTGCGCCGCCAAAGACCGGCTCAGCACGATCACGCAATCCATATGCCCCGAAATCGCCGTCACCGCCGGATCGGTGAAATCATCCGCCGGGACATAGACCGCCTGAATCGACGTGACCGCCGCCCCCGCGACCGAGGCGATGCGCTCTTGCAGCCCGGCCACCTCGCTCGCCAGCGTCGGCTGATAGCCCACGCGCGACGGCAGACGGCCCAGCAAGCTGGACACCTCGGCCCCGGCCTGCACAAAGCGGAACACGTTGTCCATCAAAAGCAGGACGTTCTGGTGGCGCGAGTCGCGGAAATCCTCGGCAATCGCCAGCGCGGCCAAGGGCGCCCGCCAGCGCGCGCCGGGGGGTTCGTTCATCTGGCCGTAAACCAGAACCGTGCCCGGCAATACGCCCGAGGCGGTCATCTCGGTCAGCAGTTCGTGCCCTTCGCGTGACCGTTCGCCAATCCCCGCGAAAACCGAAATCCCGTCGTGGTTCTGCACCATGGCGTGGATCAGTTCCATAACCAGCACCGTCTTGCCCACGCCGGCGCCGCCGAACATCGCCGCCTTGCCGCCCTGCGCCATGGGGGTCAGCAGGTCGATCACCTTGATCCCGGTCTGGAACACCTGCGTCGCCGTGCCCTGCGCGGCCAAAGGCGGCGGCGCGGCGTGGATGGACCGGCGCGGCGTGTCGGGCGGCAGCGGCGGGCCATCGTCGCGCGGGGTGCCGGTGACATCCAGAAGCCGCCCCAGCACCGCGCGTCCCACCGGCACCGTTACCGGCGCCCCGGTCGCCCGCACCGCCACGCCGCGCGCCAGACCCGCCGTCGCCTGCAAGGCCACGGCGCGCAGGGTGGTCAGGTCCAGATGGCTGTGAACCTCCAGCAGCAGGGGCGAGGGGCGGTCCCAGTCCACCACTAGCGCCTCATTCAGCGCGGGCAGAGGACCGGCTGCAAAGCGCACATCCACCACTGCGCCACGCACGGCGAAAACCTGACCTGTCTGGGCATCCATCGGCATGAGGAAGAGGTCCTTTCGCGCGCAGCCTGACCGAAAGGGCGCATTGGCATCCTGATGTGCATCAGCAGGCGGCGCAAAACCGGTCGTTAGGGTCGTGATGTGCCGTCAACCAGAGAATGCCATGAAAGGCTATGTCGCCGACATCGAGACCCTGACCGAAGAGAACCGCGATTTCCGGCAGGTTCAGTATACGGGCAGGCACCTGCAACTGGTGCTGATGACGCTGAAACCGGGGCAGTCCATTGGCGTCGAAACCCACGCGACGCATGACCAGTTCTTTCGCATCGAAACCGGCAAGGGAAAGGCGCTGATCGACGGCGTCAGCCACAAGGTCAAGGACGGCGATTGCATCATCGTCCCGGCCGGGGCCGAGCATGACCTGACCAACTCGGGCAAGAAGGTGCTGCGGCTCTATACCCTCTATGCCCCGCCCGAACATCTGGACCGGCTGGTGCAAAAGACGCGCGCCGACGCCAACGCCTCGGACGAGGCGTTTGATGGGGCGACCAGCGAGTGAGGGGTCACGGCACCATGAATTTGCGCCGCGCCTCGACGGCGATATTGTAGCGCAGATCAAGATCGGACATGGCAGTCATCACTGTGCGGCGCTCGGCGTCGGTGGTGGCCGCGCGGTAAGCCTCGCGCAAGGCGTCGAGTTGTTTTTTCAGGGTGAATTCTTCGGGCACCGCACCGGCCTCGACCATGAGATGGACCGCAACCTGCGTTGCCGCATCGGAAATCCCGTCACCACCGGAATCGGCAAGCGGCTTGCCCTCGCCCTCGAGGGACTTGAATTTGCCCTCGGCCATGGCCTTTTGAATTTGCCGCTCGACCAAGTTGCGAAAGAAGCCCGCCATTCGCTTCGTCCCCTTGAACCGCCGCCTTTACCCCGTCACCCGACCATCCCCCACCACGATCTGCCGCCGGCACAGACCGGCGATGGTTTCGTCGTGGGTGGAAATCAGAAAGGTTGTCCCCTCATCGCGGTTGATCTGGGCGATCAGGTCCATCACCTGCATTGCTGACACGCGGTCCAGGTTCCCGGTAGGTTCGTCGGCCAGCACCAGTTCGGGCCGGTTCATCAGCGCCCGCGCCACTGCGACACGTTGTTTCTGCCCGCCTGACAGGTTGGCCGAGGGGAAATTCACCCGCGCCTCCAGCCCCATGCGCACCAGAAGTTCCCGCCCGCGCGCGCGGGCAGCCGCAGTCTCGCGTCCTTCGCGCACGGCGGTGGGGAAGATGACATTCTCCAGCGCGGTGAAATCCGGCAGCAGATTGTGGAACTGGAACACGAACCCGATATGACGGTTGCGAAATTCGGTCAGGGCCTTGTCATTCGCCGCCACCAGATCCTGCCCCAGCATGGAATACTGGCCGGATGTGGGCTTCATCAGCGTGCCCAGAATGGTCAGAAGCGTGCTTTTCCCGGACCCCGACGGCCCCAGCAGTGCAGCCATCTCGCCCGCCTCCAGCGTCAACGACAGGCCGCGCAACACGCGGGTTTCGGCCTCGCCGCTGCCGAAGGTCTTGACCAGATCGGTGATCTTAACCAGCACGCTCATTGGCCGATCGCCGTGACCGGATCGACCCGCGCGGCCGCCCTCGCCGGCAGGATAGACGCCAGGATGGCGCCGATTACGGTCAGCGTAATGGCCAGCCCATACGAGCCCTGTGTGATGTCCATGGGCAGTGTGCCGACCTCGAACGCATCGCGCGAGGGGAAAGGCAGCAGCGCAAGATAGCCCAAGGCCGCCCCCGAAAGCCCACCCAGCAACCCCACCAGCGCACCCTGCGTTACAAAGACAATGATCACGAACCCGCGCCCGGCGCCCATCGCCCGCATGATGCCGATCTCAGGGCGACGGCGATAGGTGGACAACAGCAGGGCCGAGGCCACGCCGATCACGATAGTTATGAGCGCAAATCCCTTTAGAAAATACCCGGTCTGCGCCTGCGCATCCAGAGCCTCCATCAACTGCTCGGCCCCCTCGGTCCACGGCACGGCATCGAGGCCGGTCAGCGCCCGGATGCGCGGGGCGATGGTATCGGCGTCGTTCAGATCGTCCAGCTTGATCTCGATCCGCGTCACGCCCTGCGGCAGGGCGAACAGCGTGCGCGCGGTGGACAAGCTGACATAGGCGCTGGAGCCATCCATCATCCCGTTGCCGGTGTCAAAGATGCCCGTCAGCGTCAGCACCATCGCCACGCCCGTCGAGGATTGCAGCCTGAGCGTCTGGCCCGGCCGCAACGACATTTCGTCCACCAACTGCTGGCCCAGCAGGATCGACCCGGCGCCCAGCCGTTCCGAGCCCTGCACCACATACCCCCGCAGGTTCAGGATCGCAGACTCACGCCCCGGTTCCAACCCGGTGACAGACACCTGCGCCACCTGCGCACCGCGCGTCAGGAACCCCGCGCCCGAAATCTGCGGCGAGACGGCGCGCACTCCCGCCACCCCTTCGATCCGTCGCAGCCAGGTCACGGCTTCAGGCAGCGT
>CALESR010000100.1 GCA_937907485.1 uncultured Paracoccaceae bacterium | reverse complement strand
GTCCTTCACGTCGCAGACAAAGCGGTCAATGCGGGCGATGATTTCGGCCGGGCTGATGCCCTCGGTCAGGTTCAGCTCGCCCTCCAGCCCCAAGGCCGCAGCCTCGGCCCGGATATCGGCCTGCAACCGGCTGCGGCGGGCGGGGTCGAGGCCGTCGGCGTTGGAGAATTCATCCAGCAAGGATTCCAGCCGCGCCATCCCCGCGCCGGTCTGCGCCTGAATCATCGGTGGCGGCACATGGCCCAGCGTCACCGCGCCGATCCGCCGCTTGGCCATCGCGGCCTCGCCGGGGTCGTTGACGATGAAGGGATAGATCACCGGCAGACCGCGGGTCAGGGCCTCGGGCCAGCAGGTATCGGACAGGGCGACAGCCTTGCCCGGCAGCCATTCCAGCGTGCCATGTGCACCGATGTGGACCAGCGCATCGGCCTGCTGGCGCAGCCAGAGGTAGAAGGCGACATAGGCATGGCAGGGCACCCGGCTGAGGTCGTGGTAGTCGGCATCGCGTTGGGCGGGCTGGCCGCGTTCGGGTTGCAGGGCCACAAGGGTAGTGCCAGCGCGAAGGGCGGCAAAGGACAAGTCCGCGTCAGGCTCGCCCCAGACACGGTGCAGATCGGCGCGGAGCGCCTCAGGCAGGGTGTCCAGCGCGACGCGGTAGGCGGCCAGCGGCCAGTGCAGGCGCGCGGTTTCCAGCGCGCGGGGGTCGGCGGATTCGCCTAGGTCGCGCAAGATTTCGCGGGCCGATTCCAGCGCATCCAGCCCGACAGCATGCGCCATCTGCCAGCCCTTTCCGGGATAGGTGCTGAGCACCAGCGCCACCCGCTTTTCGCGCTTTGCGAGCGCCAGCCAGCCTGTGACCCGCGCCACCAGCGCCGCGATTCGCGCGTCTTCGGGCCGGTGCTGGACGCGGGTGAATTGCAGATCAGGGTCGCGGGCGGCGGCATCCTTGAAGCTGATCACCCCGGCGAACAGACGGCCGTCCACCTCGGGCAGGACCACATGCATCGCCAGATCGGCGGGCGACAGGCCCCGGTCCGACCCCTGCCACGCCGCGCGGGGGTTGGTGGCCAGCGCGACCTGAAACACCGGGACTCCGGCGACGTCCAGCGGCGTGCCCCCCTCGCCCAACGCGGAAAAGGCCGTGGCGTTGATGACCGCGACGGGGGCCAGCGCACGCACCCAGCGCGTCAGCCAGAGGCGCGCATCGGGCGCCTTCAGGCTGGGGGCAAACAGACCGACTACGTCATAGCCCGCCGCGTCAAAGGCCCGCGCGATGGCCGCCAGCGGTGCGGTATCGGCGGCGGTCAGATATGAACGATAAAAGGTCAACACGATCCGGGGCCGGGTGCCCAGAGCCATCGCAGCGGGGCAGGTCACGCCGTCTGGCGTCCAGCCGCCGACCTCAGGCAGGGCGCGAACGCCGCGCACCGGCGGGGCATAGATCCCCGCCGCCAGCGCCAGTTGCTGCAGCGCCGCCTGCGCCGCCACCGCGCCGCCGAGGTCGCACAGGTGCTGCAGGCGTCGCAAGGTGCTGACGGGCAGGGTGCTGATGGCGTCAAGCTGCGGATCGGCACGGCTATCGGCGGGCAGCACGGCCAGCGCGATGCCCCGCTGCACCGCGAGGGCGCGCAGGTGTTGCAGGCCATAGGACCAATAGGGCACGCCGCCGATGAGACGGATCAGGACGCCCTTGGCATGGACCAGCACTGCCTCGGCATAGGTGTCAACCGACAGAGGATGCCGCAACACGCCAAGGTTCAGCAGTCGCAAGCCCGGCAAGGCCCCTGCTGCCCGGTGCCAGCCTTCCGCAAAAGCCCCAAGGTCGGAATCGGAATACGACAGCACCACCAGATCCGCGGGCGTCTGGCCCGGATCCTGTGGCGTGGCGGTTTCCTCCAGCCCGTGACTCTCGCGAAAGACGAGATGCATCAGACCCCCAACGCGGCCTTGATCGCGGCCTCATCGATGCGGTCATGCTCGGCGATCACCACCAACTGCGTGCGCCGCGCCTCGCCCGGCTTCCACGCGCGGTCGAACTGGTGGCGCACCCGCGCGCCCACCGCCTGCACAAGTGCCCGCATCGGTTTGCCGGTGACAGCGACATAGCCCTTCACCCGCAGGATATCGAGGTCGCGGGCCATCGCTTCGATCCGGGCCACCAGCGCGGGCAGATCAGCCACCTCGCCCAGCTCCACCACCACGGTGTCGAAATCGTCATGCTCGTGGTTGTCGTGGCCGTCGTGATGCGAGGGGCGGGCGGCGAGGTCGTCCTCGGCCGCGGCACCCAGACCCAGCAGCACGAGCACATCCACAACGCCTTCGGTCACTTCCACCATCGGCAGAGGGCGCGGGGATTCGGCGGCAATCACGGCGCGGGCGGCGACCAGCCCTTCGGGCCCGGCCAGATCGGCCTTGGTCAGCAGCACCAGATCGGCGCAGGCAATCTGGTCTTCGAACACCTCGCTCAGCGGGGTTTCATGGTCGATGCTGGGATCGGCGGCACGCTGGGCATCCACGGCGGCCACATCGGGCGCAAAGCGTCCCGCGGCGACGGCCTCGGCATCGGCCAGCGCGATCACGCCATCAACCGTGATGCGCGAGCGGATCGCCGGCCAATCAAAGGCCCGCAGCAGCGGCTTTGGCAGCGCGAGGCCCGAGGTTTCGATCAGGATGTGATCGGGTGGCGGGACCATGGCCAGCAGGGTTTCCACCGTCGGCACGAAATCATCCGCCACGGTGCAGCAGATGCAGCCATTGGCCAGCTCGATGATGTTTTCCGCCGGGCAGTCGGGAATGGCGCAGCCCTTCAGGATCTCGCCATCCACGCCCAGCGTGCCGAATTCGTTGACCACCACGGCCAAGCGCCGCCCACCGGCGTTGCGGATCAGGTGGGAAATCAGGGTCGTCTTGCCCGAGCCCAGAAAGCCGGTGATGATGGTGACGGGGGTCTTTTGCAGGGTCATTCAGGCCTCCAGCGGCGGGATGCGGGCAATGCAATGTTTGCGGAAATGTTCAGGGCGCTCGCGCCAGGGCACCAGCCCCTGCGGCGCGTCGCGGAATTTCGTGGCGCCGTCGATGACGGA
>CALESR010000099.1 GCA_937907485.1 uncultured Paracoccaceae bacterium | reverse complement strand
CATCGAAGGCGAAGTCAAGAACATCACCGAATTCGGTCTGTTCGTCGGCCTCGACGGCGATATCGACGGCATGGTGCACCTCTCGGACCTGTCGTGGGACCAGCGCGGCGAAGAAGCCATCCAGTCCTATCGCAAGGGCGACACCGTCCACGCCTCGGTTCTGGAAGTCGACGTCGAGCGCGAGCGTATCTCGCTCTCGGTCAAGGCGATGGGCACCGACACGTTCTCGGACGCGGTTGATGGCGTCAAGCGCGGTGGTATCATCACCGTCGCCGTCACGGCCATCGAAGAAGGCGGCATCGAGGTCGATTACAACGGCATGAAGGCTTTCATCCGCCGTTCGGATCTGGCCCGCGACCGTGCCGACCAGCGCCCTGAGCGTTTCGGCGTTGGCGACAAGGTCGATGTGCGCGTCACCTCGGTCGACAGCAAGACCCGCAAGCTGGGTCTGTCGATCAAGGCCCGCGAGATCGCCGAAGAAAAGGAAGCCGTCGAGCAGTATGGCTCGTCGGATGCCGGTGCCAGCCTGGGCGACATCCTCGGCGCCGCCCTGCGCGACCGTTCCTGATCTGGCGCAAGCCGTGTCAAAGGCAAGGGCCCCCTCGGGGGCCCTTTGTCATATTTCCGTGGCCGATTCGCTGTGTCGGACCCCCGAATTTCGTCGATTTGTGCATCCGGATGCACCCGAATCCTCGCAACGGACGGGATTCGTGCGGTTTTCATTGTGCGACGGTTCGAATTGCCTATAGTCGGGGACAGCAATCGCGTTCGTCAGAAAACGCAAAGTCCCACAAATCAGCCACCTGGGGGGGAGGCGATGATCCGATCGGAACTGATCCAGAAGCTTGCCGATGCCAATCCGCATCTGTACCAACGCGACGTCGAGCGCATCGTCAACACCTTCTTCGAAGAGATCACCGAGGCTCTCGCCCGCGGCGAACGGGTCGAGTTGCGCGGTTTTGGCGCATTCTCGGTCAAGACTCGCGATGCCAGAGTGGGCCGCAACCCGCGGACCGGCGACTCGGTCGAGGTTGACGAGAAATGCGTCCCGTTCTTCAAGACCGGCAAGCTGTTGCGCGACCGGTTGAACGGGCTGGAGCCCTGACCTGATCCGATGAAAGTCCTTCGTTATGCCCTGCTGGCCGTGGTGCTGGTGCTCTGCGTCACCATCGCGCTGGCCAACCGCGCGCCGGTGACGCTGGCGCTGTGGCCGGATACCATCACCGCCTTTGTCGGCTTTGGCTATTCGGTGACGCTGCCGCTGTTCGTGCTGGTCGGCGGCGCGGTGGGCGTGGGGCTGTTGCTGGGGCTGATCTGGGAATGGCTGCGCGAACGGGCGCAGCGCGCCGAAGGCACGCGCGCGCGGCGCGAGCTGGACCGGGTGCGCAGCGGTCAGGCGCCAGCGGTGCCGCCCAGCGCGCAGGGGCCACGCGATCAGGTGCTGGCGATCCTCGACGACAAGGACGTTTGAGCAATGGCCGTGCAGGTCAAGATCTGCGGCCTGACCCGGCCGCAGGATCTGGACGCCGTGGTGGCCGCGCGGGCGGCCTATGCCGGTTTCGTGTTTTTCGCCAGATCGCCGCGCGCCTTGAGTCCGGCGCAGGCCCGGGCCCTGACCCTCGCCGCGCCGCCGGGGCTGGCGCGCATTGGCCTCTTTGTCGATGCCGAGGATGCGCTGATCGACGCCGTATTGGCCGAGGCGCCGCTCGACATGCTGCAACTGCATGGGCATGAAAGCCCCGAGCGGCTGGCCGATCTGCGCGCCCGCCACGGGTTGCCGATCATCAAGGCCGTCGGGGTCGCCGGGGCCGAGGATTTGCCCGCGCTGACCACCTATGGCCGGGTCGCCGACATGCTGCTGGTCGATGCCAAGCCGCCGCGTGACGCGGTGCTGCCGGGCGGCAATGGCCTCAGCTTTGACTGGCGGTTGATTGCCGGGCGGCGCTGGCCGGTGCCGTGGATGCTGGCGGGGGGGCTGGACGCGGGCAATGTCGCCGATGCCATCGCGCTGACCGGCGCGCGGCAGGTCGATGTGTCCTCGGGCGTCGAAAGCGCGCCGGGGATCAAGGACGCGGCCAAGATCGCCGCCTTTTGTGCCGCGGCGGGGGTCTGAAGGGGATGAAATGGGCATTCTGAGCAAGGGACTCACGCTGCTGGTCGCCGGGGCGCTGGGCGCAGGGCTGGCCACGAGGCCCAGTGCCGACGAGGTGCGCGCCTTGTTTCGCGACCGGCTGGCGGCGCAGATCGAGGACGGCTCGATCCTGCCCAGCGACAACAGCGCCGCCGCCGCCCTGCTGGCCGCCTGCCAGATCTCGCCCAGCCAATGCGCGAGGGTGCTCGAAGGGGCGGTGTCGATGCAATACACCAACCGTTGGCTCTGGGCCGCGGTGCGGCTGCAGGCACCGGGTTTCGACCCCTTGAGCTGCACTGCAGCGCTGGACCGGCTGATCTGCTGACAGGGGTTTGTTAACCTGCCGGTGCCCAGCTGCTCGACATGAGCGCCTTGCCCCGGAACGCTGGTTGCTTCATGGCCTTTCGCGTGAGCAGGCGCCGGTTTTCTGTCGGACCGTGCACAGTGCGGGTTTCCGACGGTCGAAAGCGGCCAGCACTTCGTGATCGTCTGCAACCCGTGGCCGATCCATCGGGGCGCTGCCGGCGGGCCGTCGACGACCCGTTGAATGCGGCCTCCCGGACTGCCCGCACGCTTGCCTAACCGACCGGAGCGCACTACCACAGGGCAAACCCCGCTGGAGCGCCCCATGCCTGACGACCTCATCAATTCCTTCATGACCGGCCCCGACGAGCAGGGGCGATTTGGCATCTTCGGCGGCCGCTTTGTCTCTGAAACGCTGATGCCGCTGATCCTCGACCTCGAAGCGCGCTATGAATTCGCCAAGACCGACCCGACTTTCTGGGCCGAGATGGACGATCTGTGGAAGCACTATGTCGGCCGGCCCAGCCCCTTGTATTTCGCGCCGCGGCTCACCGAACATCTCGGTGGCGCCAAGATCTATCTCAAGCGTGACGAGTTGAACCACACCGGCGCGCACAAGATCAACAACGTGCTGGGCCAGATCATCCTCGCCCGCCGCATGGGCAAGACGCGGATCATCGCCGAGACCGGCGCCGGGCAACATGGTGTGGCTACCGCGACGGTCTGCGCCAAGTTCGGCCTGAAATGTGTGGTCTACATGGGCGCGACCGATGTCGAACGCCAGGCGCCCAACGTGTTCCGCATGCGCCTGCTGGGGGCCGAGGTGGTGCCCGTCACCTCTGGCCGTGGCACGCTGAAGGACGCGATGAACGATGCGCTGCGCGACTGGGTTACCAATGTGCGCGACACTTTCTATTGCATCGGCACGGTGGCTGGCCCGCATCCCTATCCGGCGATGGTGCGCGATTTCCAGTCGATCATCGGCAAGGAAGTCCGCTGGCAACTCGCCGAGCAAGAGGGCGAGGGCCGTCTGCCCGACACCCTGGTCGCGGCAATCGGTGGCGGGTCGAACGCCATGGGGCTGTTCTATCCGTTCCTTGACGATCCTTCGGTGCGAATCATCGGGGTTGAGGCGGGCGGCAAGGGTGTTGACGACCGCATGCAGCATTGCGCCAGCCTGACCGGCGGGCGCCCCGGCGTGCTGCACGGCAATCGCACCTATCTGCTGCAGGATGCCGACGGGCAGATCCTGGAAGGCCATTCGATTTCGGCGGGCCTCGACTACCCCGGTATTGGGCCAGAACACGCGTGGCTGCATGACATCGGCCGCGCCGAATATGTCAGCATCACCGATGCCGAGGCGCTGGAGGCGTTCCAGTTGTGTTGCCATCTGGAAGGGATCATCCCGGCACTGGAACCCAGTCACGCGCTGGCCCATGTGATGAAGATCGCGCCAACCCTGCCGACCGACCATATCATCGTGATGAATCTCTGCGGGCGCGGCGACAAGGACATCTTCACCGTGGCCAAGCATCTGGGCTTTGACATGAAGGTCTGACAGCGGAATAAACTGCGGTTTATGCCCCTCAGCCAGCGGGTTACGGCGGCTGATCTCTACCTTTCGGGGAATGGCGTCGCAGGGCTGCGGCGCCTTTTCTCGTTTCCACCAGCCGACGGGAGGGGCCCCGAGGCGGAAACGAGGAGAGACCACATGACCCGTAAGACCCTGATGCTGAGCGTGGCGCTGATTCTGGGCGCCACAGCGGCCCGCGCACAGATCGACCCGCAGGCGCTGGCGAACGACTATTTCCAACAGGGATATTCCCGTGTCGAGATCACGGTCGGCCCGGGCGACGTCAAGGTCGAGGCCATCAACGGCGCGACGCAGGTCGAGGTGGTCTATGACCGGGTGACCGGTGCGATCATCAGCCGTGAATCCGGCCCGGCCAGCCTGCGCGACCAGTTCCGCACCGGACTCGAGATCCGCGAACGCGACCGCAACGCAGTGCGCGGCAGCGGCAGCGACGATGACAGCAGCGACGACGACAGCAGCGACGATGACAGCGATAGCCACCACAGCGGAGGCAGCCACGGCAGTGACGACGACCACGGCGGCCACGGCGGCGATGACCATGACGACGACGGCCCCGGCGATGACCACGGCGGCCACGGCAGCGACGACGGCCCCGGCGATGACCATGGCGGCCACGGCGGCGACGATGGCGCCGGCGATGACCACGGCGGCCACGGGCCGGACCACGACTGACAGCCGGTCTCGCAGGCGGCGATGACTTGCATCGCCGTTTGCGCGCGGCCATTGTCGGGGATGCGCTGACCTCGGCGCATCCCCTCCGGATTGGAGAGACCTGTGCAGCGACGATTCCTTCTTGCCAGCATCTTGGCCAGCCTGCTTCTCGCCGCGCCAGCCTGGGCCAGCGACCGGGTCGATCGCATCCTGCGCGACCTTCAGCGTGAGGGCTTTACCCAGATCAACATCAGCCGCACCCTGTTGGGCCGCACGCGCATCGTCGCCTCGGGGCCGGACGGCACGCGCGAAATCGTCGTTCACCCGGGGACCGGCGAAGTGCTGCGCGACATCTATTCGGGCGACGACAGTCGGGACCCTGACGAAAACGACGACACTGACGACGACGACAACAGCGGCCATGGCCACGGCGGCGATGACGGCGATGACGGCGAGGGCGACGACGGCGGCGGCGATGACAACGGCAACAGCGGCCACGGCGGCGACAACGGCGGCGGCGGGGACGATGGCGATGACTGAACACCGCCCGGGGGCCCCGGCATGACGGGCCGTGTGCTGGTTGTTGGCGTGCTGATCGTTCAGGCGGTCTGCACGGTGTTTTTCGTGTCCGACATCGTCGCCTCGGTGCTGGGGCTGCGCGCGACACCGATCTCGTGGCAGACCCGCGAGTTGCTGGAGATCGGCGCGGCGCTGGGTCTGGTGCTGGGCCTTGTGCTGGGCGCGCTGGCCTTGATGCGGGCGCGCCGGGCGGCCTCGGACGCGCAGACGCGCCTGCGCCGGGCACAAGGCGCGTTTCAGGACCTGCTCGACGAACGCTTTTCGGCCTGGGCGCTGACCCCGGCCGAGCGCGACGTGGCGCTTTTTGCCATCAAGGGCATGAGCACCGCCGAAATTGCCAGCCTGCGCGGCACCTCCGAGGGCACGGTCAAGGCGCAGACCAACGCCATCTATCGCAAGGCCGGCGTCACCGGCCGCCCGCAATTGCTGGGGGTCTTGCTGGATGATCTGACCGGCACCGTGGCCGCACCCGTAACCGAGGCGCGCCGCCAGACGGCCTAGCGCAGGTTCGGCGGGCCGCCGGTCGAGGGCTGCACCAATCCGGCGCGCAGGCTGCGCCCGATGCGGTGCGCCAGCGCTGACCAGGCTGCGGCGGCCTCGGGTGGCAGGTTGCGGCGCAGCACCATGTCGAACAGGCCCAGCCAAGGCTCGAACATCCCCGGCCGCACATCGCCCGCCTCGATATGCGCCTGCATCGGATTCCCGTCATAGCCGCGCTCATACAGGATCGCGTTGCGCCAGAAGCGGGCGATCTTGGCCTCATGCGTCGGCCAGTCGGTGACATGCCGGGCAAAGACCGGGCCAAGGCCGGGATGCTGGCGCACAAAGGCATAAAAATCGGCGACGACGGTGTCGATCTGTTCGGCGGTCACGGGGATGCGGGGCTCGATCATCGCTCACAGATGCAACCGCCGAGGCGCCAAGGCAAGCGGCGCAACGTCACACCCCTGAGGCGTCGAGCGCATAAAGCCGCAGCACCTCGAGCGGGATCAGATCGAGGGTGCGCCGGTGGGTCGCCGCCAGCCGGACGCGCGGCGCTGCCCCCTCGTCATGCGCCTGCACAAAGCGCGCGGCGCACAGGCACCACTGGTCGCCCGGCTTGAGCCCGGCAAAGCCAAACTCCGGGCGCGGGGTTGACAGGTCATTGCCAAGGTATTTCGACAGCGCGAGGAATTCGGCGGTCATCACCGCGCAGACCGTGTGCAAGCCACGATCCGCCGCCGAGGTGTCGCAACAGCCGTTGCGAAAGAACCCGGTCAGGGGGTCGGTCGAGCAATTTTCCAGCCGCCCGCCCAGCACGTTGATCGAGGGGTCCATGCCGGTGTCAGACACTGGGAGTCAGGCACAGCATCGAGGCCGCGTCCCATTCCTGCCCGGCGGGGCATGAAATCTGCGTCGGCATCTTCGGGCAGGCCTGCGCCAGCGCCAGTCCGGGCGCCAGCGAGGCAAGCAGACACAGGACGACGAGCAACAGTCTGGCAGTCATCGGCAGGCCTCCGGTCAGATTGGCGCCAGTCTAGCACACCTCACCCGCCGATGCGATCACAGCGCCTTGTGCGCTCCGTCGCAGAGGGGGGCCTTTGCCGAATGCTTGCAGCCACAGAAGAAGGCGCGCTTGGTCTCCTCGGCGGTGTATTTGACCGGGCTCAGCCCGGTGCCCTTGTGCGACCCGTCGCAAAAGGGCTGGTTGGCACTGCGGCCGCAGGCGCACCAGAAATAGGATTTTCCAGCCTCGACCTCGATCGGAAAGGGGGCTTTCTGGGCAATGATGGGGGCGTCGCTCATGGCTGTGTTGCTGACTCTGTCTGGGTTGCGGGTTCAGGTTCGGGTTGCGGCAGGGCCCGCGCGATGGCGCGGAACATGGCGATGTTGCTGTCCATCACGCCGGGTTGGCGGAACTGGCGGTCGGCACTGTTGACGGCGATCACCACATCACGGGCGCGGTCGATCCAGATGAACTGGCCATAGACGCCGCGGGCATAGACCTCGCCGGGTTCGGCCTGCGGCGGGATCCACCATTGATAGCCATACCCCTCGCCGCCCGGTGCGCTGGGCGCGGTGGATTCGGCCAGCCAGTCGGCGGGCACGATCTGGCGGCCCTGCCAGACGCCGTCCTGTTCGACCAGCAGACCCAGCCGGGCATAATCGCGCGTCGTCAGGTTCAGACCGCCCAGCACGAACTCGACCCCGTCGCCATCAGTGACGTAATAGGGGTCCTGGTCCAGCCCCAGCGGGCGCCAGAGGCGTTCCTCCATCAATTCCGAAATGCTGCGCTGCGTGGCGCCGCGGATCACCATGGCAATGACATGGGTGTCGATCGACACATAGAGCCAGTCTGCCCCCGGTGCGCCGCGCCGTGCCGTCTGCCCGGCCGAGAACCCGTCCATCGAGCCCCCCATCGCCAGCACCCGGCCCATGCGGTTGATATCGGACCAGAAGTCCAGATAGTCCTCATTGAAGGCGACGCCCGAGGCCATGTTCAGCACGTTGCGGATGCTGGCGCCGTCATAGGCGGACCCACGCAAGGCAGGGGCGTATTGCGTGACGGGCGCGTTGATGTCGGGGATCGTGCCATCGGCCACCAGCGTGCCCAAGAGCATCGACAGCGCAGATTTCGCTACCGACCATGACACCCGCAGATCATCGCGCCCGGTGCCCAGCCGATAGTCCTCATGCACCACGGCGCCCCGGTGCAGCACCACGGTCGCCGTGACATGGCGGGCTTCTTGCCAGGCGGCAAAGCCTTCGGGCATCGGCGCGGCGGGGCCGTCGGGCAGCACCGACGGCGTGCCGCCGTCCATCGTGCGGGTCAGGAACATGCTGTTCATCGCCGAGAAGTTGCCGACGATCCTTTCCTCGGCAAAGAGGCTGTTGACCGCCATAAGCCGGGTGATCTCTTCGCGCTTCCAGAACGCGGCGGCAGCCAGCACCACCAGCACCACCAGAAGGCCCCATCCCAGACGTCTGAAAACCTTGCGCATGCCTGTCCCCTCCCGCTTTGGCGCCCACTGTGTCACGCCCGGGCGCAAAGGCAAGGGGGCAGGCACGCGGCACCCCCCTTGACCCTGCCGTGCCTTGAGCGCACATCGGCGCCGGGTCGCGCCCGGTGGGGGCGCGGGATCAGCGGAGTTGGCGCGGGCATGGCGTCGTGGGTGGCTTCGTCGGGCGATCTGATCGTGGATCGCCGTTATGCCTTTGCCGAAGGGTTCGCCGCGACGGGCGAACTGGCAGCGGCCATCGAAATTCTGGGTGACGCGCTGGGCATGGCGCCGGGTTGGGCGGCCGGTTGGTTCCGCTTGGGCGAATGGCATCAGGCCGCGGGCGACAGCGCCGCCGCCATCGCGGCATGGGAGCGTGCGCTGGCCGCCGACCCCGCC
Source organism: uncultured Paracoccaceae bacterium (assembly GCA_937907485.1). Lineage (GTDB taxonomy): Bacteria > Pseudomonadota > Alphaproteobacteria > Rhodobacterales > Rhodobacteraceae > Pararhodobacter. The sequence goes on along the minus strand of CALESR010000099.1, from coordinate 7,391 downwards.
GATATGCTGGGCGCCGGGCTCAAACGCGACCTTGCCCGCGCCGTGCCGGTGGCCGAATCAATGCCCTCGGCCTTTGTCGAGGCGCTGTTTGACCAATACGCCGACAAGTTCGACGAATCGCTGGTGGAAAAGCTGGGCTATCGCGCGCCGGCCCTGCTGGCCGAGGCGCTGGAGGGCCGCCACTTTGCCCGCGCGATGGATATGGGCTGCGGCACCGGGCTGTCGGGCGAGGCGTTCCGTGCCCGCTGCGACTGGTTGGCGGGCTGCGACATCTCGGCCGCGATGCTGGCGCAGGCCGAGGCCAAGGCGCTCTATGACCGGCTGGACAAGCGCGATCTGAGCGCGATGGAGGTCGGCGAAGAACGCTTTGACCTGATCCTCGCCGTGGATGTCTTTGCCTATCTGGGCGCGCTGGAGCGCATTCTGGGCTGGTGCGCGGGTTCGATGGCGCCGGGGGGCATGCTGGCCTTTACCGTCGAAGCGGGCGAGTCGGTGCCACTGGCGCTGCGCGAAAGCCGCCGGTTTGCCCATTCGCGGGGCTATCTGTCCGAGGTGCTGGCGGCGGCGGGGTTCAGCACCGTGCGCATGACCGAGGCCGTGCTGCGCCACGACCGCGGCGAGGAGATCCGCGGTCTTGTCGTGCTGGCCGAGGCCGGGGCGCGCGGTGTGCGGCGGCAGGATGACGGCGAAGGGCTGGCGCTGGCCTGACCATCGCAAGGTGAGGTTTTGCGCCAAGATGAAGGGTCGGCGCGTTGACCTTGGCGCGGGGGCAGTGACAATTGGCGCATGATGGAATTTGCCCGCCGACTCACCCGCTCACCGCTCGCCCATGATGCCGAGGCCGGGGCCGATGCCACGCAGCGCTATGCCGATCTGGCGCCCGAACTGCGCGGGCTTCTGGCTGGTGCGGCGGGCTGCAGTCCATTCCTGAAGTCCTTGATGGAGGCCGAGGAAACCTGGCTGCGCGAAGCGCTGGCGGGGGCGCCAGAGTTGGCGCTGGAGGGGGTTCTGACGCTGGGGCCGATGGGCGTGGTCGAGACCGGCTCGGCCTTGCGGCGGGCCAAGCGGCGGGTGGCCCTGTTGGCGGCGCTGGCCGATCTGGGCGGGGTCTGGCGGCTGGACGAAGTGACCGACGCCCTGACCCGGCTGGCCGATCTGGGGGTGCAGCGGGCGCTGGCCTGCCATCTGGCCGAGGAAATCCGCCGCGGCAAGATCCCCGGCGCGGTGCCCGGCGACGAGGAGGCGGGTGCCGGGATGGTCGCCTTTGCCATGGGCAAGATGGGCGCCTTCGAATTGAACTATTCCTCGGACATTGACCTGATCTGCCTGTTCGATCAGGAGCGGTTCGACGGTGCCGATGCGGGCGAGGCCCGGGCCGCCTTTATCCGCGCCACCCGCAAGGCGGCGGCGATGCTCAATGACCGCACCGGCGAGGGTTATGTCTTTCGCACCGATCTGCGGCTGCGCCCGGATGCCAGTGTCACGCCGGTCTGCATCTCGATGGAGGCGGCCGAGCGCTATTACGAAAGCCTTGGTCGCACTTGGGAGCGTGCCGCCTGGATCAAGGCGCGGCCCTGCGCGGGCGATCTGGCGGCGGGTGAGCGCTTTATCGCCACGCTGCGCCCCTTCGTCTGGCGGCGGCATCTGGATTTTGCCGCCATCCGCGACGCGCATGACATGATCCGCCGCATCCGCGAGCACAAGCGGCTGGGCGGCGCGCTGTCGATCGAAGGGCACAACCTGAAACTGGGGCAGGGCGGAATTCGCGAGATCGAGTTCTTCACCCAGACCCGTCAGTTGATCGCCGGCGGGCGCGACCCCGGCCTGCGCCAGCGCGACACGGTCGGCGGGCTGGCGGCGCTGGCCGGCAAGGGCTGGGTGCCCGAGGGGGTGGCCGAGGCGCTGACGCTGCACTACCGCGAGCACCGCGAGATCGAGCACCGTTTGCAGATGGTGAACGACGCGCAGACCCAGATCCTGCCGCAGACGCCCGAGGGCTGGGACCGGCTGGCGCGCTTTCAGGGCGAGGGTGACACCGCGCGGTTTTGCGCCCGGCTGCGTGAGCGGCTGCTGGCGGTCGGCGCGCTGACCGAGGACTTCTTTCAACCCGGCGAGGCGACGCGTGCCGAGGCACCCGAACTCAGCGAGCAACAACAAGGGGTTGTCAGTGGCTGGCGGGCCTATCCGGCCCTGCGCTCGGCCCGCGCGCAAGAGATTTTCACCCGGTTGCAGCCCGAATTGCTGACCCGGCTTTTGGCGGTGCCGCAGCCGGATGCGGCGGTGCTGGGCTTTGACAAGTTTCTGGCTGGGTTGCCCGCCGGGGTGCAACTGTTTTCGCTCTTCGAGGCCAATCCGACGCTGATCGAGTTGCTGGTCGACATCCTGACGACCGCGCCGGTGCTGGGGCAGTATCTGGCGCGCAACGCGGGCGTGTTCGACGCGGTGATCGGCGGCGGGTTTTTTGCCCCGTGGCCGGGCGCGGCGGCGCTGAAGGCCGATCTGGCGGCGCGGCTCGACGCGCTGGGCGATTACGAGCGGCGGCTCGATGGCGCGCGTATCTGGTTGAAGGAATGGCATTTCCGCGTCGGTGTGCACCATCTGCGCGGGCTGATCGACGCGTTCGAGGCGGCGACGCAATTCGCGCAACTGGCCGATGCCGTGGTGGCCGGGGTCTGGCCGCATGTCGCCGCTGATTTCGCGCGCAAGCATGGCCCGGCTCCGGGGCACGGCGCGGTGGTGCTGGGCATGGGCAGTCTGGGCGCTGGGCGGCTCAATGCGGCCTCCGACCTCGACCTGATCGTCATCTATGACCCGGCGGGGCAGGAGTCCTCGACTGGCCCGCGCCCGCTGGCCTCGCGGCCCTATTACGCCCGGCTGACGCAGGCGCTGGTGACGGCGCTGTCGGCGCCGATGGCGCAGGGGCGGCTTTACGAGGTGGACATGCGGCTGCGCCCCTCTGGGCGGCAGGGGCCGGTGGCGACCGCGATCGAGGCCTTTCGCACCTATCAGCGCGACGAGGCCTGGACCTGGGAGCATCTGGCGCTGACCCGCGCCCGCGTGGTTGCCGGGGTGCCCGAACTCGGCGCCGAGGTCGAGGACTGCCGCGTGACACTGCTGGCCGAAAAGGCGACGGGTGAAAAGGTCGCGCAGGATGTGGCCGAGATGCGCGCCCGCTTGCGTGCCGCCAAGCCGGGGCAGGGCGCACTCGATGCCAAGGACGGCGCCGGGCGGTTGCAGGATATCGAACTGCTGGCGCAGATGATGGCGCTGCAGGCGGGCTCGGGTGTGCGGCGGGTCGAGGCGCAGATCAGCGCCGGGCGCCGGGCCGGGCGGCTGACGGGCGACGAGGAAACCGCGCTGCTGGCGGCCTATCGGCTGCTCTGGCGGGTGCAGTGCTGCCTGCGCCAGTTGGGCGACCGGGTGACCGACCCGGCCGAACTGGGCGAGGGCGCGCGGCGGTTCTTGCTGCGCGAAACCGGGATGGACAGTGTCGAGGCGCTGGTCGAACGGCTGTCCGAGGCGAGCGCGGTGGCCGAGGGGATCATCAGGCGGGTTTTGGAGGCCTGAACGGACAGGGGGGACGCGATGAATGCTGAGACGCTGAAAGGGCGCTGTCTGTGCGGCGCCTGTGGATTCGAGTTGAGCGGCGCGCCAAAATGGGTCGGCCATTGCCATTGCCAAAGCTGTCGGCGGGCCACGGCCTCGCCCTTTACCACCTGGATCGGGCAAGACGACGGCACCTGGCGCTTTATCGGCACTCCGCCGGTCCACTTTTCCAGCAGTCCGGGCGTCACCCGAGGCTTTTGCGGCACCTGTGGCTCGCCAATGTTCTTTCGCTCGCAGCGCTGGCCGGGCGAGACGCATTTCTACGCTGCATTGCTGGATGACCCCGCGGCGGTTCAGCCAAAGGCGCATTACCATTCGGCCGAGAGGCTGTCCTGGGTTCACCTGTCAGACGATTTGCCGCGCAAGTGAGCCTGCGCTCACCCGAAGGTCGCCCTCACTCGGCCGCGCGGGCCGAGTCCATCCTCGCCTTCAGCGTCTCGACATCATCGAACTTGACGCTTTCGCCGCAGCCGCAGGCCTCGGACACGTTCGGATTGCGGAACTTGAAGCCCGATTCCAGCAGGCCGACCTCATAGTCGATCTCGGTGCCGAACAGGAACATCTGCGCCATTGGCGCAATGATGATCCGCGCTTCGCCTTGGGTCACCACCTCTTCATGCGGGGCGACCTCGGTGGCGAAGTCCATCGTATATTCCATCCCCGCACAGCCGCCCTTCTTGACACCGATGCGCAGGCCAAGGGTGCCGCCCTTGACCATCAGCCGCGCGATATGGCGCTCGGCAGCGGGGGTCAGCGTGACGGGGGATTTGCCGGGAATGCCAAACATGAAGGTCACATGAACCCCAGTTCGAGGCGGGCCTCGTCGGACATCATCTCCATGCCCCATTGCGGATCGAAGGTCATCGAGACGTCAACCTCCTTGACCCCGGCGACCGAATTGACCGCATCCGACACCCAGCCCGGCATTTCACCGGCCACCGGGCACCCCGGCGCCGTCAGCGTCATGGTGATGGCGACCTGATTCTCGGCGTCGATGGAGATCGTATAGATCAGCCCGAGGTCATAGATATTGACCGGAATTTCCGGATCAAAAATGGTGCGGCAGGCCTCGACCACACTGTCATACAGCGGGTGATCGACCGTCGACGGGGCGATCAGGGGCGTGCCCTCGGGCGGCGTGGTGTGATGCGAGGCGTCCATGATCTTCCGCTGGGTCGTTTTCCTGACAGAAGATATAGGCTTCTGCACCCGCAGGTAAAGGGGGGCTCAGCCCTTTGCAAAAGGCTGCCGGGCCTCGGCGGCACGGCGGCCCTCGTCCATGAAACTGTCGATCATCACCCGCGTCGCTTGCGCATAGGCGATGTCCAGCGGCGATTGCAGATGCGCGGCGACAGCCAGCTTGCCGGCGCCAATCGGGCCGGGGTTGCGCGTGGCCAGCGTGCGGGCAAAGCCCTGCACATGCGCGGCCAACTGGTCCGGCGGCAGCACCGCGTTGAACAGCCCCGCGTTCAGCGCCCAGACCGCTCCGCGATCCTCGCCCGACAGCAGCAGTTCCATCAGATGCTTGCGCCCCAGACTGCGCGACACCGCGACGGCGGGCGTCGTGCAAAACCCGCCATTGCGCACACCGGGCAGGCAGACCCGCGCGGTTTCACTGGCAAAGGCCAGATCGCAGGCCGCCACCAGTTGCAGCCCGGCGGCGGTGGCGATGCCCTCGACCATGGCGATGGTCGGGCGCGGGGACAGGGCGATATCCTGCATCAGGGCCGAGCAAGCCTCGAACAGGTCCGTCAGATAGGCCAGCCCCTGATCGGCATCGGCGCGATGGGCGGCGATTTCCTTCAGGTCATGCCCGGCGCAAAAGATGCTGCCGGGGCCGTGGACCACAATCACCCGCGTCTCAGAGTCATCGGCGGCGGCACGCAGGGCACCGTGCAGGGCGGCGATCATCGCGCGCGACAGCGGGTGCGCGCGGCCATTGCCGAGGGTCAGGGTCAGGACACCCTCGGTGCGGTGCTGGGTCAACAGGTCACTGGTCATCGCACCACCTTGCCGTGCGCGCGCCGCACTGGCAAGCACCCGCGCGACGCGATATGGGGGGGCATGACCCAGCGCTTTGCCTTTTCCCTGCTTGCCACCGACGGTGCCGCCCGCACCGGCCTGATCCACACCCCGCGCGGCGAGATCCGCACCCCGGCCTTCATGCCGGTGGGCACGGCGGGCACGGTCAAGGCGATGATGCCCGACAGCGTACGCGCGACCGGGGCCGATATCCTCTTGGGCAATACCTATCACCTGATGCTGCGGCCCACGGCCGAACGGGTCGCCCGTCTGGGCGGCCTGCACCGCTTCATGAACTGGGAACGCCCGATCCTGACTGATTCGGGCGGGTTTCAGGTGATGTCGCTGTCGGGCCTGCGCAAGCTGACCGAGGAGGGGGTGCGGTTTTCCAGCCATATCGACGGCTCCAAGCACCTGCTGACGCCCGAGCGCAGCATGGAGATCCAGCGCCTGCTGGGCTCGGATATCGTCATGTGTTTCGACGAATGCCCCGCACTGCCCGCCGATGATGCGACGGTTGCGCGCTCGATGCGGCTGTCGATGCGTTGGGCGATGCGCTCGCGCGAGGCCTTTGGCGACCGTCCGGGGCACGCGCTCTTTGGCATCCAGCAGGGCGGGGTGACGCAGGAGCTGCGCGAGGAATCGGCCAAGGCGCTGACGCAGATCGGTTTTGACGGCTATGCGGTCGGCGGACTGGCGGTGGGCGAGGGGCAGGAGGCGATGTTCGGCGTGCTCGACTACGCGCCGGGGATGCTGCCTGCGGACAAGCCGCGCTATCTGATGGGCGTGGGCAAGCCCGACGACATCGTCGGCGCGGTCCAGCGCGGTATCGACATGATGGATTGCGTGCTGCCGTCCCGCTCAGGGCGCACGGGGCAGGCCTGGACGCGGCGCGGCGCGGTCAACCTGAAGAACGCCCGGCACAAGGATGACCCGCGCCCGCTGGATCAGAACTGCACCTGTCCGGCCTGCCGCCAGTATTCGCGCGCCTATCTGCACCATGTCGTCAAGGCCGACGAGATCATCGGCTCGATGCTGCTGACGTGGCACAACCTGCACTATTATCAGGAACTGATGCAGGGTCTGCGCGACGCCATCGCGGGCACGCGGCTGGACAGCTTTGTCGCCGGTTTTCACGCCCAGCGCGCCGAGGGGGATATCGAGCCCGTGTAGGGTGCGTGCTCGCACGCACCGTCGGGTAAGGTGCGTGCAAGCACACACCCTACACAGTGCGCCGTCTATTGCGTGATATTGGCGCGCAGACCGGGCTGCCAACGGTCGAAATGCAGCCGGAACGCCCGCGCGCCCACACTGCTGTTTCGGGCGCGTTCGACGGCGGCGGCGGTGGCACAGGAATACATGTCCTGCCCCGAGGTGCCGGTCAGCATGATGCAGATCCCGCTGAATTCCTGATTCACCTCGCGCGAATACACCCGCCAGAAGGCGACGAATTCGCCCGTGCCGGAGGTCAGGTTGCACACATGGCTCAGCCGGTTGCCGCCGTCCCAAGCGAACTGGGTCGCCCGCAGAACCCGGCCCAACGAGGCAGGAGGCACCACCTGAGCATCGGCCATATAGGTGCCGTCCGAGCAGTCAAGGGCTTGAACCGGCGAGAAAAACAGGGTGGCGGCGGTTGAGAGGGCAAAAAGCAGACGCATGGCAAACCTTATTGACTGAGGAACCTGCCGCAAAACTGGCACGCAGGGCTCACCCGGTCAACCCAAAGGTGAGCGCCGCCTCACATCTTGCGGATCTTCAGCCGG
>CALESR010000098.1 GCA_937907485.1 uncultured Paracoccaceae bacterium | reverse complement strand
CGCTGATCGCCCCGGATGCGATGCTGACGGCGATCCCGTCGGCGGGCCTTCTGGTGTTGTCGGACCGGCGCGAGAACATCGCCCGCATGGAATCGCTGGTCGCCCGGCTGGCCGAGGCGTCGAGCGCGGCGTCGGAAACCATCCGCCTGAACCACGGCCGCGCCGCCGACATGCTGACGGTGCTGCAATCGGCCCTGCCCCCCGGCGAGGGCGGCACGCTGGCGGCAGACAGTGGCGGCAATGCCATCGTTGTCTCGGGCCCGTCCGAGTATCGCGACCGGGTGCGCACGATTGTCTCGCAACTGGATACGCCGAGGTTGCAGCCCACGTCGCGCGTGGTGCGGCTGAACTTCGCGCAGGCGACCGAATTGGCCGAAGTGGTGCGTCAATCGATGGGCGCCGGCGGCGAGGGTGATGCGGCGATCACCATCGTTGCCGAACCGCAGTCGAATGCCATCCTCGTCACCGCACCGAACGACCGGATCGAGGCGATTTCGCAGGCGATCCGCTCGCTCGACATCCGCCCGATGCAGGTGCTGATCGAGGCCGTGATCTTTGAAATCTCGGCCGAGAATTTCAACGACCTGTCCGTGCAGTTCGGCGGCTTGCTCAATCAGGCGCTGGGTGGCGGCACTTCGTTCGCGATGGATGGACGCGCCTCGCTCATCACGCTGATCTCGGCCGCAATGGCAGGCACGCAGGCCAACCCCGGCAGCGGCGGCATGATCGGGTATTCCGACGGCAGTTTCTCGGCGATGATCGCGGCGATTGCGCGCGAACGATCGACCCGGCTCTTGTCCACCCCGTCGGTGATGACGCTCAACAATCAGGAAGCCGAGATCATCGTGGCGCAGAACGTGCCCTTTGTGACCGGCCAGTATTCCACCGTCGGCGACAGTGCGGTGCCCACCCAGCCTTTTCAGACCATCGAGCGTCAGGACGTCGGCCTGACCCTGACCGTGCGGCCACAGATCACCGACGACCGCACCGTGCGCATGGCCATCGCGCAAGAAGTGTCGAACCTGACCGGCACCACGGCAGCGGCCGGTGGCGAAGTGACGGCGCGGCGGCGTCTGTCCACCTCTGCCTTGGTTGGCGACGGCGAGGTCATCATTCTGGGCGGGTTGATCGAGGACAATTCAACCTCGCAGAACCAGCGCGTGCCGGGCCTGTCGAACCTGCCGGTGATCGGCCAGTTGTTCCGGGGCCGCAGCGTGCAAGAGGGTCAGCGCGTGTTGCTCATCATGCTGCGCCCACGCGTCGTCGGCTCCGAACGCGAGGCCACCACCCTTAGCCGCCAACTCGCGCGCGAGGCCGAAAGCCTCAGCCGCCAGATCGCCCCGCGCAACGATCCGTCGCTGTATCCGCAGGTCCGGCGCACCGGGTTCCCTTTTGACGGTGTCGACCTGAACCAGCCCTTCGATCAGACCTATGTCGATCAGGCCGTGCGCGAGCGGCTGTTTCCGGCCCTGCCGCCCCGGCTGAACGTGGGCGTGGGGCAATAGGCGATGGCCGAAGGGACGCAATCCACGCGGCTGCCCTTTGCCTTTGCCCGCGACAATCAGGTCGCCCTCGACGGTGCGGCCCTCGTGACCGGCCCTGCGATCACGATGAATGGCCTGCGCGTTGCCAGGCTGTTCGCCGGGGTGCCGCTGACGCCGGAACCCCTGCAGCAGGACGAGTTTCTGGCCCGCCTTGCCCGGACGTATGACGGCGCCGCCGCTGCGGTGGCCGAGGATGACATCACCTTCGATACCAGCGCAACGGACCGCCCCGGCGCCGCGCGTGACCTGCTCGAAGCGCCCGAGGACGCCCCGGTCATCAAGCTGGTCAACCAGTTGCTGCGTCAGGCGGTGCGCGGCTCGGCCTCGGACCTGCATCTTGAACCGCACGAGGATGGCCTTCGCGCCCGCAGCCGCATCGACGGCACGATGCAGACGATCTTTGATCGCCGCGACGTGCCCGCCCGCCGCGTGGTCTCGCGGCTCAAGGTGATGGCCGGGCTCGACATTGCCGAGACCCGGTTGCCGCAGGACGGTCGTATCGCGCTGCGCCTTGGCGGGCGGGCGATCGATGTGCGGCTGTCCACCTTGCCCGGCCATCACGGCGAGCGGGTGGTCATGCGTCTGTTGGACCGCTCGGGCGGCCTGATGGCGCTGGACCGGTTGGGTCTGGCCGAGGCCGAGGCTGCCCGCCTCAACCGTCTGTCGGCGCTGCCCGACGGGGTCATTCTGGCCACTGGCCCCACCGGATCGGGCAAGACGACGACGCTCTATTCGCTGCTCCGGCTGGCCGACCGCGACCAGCGCACCATCCTGACCGTCGAGGACCCGGTCGAATACGATCTGCCCGGCATCTCGCAAACCCCGGTCAACCCGGAAATCGGACTGACCTTTGCCCGTGGCCTGCGATCGATCCTGCGGCAAGACCCCGACGTGATCCTGGTCGGCGAGATCCGCGACGGCGAGACCGCGCAGGTGGCCTGCGAAGCGGCGCTGACCGGGCATCTGGTGTTTTCCTCGCTGCACGCCAATACCGCGCTGGCCGCCGTGGTGCGGCTGCGTGAACTGGGGGTCGAGGGCTATCTGATCGCCACCACCCTGCGCGGCGTGCTGGCGCAGCGGCTGGTGCGGCGGCTGTGCCCCGATTGCGCGCGGATGGCGCCGCCCACCGCCGACGAGGCCGCGCAATTCGCCGCCCATGGCGTGCCCCTGCCCGCGCAGATCGCCCATCCGACGGGTTGCGACACCTGCGAGCAGACCG
>CALESR010000097.1 GCA_937907485.1 uncultured Paracoccaceae bacterium | reverse complement strand
ACTGCACCATCGGGCACAACGTCATCCTGCACGGGTGCACGATTGGCGATGAGACCCTGATCGGCATGGGTGCAACTGTGCTGAACGGCGCCCGGATTGGCCGCAATTGCCTGATTGGCGCCGGGGCGCTGATTACCGAGGGCAAAGAAATCCCCGACGGCAGCCTCGTGATGGGCGCGCCGGGCAAGGTTGTGCGTCAACTCGACGAGGCGGCCTTTCACCGCCTGCGGCTGTCGGCGCGCCACTATCAGGACAACATGCGCCGCTATCGGGCGGATTTGCGAGCACTCTGAACGTGGCGCTTGGTGCGAACGGGCTCAGGGTAGCGCGCGGGCCTGCAGGTCGCGCAGCACTTCAAGACGAATCGCGGTGCCAAGGCCAGTATCGCCGCGCGCAGCGTCGATGGTGGCGGCGCAATCGTTGATACCTTGGCCCCGGCGGGCGGCGAGGGCGCGAAAAGCTGCCCAGAACTCGGGTTCCAGCGAGACCGAGGTGCGATGGCCGCGCAGGGTCAGGGAATGCTTGGCCGGGCGGCTCATGCGCGCAGCCTCATCATCCGCGCAGCACAGGGAACCAGTCTTCGCGCAGGCGTTGACCGGCGATCATGCCATGACCGGGGTAGGGCGGCGAGGTGCGGCCGGGGCGTTCGACATAGCGCGCGTCCTCGCCTACCAGCCGCAAGGAAAAGGCGCGGCGGCGCCGGTCGGTGGTATTGCCACGTGCGCCGTGCAGGGTGAGGAAATCGAAGGCCACCGCGTCGCCGGGTTCGAGCGCCCATTCGCGGATCGCCATGCCCTCGGCGTCGGGGTCGGGGACCGGCATGTAGGTGTCCGAATCCGGGTAGAAGGCGGTCTCGGCCAGCCAACGGGTCGGCAACACCTGCTTGGGCCAGCGATGCGAACCAGCGACGCAACGCAGGGTTGCCTCGGTCACCGGATCGAGTGGCGACCAGAAGCTGACTGTCTGGCGACCCTCGACGAAATAATAGGGCCCGTCCTGGTGCCAAGGCGTGGGTTTCGAAGTGCCGGGTTCCTTGATGAGCACATGGTCGTGGAACATCTGCACCCGCGCCGAGCGCATCAGATCGCCCGCCACCTCGGCCACCGGTGACTGGCGGATCACTTCGACGAACTCGGGAATGCGCTCCCAGTTGCAATAATCGTCAAAAAACCGCCCACCCTCGCCGGGTTTGAGGTTTTCGGCGGCATAAGGGCCGGGTTCGCGCAGGTTGCGTTCGATCCCGGCGCGCAGGGGTTCGACCCAGTCGCCCCAGAGGCCGCGAATCACCACGACGCCATCGCGCTGAAAGGTCTCGATATCCGAATCGGTTACAAGGGGATGGGGCATCCGGCAGTCCTGGGCTGTGAGAAGGCGCCGGTTATCGCGTGACAGCGGGCGCCGATTGCATGCATCTGGACGGGTTGCGCAGGGCAAGTCAACCGGGTGCCGTGACAGGCACGCAAAGGCCGGGCAGAGGCAGGCGCCGGAGGTGCGCCAAAAAGCACCAATTCCGCCAACCCCTTACGCCTTTGTTATCGCATAACCGGCTTGGGTTATCGGGGAACCTTT